>UQPP01000007.1 GCA_900543025.1 uncultured Collinsella sp.
CGTTGGCTATTGGGCCGCACGCTATGCAAGCGAGTGGGCCGATGAGGATAAGGACGACGTCCTGACTTTTGTGTTGCCCTTCGAGAAGAAGTCCGCTCCTTCGGGTTACGGTGCTCCGGATGCTTCGCCGGCGCCTGCACCCGCTCCCGCGACCGAGCCTGAGCCGGCGCCCGAGTCTGAACCGGCGCCCGAGCCTGAGACGGCATCTGAGCCCGAGCCTGCGCCTGAGCCTGAGCCGGCACCTGCACCTGAGCCGGCGTCCGAGCCAAGCTCCGACGAGGACCCTCAGGACGAGTAGCCATGCCGTCTGCCATTTGGGGACGGGGTAGAAATAGTAGAAATAGCGCTTGAAGAATGAGCGGGGGCGGACGTGTCGAAACGTCCGCCCCCGCTTTGACATCGCGATGTGGCTATGACTGCGAGATGCCAGCGAATCGACTACTCGTCGTGCTTCTCCTCGCGGCGTGCAGCAGCGCGTGCGTCGTGGATGCCCTTGATCGCGGCATGGCGAGCCGTTCGGGCATCATGGATGGCGTCGCGAGCCTCGGCGGTCGTCGCCTTGGCAGAGCGCAACTTGGCGGCCAGATCGGGGTTGGTTTCGGCGACCGCGGTAATCGTGGGGCCGTCGAGCTCCTCTTGCGTGGGCTCGGCCAAAAAGTCGATAGCATACTGGGCGGCCACCATGGAGCCCTTTGCCAGCACGGTCTCGTCGATCTTGTAGAAGCAGGAATGTTGGGCGTACGTGGCGCCAATCTTGGGGTTGCGCGTACCTACAAAGGCGAGCACGCCCGGTACGCGACGCAGGTACTCCGAAAAATCCTCGCCCGAAAGCGTGCCGCGATAATGGCCTTGGCCGGTGGGGCCCAGGCACTTCATTACAGCCTGACGGCAGCGCTCGCTCGAGGCGGCGTCGTTTTCGACCTTGTAGTTGGCGATGGTGTAGTCGGTGAGCTCTGCCTCGGCGCCCAGGGCGGCCGCGGTATGCTCCACGATGCGGCGCATGAGCTCCGGCATTTCCTCGTGGGTCGAATCGCCGTAGGTGCGCACTGTGCCGGCGAGGTAGGCCGTGCCGGCGATAACGTTGCGCGCGGTGCCGCCGTGCAGCTCGCCGACGGTGATGACGGCCGGCTCGTAGGGGCTGATTTCGCGCGAGACGATGGTCTGCAGGGCGTTGACAATCTCGGCGGCAACCATGACGGCGTCGTGACCTCGCTGGGGCATGGCGCCATGGCACGAGGTGCCGCGGACATCGATGCGGAACCAGTCGGTATTGGCCATGCGCGGACCGGGCTCGCAGCTTACAGTGCCGGCGTCAACCTCGCTCCAGATATGCGCGGCGTAGGCACCATCGACGCCGTCGAGCACGCCCGTGCCGATCATGAGCTTGGCGCCCTGGCCGTTTTCCTCGCTGGGCTGGAAGACGATGCGGACCTCGCCGTGGATGTCGTCGGTCATATGGCGCAGGATCTGCAGCGTTCCGAGCATCATGGCGATATGGCAGTCGTGGCCGCAGGCGTGCATGCAGCCCTCGTTGACGCTGGCGAACTCCTCGCCGGTCTGCTCGGTGACGGGCAGGGCGTCGATGTCGGCGCGCAGCAGGATGCGGCGGCGTGGCGTGCCGTCCTCGCGGTAGGCATCCGGCGCGGTGCCGCGAAGCGTTGCCACCAGGCCCGTCTTAAGGGGACGCTCGTAGGGGATATTCATGGCGTCGAGCTGGTTGGCGATGTCGGAGGTCGTGCGCTCCTCGGCGAGGCTCAGCTCCGGGTGCTTATGGAAGTGCCGGCGCTGCTTGATGATATATGGTTCAAACTCGGTAGCGATATCTTGGATGGCCGCGGTGACGTCGTCAGCCGCGCGAGCCTCGGTCGCCGCCATAATCTGCTGTGCCTTGGTCTTCGTCATGGTCGATTTGCTCCTTGCTGGGTTGATCGCAAAATCGTACAGGCTCTCTCCAGTATGCCACCTGCCGCTAGGGCTGGTAAAGTTGCCGTTTGCCGCTTGGGGTTTTGTTACAAGGGCGGGGGAGTACACTCGGGGGTGTTGAATTTCCTGCCAGAGATGGGGATGCCCATGCAACATATCGATCGGATTATCCGCTCCAAGAACGTCTTTACCGCGCAAGACGGCATCGATACCACCCGCGAGCTGGCGATTGCCATCGCAGGCGACCGTATCGTCGCAGTCGGTGCGCCCGATGACGTGATCGCCGCCGCTCCTGCCGCTACGTCGGTTATCGACTACGGCGAGCAGTTTGTCTGCCCCGGTTTCCATGACGCTCATCTGCACTTCTTCCATACCTCGGTCGGTTCCTCGCCGTACATGCTCATGGATATGGGCACGTCCGAGGCGGCGCTGGTGCAACATGCGCTCGAGTTTTCCCGGGACCTGCCCGACGACGCTTGGGTTGTGACGCAGGGCTGGCGTGATTACCGTTGGGACCCGCCCGAGCATCCTACCAAGGCGTCGCTCGATGCGGCATTCCCCGATCGTCCCTGCGTTATGTATTCGGGCGACGGGCACACGCTTTGGCTCAACAGCCGCGCACTCGAGGCGCTCGGCGTCACACGCGACAGCGAGCCGCCAGCGGGCGGCAGTTACGACAAGGATGCAAACGGCGAACTCACGGGCATTGCTCACGAGGCGGCTGCCATGCAGCTGCTACCGCGCTGCCTTGAGTGGCTGGGGGAGGATCGCATCGCAAGCGCTTACGCCGATCAAATGAGGCGTATGGCCGAGCAGGGCATCACCTCGATATGCGATATGTCGCTCATGCCCATGCCGGGCTGCGACTTTATCCGCGACGACGTCTACGACAAACTGCAGGCAGCCGGCAAGTTGGGCATCCGCGCCCATCTGTTCCCCACGCTGTTGGATGACCAGTCGCGCTTGGAAGAGCTGCAGACCCGCTACGCGAACAACGCGCTGCTCTCGGCGCCAGGCTTTAAGCAGTTCTTCGACGGCGTGTCGAGCGAACACACGGCCTATCTCACCGAGCCCTATACCAACCCGCGCTTCCCGGGCGACCAGGGCCGTCTGACGGTTCCGGCCGAGCGTATGCGCAAACTGGTCCTCGCTGCCGCGGAGCGCGGTCACACCGTGCGCATCCACGTCATCGGCGACGGTGCCATCCATGCCGCGCTCGATATCTTTGAGGAGGCCGCCGAACTGTATGGCCTGCCCCAGCACAGTCATAACACGCTCGAGCATCTGGAGAACCTCTTGCCCGAGGACATCGATCGTCTACGCAAGTTTAACGTCGTTGCCTCGAGCCAGCCCTGTCACATTACACTCGACCCGGGCGGCCCCGAGCGCGATCTGGGCCTGGAGCGCAGCCGCATCATGTGGCCGTTTGCGACCTATAAGCAGCGCGGCATTCGCCAAGCCTTCGGTACCGACAGCCCTATCACAGCTGTTACCAGCATGAACGTGCTCTACACGGCTATCACGCGCCAGGACCCCAAAAGCCACTGGCCCGAGGGCGGCTGGCTGCCGAGCGAGCGCATCGATGCAGCAACAGCCCTGCGCAACTACACCCTGGGCAGCGCCTATGCAGCGGGCGACGAGCAAAACCTCGGCAGCTTGGAGCCCGGCAAGTATGCCGACCTGGTAGTCCTGGACCAAAACCCGCTCACCATCGACCCCCAAGAGCTCCAGGCTACCAAGGTTCAGACCACCTACCTGGCAGGTAACTTGATTTACGAGCGCTAAGTATTCATGCCGTACCGTTAAGCGCGGCTCGGGCAGCCTTTTTGGGATAGCGCTCGAGCCGCGTTTGCGTTTTGGTGGGGATCCGCCATGAGCGTCCCTGCTCTGTTGGATTTGGGTGCGGGGCGGAGGTGCTGCTGCCCCGCGCTCAATTTGGACACCAGCAATGCTATCTCTTGGTGTTTTGCATACTTCCCATTACAGATTGCATAAAAAGGCTGGGATGTCCTTCCTGATCCTGATGTACCCCCGCCCGTGCCGTGCAAAAAACGGAGTATTCAGCACCGCGAGCTCTGCCGGTGCCGCTGCGGCTGAGTAACGTTGCGGAGATTGACGTCATTTTGGGCTCCGGTACGGCGCGAAGCATGCCTTTTTGTCCTGGCGGGGTTTGCCTGCCGACTCAAATCGCCGGTCGAAGGCGTCCTTGGGACCAATATGGTGTGTCCGGCGTGTATGCAGCCGTCCTGGCTTGCTGAATACTCCCAAAAATGCACGGTGCTCCCCAGGGGACCCGTGCGCGCAGCGAAAACCATGCCCATGTCGCTATCTGCATCGCCATTTTGCTGCACTGACTTTTCTGAATGTCGGGCCCGAATTAGTTAACCTGCCTCCCGTGTGGCTCCGGAGGGGCGGGGCATAAGGTTTATCGCGAGTTCCGTACGAGCCGAAGGCCACTTAATGTGGCCTTCGTGCGAGCAGGACTGCCCGAGCAGGAAACCTTACGCCCCGCCCCTCCGGAGCCACACGGGAGGCATCGCTAAGTTATCCCCCGGCATTCAGAAAATCTAAGTGCCAAAAAATAAGATTTTTTGACTCCGTGTTGTATAACCCGCCATTCGTGGGTACCATTCAACGCGTACGCAAACAAAAAGGGTTAATTCGCGTGGTATAACCGCGCGGCCCAAAAAGGAGGAGACAAGCATGTCGTCTTTGAAGCCGCTTGCAGATCGTGTTCTGGTCAAGCCCGACGAGGCCGAGCAGAAGACCGCTTCTGGTCTGTATATTGCCAGCAACGCTCAGGAGAAGCCGCAGCGTGGCACCATCGTTGCCGTGGGCGCCGGCAAGGTCAACGACAAGGGTGAGCGCATCCCCATGGACGTCAAGGTTGGTGACGTTGTCATCTACGGTAAGTTCGGTGGCAACGAGGTCAAGGTCGACGGCGAGAAGTATCTGCTGATGCGCGCCGACGACATCTACGCTATTGTCGAGGCCTAGTCTCGTCAGAATCTCTGATTCGTCTTTGAACGCGCCCGCCGCATAGGACTCGGAAGCGGCGACGCGAGTCACATTTCTTTTGGAGGATTACCTACCATGGCAAAGAACATTACGTTCAACACCGATGCCCGCGCTAAGCTTGCCAAGGGCGTCAACACTCTGGCCGACGCCGTTACCGTCACCATGGGCCCCAAGGGCCGCTACGTTGCGCTGCAGCGCACGTTCGGTGCTCCGACCATCACCAACGACGGCGTTTCCGTCGCCAAGGAGATCGAGCTCGAGGACAACATCGAGAACATGGGCGCTCAGCTGGTGAAGGAGGTCGCCACCAAGACCAACGACACCGTGGGTGACGGCACTACCACCGCAACCCTGCTCGCTCAGGCCATCGTCAACGACGGTCTGCGCAACGTCGCCGCTGGCGCCAACCCACTGGCCATCCGTCGCGGCATCGACAAGGCCGTCAACGCCGCCGTCGCCGAGATGAAGAAGCAGGCCAAGCCGGTCGAGACCAAGGAGCAGATCGCTTCCGTCGGTACCATCTCCGCCGGTGACCCCGAGGTCGGCGAGAAGATCGCCGAGGCCATGGAGGTCGTGGGCAAGGACGGTGTCATCACCGTCGAGGATTCCCAGACGTTCGACATTACCATCGACACCGTCGAGGGCATGCAGTTCGACAAGGGCTATGTCTCCGCTTACTTCGTCACGGACAACGACCGCATGGAGGCCGTGATGAAGGATCCGTACATCCTCATCACCGACCAGAAGATCTCCAGCGTTCAGGACATCATGCCCGTTCTCGAGGCTGTCCAGCGCGCTGGCCGTGGCCTGCTCATCATCGCTGAGGACATCGACGGCGAGGCTCTGCCTACCCTGGTCCTCAACAAGATCCGTGGCGCCCTCAACGTCTGCGCCGTCAAGGCCCCGGGCTACGGCGATCGCCGCAAGCGCATCCTCGAGGACATCGCCGTCCTCACCGGTGGTCAGGCTGCCCTGGACGAGCTGGGCGTGAAGGTTGCTGACATCACCGCCGATATGCTCGGTACCGCCAAGTCCGTCACCATCTCCAAGGACAACACCGTCGTCGTCGGCGGCGCTGGTTCCAAGGAGGCCATCGACGCCCGTATCGCTCAGATCAAGGGCGAGATGGAGAACACCACCTCTGACTTCGACCGCGAGAAGCTCCAGGAGCGCCTGGCCAAGCTCTCCGGTGGCGTTGCCGTCATCAAGGTCGGCGCTGCTACCGAGTCCGAGCTCAAGGAAATCAAGCATCGCGTCGAGGACGCCCTGCAGGCTACCCGCGCTGCTGTCGAGGAGGGCATCGTCGCCGGTGGCGGCGTCGCCTTCATGGACGCTGCTCCTGCGCTCGACGCCGTTGAGCTCGACGACCCCGAGGAGAAGATCGGTGTCGACATCGTCAAGAAGGCTCTGACCGCTCCGGTCGCTACCATCGCCAAGAACGCTGGCTTTGAGGGCGCTGTCGTGGTCGACAAGGTTGCCGAGCTGCCTGCCGGCCAGGGTCTCAACTCTGCCAACGGCGAGTGGGGCGACATGATTGAGATGGGCGTCCTCGACCCCGTCAAGGTCAGCCGCGTCACCCTGCAGAACGCTGCTTCTGTCGCCAGCCTGATTCTCATCACCGAGGCTACCGTCTCCGATGTGCCCAAGAACACTCAGCTTGAGGACGCTATCGCTGCTGCTACCGCTGGTCAGCAGGGCGGCGGTATGTACTAAGGCCGACAAGGTCTAGAACTCCCACCGGGAATCCGGGGGCGTGACGGGGTTTCTCTCCGGAACGTCCTCGGACATGCAAAGAGGCTCCGCATCGCGCTTCGCGCTGCGGAGCCTCTTTGCGTCCTGCGGAATGTTCCGGAGAGAAACCCCGTCACGCCCCCGGATTCCCTGCGTTTACGGCCTTGAGGTCGGCGTGGGCGGAGATCGTGGCTGATGGGGATACGTGTCCCGGTCGCTGTTTCGCGGCTTTGCCGCGAAAGGCGCGTTACTTTGGGATGGGTGGGGAACGTGGTTGTTGCGGCAACTGATCTCCGCCACAAATTACCCTTGGCATACTTGCGCGAAAGCCTACTGGTGCTACACTTGCAATTGCTGTTTCAGGGCGGGGTGGAATTCCCCACTGGCGGTAAATCGGGCGGTGCCAAAGGGGCACCGTGGCGCAGGCGAGGTGTCTGCGACCGAGCCGATGAGTCCGCGACCCGTGCGTGTGTTGGTTCGCATGCCGGCTGAACTGGTGAGATCCCAGTACCAACGGTTAGAGTCCGGATGAAAGAGGCAGGTGATCTTAATGTCTGAACAGTCGCAGCATATCCATTTTGAGAACACGAATAGGTGGAGCACCAAACAGCTCGTTACCATGGCGTTAATGTGCGCCTTGGGCGCCCTGTTTATGTACGTCCAGCTGCCCATTCTTCCTTCGGCGCCGTTTTTGACGTATGACCCGTCGCTGGTGCCGGCGATGGTGTGCGGGTTTGCATATGGTCCCGGTGCCGGTACCGCTGTTGCCGCTATGGCTATCGTTATCCATGCACTCACTACGGGTGACTGGGTCGGCGCGCTTATGAACCTGGTTGCCACGCTGGGTTACATTCTGCCCGCGGCTATCGTTTACCAGAAGATGCACACCTATAAGGGTGCCGTGATTGGCCTGGTGCTCGGCGTCATTGCCGCTACAGCGCTGTCTATGGTCGCAAACCTTACCATTGGCGTATGGTTCTGGTATGGCTCGGCCGATGTGATTCTGCCGCTCATGCTTCCCGCTGTTTTGCCGTTTAACCTCATCAAGACCGTGCTTAACTCGGTACTCACGCTGGCGGTGTACAAGGCGGTCTCTAATCTCATCACGCCCAAGAAGGACCAGGTCAAAGGCCGCGCATGATTGAGTGTCGGGGCGTTTCCTTTAGCTATGACGGTGCCGCACCGGCGCTCGACGGCGTCGATCTGAATATCGAGGACGGTGAGTTTTTCTGCATCCTCGGCGGCAATGGGTCGGGCAAGTCGACGTTTGCCAAGCATCTGAATGCGCTGCTGCAGCCCGATGCAGGCACGGTGCGCATTAACGGCATGGATGCGTCCGACCCCGAGCTGGTCTACGACATTCGCTCGACCGCGGGCATGGTGTTCCAGAACCCTGATGACCAGCTGGTGGCGACGCTTGTCGAGGACGATGTTGCGTTTGGTCCCGAGAACTTAGGGGTTGAATCGGCCCAGATCGCGCAGCGCGTACGCGAGGCGCTGAAGGGCGTGGGCCTGGTGGGCTTTGAGCGCCACGAGACCCATGCGCTCTCGGGCGGACAAAAGCAGCGCGTGGCGCTCGCCGGCGTACTTGCCATGGAGCCGCGCGTGCTTATCTTGGACGAGGCTTCCTCGATGCTCGATCCGCGTGGACGTAAGGGCCTCATGAAGGCTTGCCGCGCGTTGCACGATCGCGGCATGACCATCGTGATGATTACGCACTTTATGGAAGAAGCCGCCGAGGCCGATCGTGTCGCGGTGTTTCGGGCGGGGCGCGTTGCCATGCTCGATACGCCCGAGGAGATCCTGACGCGGGCGGACGAACTTGCGCAGCTCAACTTGGATATGCCGGCGCCGTGTCGTCTAGGCAGGTCGCTTCGTGCGAAGGGCGTGCCCGTTTGCGCGCAGGTACGTGAGGCGGATATGGTCGTCGAGATTGCGCAGACTTATGCCGAGCGAAGTGGGGCAGGCACCGCGGGGCAGTCTTCCGCATCCCAGTTGGAAATCGCTGACGGCACTGCTCCGGTAGACATCGAGGGCAATGCGTCGGAGCCCGTCATCGAGCTATCCCATGTTTCGTACAGTTATTCGCTCAGTTCGCGCGAGCGCCGCCGCTGGCATAAGCGCTCGGCCACTGCGGGCAAATCGAGCAAACAGGCTCTCTGGGGAAACGACCCAAGCAGCCCGTGGGCGCTGCGCGATGTATCGCTGACGGTGCGTCGCGGCGAGTTCCTGGGGCTAGCAGGCCATACCGGCTCGGGTAAATCGACGCTGGTCCAGCATCTCAACGGGCTGATCCGTCCGCAGGAGGGAAGCATTTGCGCGCTGGGGCTCGACCTGTCAAACAAGAAAGACGCCGCCGCTGTTAAGGCCAAGGTCGGCGTGGTGTTTCAGTACCCCGAGCGCCAGCTATTTGCCGAAACCGTGGCACAGGACGTGGCGTTTGGTCCGCATAACCTTGGCTTGCCGCAAGATGAAGTCGACCGTCGTGTCGAGTCATCGCTCTCGCGCGTGGGCCTCGACCTTTCCACGGTCGGCGACAAGAGTCCCTTTGAGCTTTCGGGCGGTCAGCAACGGCGTGTGGCATTCGCCGGCGTGCTCGCCATGGAGCCCGAAGTCCTGGTGCTCGATGAACCCATGGCGGGGCTCGATCCGGCGGCGCGCAGTGATTTCCTGGAGCTCATCGATCGACTCCATCGCGAGGGCCTGACCGTTGTCATGGTTTCGCACAGCATGGATGACCTGGCCAATTGCTGCGACCGTATTGTCGTGATGAACGAGGGCACGGTGTTTGCCGAGGGCACGCCCGCTCAGGTTTTTGCGCATGCGGATGAGCTTAAATCAATCGGCTTGGGTGTTCCCGCCGCCCAGCGCATGGCGCTGGCGCTTGCGAAGGCAGGCGTGCCGCTGCGCTTTGACGGCCTTTATACGGTTGAGTCGCTGGCAGACGAGTTGGTGGACCTGCTAATCGGTCGCTCGGGCGGTCCTTCTAACGTCGCGGACATTGCTAAATCCAAGACGGTCGCGCGAGAGAAGGGCTGCTAATGGAGGCGTTTTCGTTTGGCAGCTACTATCCCGGCGATAGTGCGATCCACCGCCTGGACCCGCGAACTAAGTTGCTCTTGGGCTTTGTGTTTCTGATCACGACGCTGACCGTCGGCGGCTTCCGCGGACTGGCCCCTGTCGCAATGTTTGTCGTGCTGATCTATGCCGTGTCTCGGGTGCCGGTTCGTCGCGTTCTGTCGTCGATGGCGCCGCTGCTGGCAATCGTCGTCGTGGTCGCGGTGCTCAACTTGTTTACCGACCAGAGCGGGCGCGTTCTGTGGCAGCTCGGCTTTTTGCAGATAAGCGAGGGCTCGCTGCATTCCGCCGCCTTTATGGCGTGCCGCCTGACCTTGATGATGGCCGGTATGAGCGCTATCACGCTCACCACGCCGACGCTCGACCTCACCGCGGGCTTTGAGCGCCTGCTCGCATCGTTTGCGCGTGTGGGACTTCCTGCGCACGAGCTCGGCATGATCATGGGTATCGCGTTGCGCTTTATGTCGCAGTTTGCCACCGAGATGAAGCAGACGGCGGACGCGCAGGCGAGCCGCGGTGCGCGCGTGACGGGGGGCCCGCTCGGCGGCGTGCGTATGCTCGGCAGTGTGGCGATTCCGCTGTTCACCGGCGTGTTCCGCCATGCCGAGACGCTGTCTGCTGCCATGGATGCACGCTGCTATCACGGCGAGCAGGGCCGCACGCGCCTGCATGCGCTTGCATTTGGCCGCGGCGATGCGTTGGCGGCGGTGGTGACGGCGTTGCTGCTCATCTGCGTCATCGTCATCAATCTTCAACTTGTTTAGGCGCGATTCGAGCGCAAGAAAGGGGTCCCTATGACCGACAACGACCGCACGGCTCAGCTTGAGCGCGCCTGTTCGTATCTCAGGCGCATTCCGGCGTGGTATCTGGCCACGACCGATGTGGCCGACGGGCATCAGCCTCGCGTGAGGCCGTTTTCGTTTGCCATGGTCGATGACGGTAAGTTGTGGTTTTGCACGTCGCGCGACAAGGATGTGTGGGCGGAGCTGAGCGCGAATCCCAAGTTTGAGCTCTCGGGCTGGAAGCCGGGGGAATGTTGGATCGTATTGACCGGCGAAGCCGCACTTGAGGACGACGCAGTTGCGAGCGACAAGGTGCGTCAAGCGGGTTTTAAGCACATGGTGGGCATTGGCGAGGAACACGAGAGTGCCAACGACGGCCGCCTTGCTTTCTTTTCGGTCCGCAACATTGCTGCGCGCTTCTGTGATATCGATGGCAGCGAGGAGCGCCTGGAGCTCTAGCTCGCACAAACCAGGTTCCCAAACTAGCTAGTACAGGAGGAAACGTGGACGGATTGAATACGGTTTTGGAGTATCTGACGTCGGTGCCGGCGTGGTATCTGGCGACGAGCGTGGATGGACAGCCGCACGTGCGTCCGTTCTCGTTTGCTCAGATTCAGGACGGTAAGCTGTGGTTTGTGACGGCGCGCACCAAAGACGTGTGGCAAGAGCTGCTACAAAATCAGCGCTTTGAGGCCACGAGTTGGTGGCCGGGCCATGGCTGGCTCATCTTGCGCGGGCGTGCCGGCTTGGATGACCGGGCCTTAGACGAAATGCGCGAAGCCGGGTGGAAGCATCTAGAGCGCCTGGGCGAGCACTATGAGGGGCCTAACGACCCCACGCTCGTCTTCTTTAGCGTCGAGGATCCCGAGGCTTTTATCTGCAATCACGACGAATGGGTGCCGGTCGAGCTCTAGCCAGCTGGCTCATCCTAACAACTTGGTTTTCGCATGGGCGGGCCCCGTATTGCCCGGCGCCGTTAGGAGCGCCGGTCAATACGGGGCCCGCTCCATTTGTCAATTCCTTCAAGCGAATGTGTCGGGAATGTTTCAATGCATGAATATGTAAACCATTTACGTGTTAATGCATCTTTTGGTGCTAAAGTTTCAACCCACTTCATAACGACCGCTGCGAAATGCGCATCGGTGCATAAATCGCAGACAAGGAGTCTGATATGTCTTTGAAGGTTGGAATCGTCGGCGCGGCTGGATATGCCGGAGCCGAGCTCATTCGCCTCGTGCTCGGTCATCCCGAGTTTGAACTTGTCGCCATTACGTCCAACGCCGATGCCGGCCAGCCGCTGTCCGCGGTGTATCCGAGCTTTGCTGGCGCGAGCGATCTGGTTTTCACCACGCATGACGCGCCCGAGCTCAAGAGCTGCGATGCGGTTTTTCTTGCCGTGCCGCACACCGCCGCCATGGCTCAGGTGCCCGCCCTGCTTGCCGCGGGAGTCTCCTGCATTGACCTCTCGGCCGACTATCGCCTGAGCGACGCGTCTGTCTTTGAGGCATGGTATGCCGTCGAGCACACGAGCCCCGAGTTGCTCAAGACCCGCGCTTTCGGCCTGCCCGAGCTGTTCTGCCAGGACTTGGAGACCGCCGCATCCGATTATGCTGACGGCAAGTCCGTGCTGGTCGCCTGCGCCGGTTGCTATCCCACCGCAACGAGCCTTGCCGCCGCGCCCGCCGTGCGCGCCGGCTGGGTTGCCCAGAGCGGCCCCGTGATCGTTGATGCCATCAGCGGTGTGACGGGTGCCGGCAAGTCCTGCAACGCTCGTACGCATTTTTGCAGCGCCGACGAGAACTTGGAGGCCTACGGCGTGGGCAAGCATCGCCACACGCCCGAGATTGAGCAAATCCTTGGCCTGACCGATCGCGTCGTCTTCACCCCGCATCTGGCACCGCTCAAGCGCGGCCTGCTCTCCACGGTGACGCTGCCGCTCACGCCGCAGGCCATTGACTCCCTGGCTCTTGAGGATGTCGTCGACTATTACAAGCAGTTCTACGCTGGACGCACCTTTGTGCGCGTGCTCGACGCCGGCCAGCAGCCCAAGACGGCTTCGGTCGTCGGAACCAACGCCGCCCAGATTGGCCTCGCGCTCAACAAGCGCGCGGGCGTTCTGGTGGCGACGGGCGCCATCGACAATCTGTGCAAGGGTGCAGCAGGCCAGGCGGTCCAGTGCGCCAACATCGTCTTTGGTTTTGACGAGCGACGAGGCTTGCCCACAGTGGCGTGCCCAGTGTAGCACATTCGATTGTTAACGATTTGGTAGTCGGGCATCGAGTGGGGCGCCACTCTTAAGCTGGTCTCATGATTACGACTGGCATGGCGCACCAACCGATGTCCGTTTTTTGTTTGACATAAGGAGTCATGAAGACGATGAATACCGAGCTGTTTGATATCAAGATTCGCGCCGTCGAGGGTGGCGTTACGGCTGCGGCTGGTTTTAAAGCTGCGGGCATCCACGCTGGGTTCCGCAAGAACCCCGAGCGTCTGGATTACGCGCTCGTCGTGCCCGATAAACCCTGTCCCGGTGCCGGCGTGTTTACCACCAATCGCTTTTGCGCGGCGCCCGTGCAAGTGAGCCGTGCCAACCTGGGCGGTGCCGACAAGGGCTACGGTATCATCGCCGGCGTTTCGGTCAACTCTGGCAATGCCAACGCCGCCACGGGTGAGACTGGCCTTGCATGCGCGCGCGAGACGTGCAGCATTGCATCGCAGGTCATCGGCTGCGAACCCCAGCAGATTCTGGTTGCCTCCACGGGTGTGATTGGCCAGATTCTGCCGATCGACACGTTTGAGACCGCCATTCCTGCTGCCTACGAGGCACTTTCCGCCCACGGTGGCGCCGATGCCGCTCGCGCCATCATGACGACCGACACGCACTCCAAGGAGTACGCCGTGTCCTACGTCAGCGAGGCTGCGGGACACACAGGCAATGCCTATACGGTGGGCGGTATGTGCAAGGGCTCGGGCATGATCATGCCCAACATGGCCACCATGATCGCGGTCATCACTACCGATGCCCCCGTCGAGCCGGCGGCGCTCCACGCCCTGTTGCTCTCCACCGTCAAGCAGACCTTTAACAAGGTAACGGTCGATTCCGACACCTCGACCAACGACACCTGCATCATGCTTGCCTCCGGCGCCGCTGCCGCAGATGCCGAGCCTATCGTCGAGGGTTCCGATGCCTTTGACGAGTTGGCATTTGCCGTGCACGAGGTGTGCGAGAGCCTGGCGCGCAACATCGCCGCCGACGGCGAGGGCGCATCCAAACTTGTTACGGTCAACGTTACCGGCGCCGTGAACGACGAGGAGGCCGATATCGCCGCCCGCGCCGTTGCCAACTCGCCGCTCGTTAAGACCTGCATCGCCGGCCACGACTGCAACTGGGGCCGCGTTGCTATGGCGCTTGGTAAGTGCGGCGTGAAGTTTAATCAGGAAGACGTTTCTATCGACATGATGGGCATGCCCGTCTGTCGCGACGGTCTGACTGTTCCCTTTGACGAGGACGAGGCTCTACGACGTTTCGAGGCGCCCGAGATCGTGATCTCGGTCGACCTGGGCGCAGGCGACGCGGCAACGACCGTGTGGACCTGCGACCTCACGCATGAGTATATCTCCATCAACGGCGACTACCGTTCCTAGATTCCAGGCACGCTGCGCATCTTGCCGCGATTGCGGACAGCGGAGCACGGCGCGATAACGATACGAAAGACGAGGCAGATTATGAAATTCGCACGCAATTGTCGTTCGAGCGAATCCAACGAAGCAACCGCGCAGCTGCTGTTTGAAGCGCTGCCGTGGATTAAGAACCTGACCGGCAAGACGGTTGTTATCAAATATGGCGGAGCCGCCATGGTTGATGAGCAGCTGCGCCGCGACGTGATGAGCGACATCGTTTTGCTCAAGATCATCGGTATGCGCCCCGTCATCGTGCACGGCGGCGGCAAGGCTATCAACGAGGCGCTGAGCCATTACGATATTCCCGTCGAGTTTAAGAACGGCCAACGCGTGACCACGCCGGCGACTATGGATATCGTGCGCGAGGTGCTGGGCGGCAAGGTTAACCAGGAGCTGGTTGCTGCCATCAACCACCACGGCAACCTGGCCGTGGGCGTGTCGGGCAGCGATGCCGGCACGCTCATCGCCGAGCCGCTCGACCCCGAGCTCGGTCGCGTGGGCAAAGTGACGCACGTCAACACCGACTATATCGAGCGCTTACTCGATAGCGAGTACATCCCCGTCATCGCTACCGTCGCGGCGGGGGAGGACGGCGGTTTCTTCAACATCAACGCCGATACCGCCGCCGGTGCCGTTGCCGCGGCGCTCCACGCGCATAAGGCGATCTTTTTGACCGATGTCGATGGTCTGTACAAGGACTTTAGCGACAAGGACTCGCTTATCTCCAACCTAACGCTCGACGAGGTTAACGAAATGCTCTACGGCGGCGAGGTCGATAAGGGCATGATTCCCAAGCTGCGTGCGGCCGTCGATGCGCTTACCGGCGGCGTATTTCGTGCCCACATCATTAACGGTACTACGCCGCATTCGCTGCTCCTGGAGCTGCTGACCGATGCCGGCGTCGGCACCGTGATTCATTCCACCGAGACGGCTTACGAGTTCGATACGCATCCGCATCCGCTTTCGACGTTTGCTGCGCGTCTGACCGAGAACCTTGACGAGGTCGAGAAGCTTCAGACGGTCTAGCTGACCCGCAGCCGCCCCATTCCTGCACCCATAGTCCCGCGCCGTCTGGCGCCCAACGAAAGGCATCTCATGTCACTTGCAGCTCAGCAATCGCTTGAATCCCATTACGTTATGCATACCTTTGGCCGCTCTCCGGTCGAGTTTGTCGAGGGTCACGGCATGAAGCTCACCGGCGACGATGGCCGTGAGTACCTCGACTTTCTTGCCGGCATCGGCGTGTGCAGCCTAGGTCATGGCGACCCGGCCGTGCTCTCGGCGCTCGAGGCACAGACCAAAAAGCTCATGCATGTCTCCAATTACTTCTACATCGAGCAGCGCGGACAGGTCGCGGCGCTGCTGTCCAAGCTTGCTAACGACGACGTAGATGGTGCGCGCGTGCTTGCCGATGCCATTGTCGCCGGCGATGAGACCACGGCAGCTGCTCTTGGTGCCCCGGCTGCGGATGAGCAGGTTTGGGAGACCTTCTTTGCCAACTCTGGCGCCGAGGCCAACGAGGGCTCGATGAAGCTCGCGCGCCTGTACGCCAAGCGTGCCGGTAATGGCGGCAACACCATCGTGTGCATGCGCGGCGGCTTCCACGGCCGTACGCTCGAGACCATTGCCGCTACCATGCAGGATTGGCTGCAGGACAGCTTCCGCCCGCTGCCGGGTGGCTTTGTGGCCTGCACGCCCAACGATGTGGACGAGCTGCGTGCGATCTTTAAGCAGCTGGGGAGCGAGATTTGCGCCGTGATGCTCGAGCCGATCCAGGGTGAGAGTGGCGTGCACCCCATGACCGAGGAGTTTATGACGGCAGCGCGCGACCTGGCACACGAAGTGGGCGCCGTGCTTATCGCCGACGAGGTCCAGTGCGGCATCTTCCGCTCCGGCAAGCCGTTTGCATTCCAAACCTATGGCGTGGAGCCCGACATCATGAGCCTAGCCAAGGGCATTGCCGATGGCGTGCCCATGGGTGCCGTCGTGGCAAAGAAGGAGATTGCCGACGTGTTTAAGCCGGGCGACCACGGCTCGACCTTTGGCGGTAGCTGCTTGGCCGTCGCGGCGTGCGCCGCGACGCTCTCCGCGCTTGTGCGCGGCGATTATGCCGACCATGCTGCCAAGGTGGGTGCCTATATGGAGCAGGCGCTGGCTAAGCTTCCGCATGTGGTAGAGGTGCGTGGCCGTGGCCTGATGCTCGGCTGTGATTTGGATGATGCCGCGGGCGACGCGCATGATGTTGTTGCCCGCGCGCTGGCCGCCGGTGCCGTGATCAACGCTACGGGTGCGCATACGCTGCGTTTCCTGCCGCCACTCGTCTGCGAGGAAGCCGACGTGGACAACCTGATCGAGATTTTGTCGGACGTTTTGGCCTAACACAGCGCAATAACTCAATTTGGACCGGGTTCCGGACTGCGGACGTGCCATATGCGGCACGATTCAGCGGTCTGGAGCCCGTTTTGTTATCGATTTACCATGGCTGGGATAGGCCGTGTGCAAAAAGTGGCAAATATGAGTACGGGCACTAACTTCGTAACATATAAATTAGGCGTTTTTAGATGAGTTGGGCCACATATGTCCAGTTTTGCAGTAACTAAATTGGCTTAACTGGACTATCAGTCGTCGTTCTAATGTCGGATTTGCCTTTTATGACTTCGAAAACGCTGCTACCAAAAAGGTAGCAGTACTCATATTTGGCATTTTTTGCACATGGGTATTCGCCAAGGGTCCATTTCGCCGCCCGCTTTCGCTTCGGGCCTCCGCTCCTCGCGTGCTACGCTGGAAAACGCTTCGCGTTTCCTCAGCTCCGCACCCTTGCGGGTTCGAATCCCTCTGCACGGGGCCCAAAAAGGAAAGGCCCCCATCGCTGGGAGCCTTTTCAATCAAGTGGTGGGCGATGAGGGATTCGAACCCCCAGCCTTGTGCGTGTAAAGCACCTGCGCTAACCGTTGCGCCAATCGCCCGCAGGGATTGAGTATAGCGGAAACCCCGTGCTGTTCACCGCTAATTCATAACGAAACTTACGCGGCGACTTCGGCGCCCTTGTCCTCGTCGATAAAGAAGCGCTTGTACCAGATGAGGAACGTCAACGTGGTATAGATCTTGCGCTGGTTGAGCGCGCGACCCTCAAAGTGATCGTCAAGCAGTTTCATGAGCGCATCGGTGTCAAAGAAATCGGCAGCCCACGGTGCGGTGAAGTATTCCTTTACGTAGTCGTAGTACTTTTGCTCGCGCAGCCAGAACTTGACCGGTACGGGGAAGCCCACCTTCTTGCGCGTTGCCCACTCGTCGGGCAGCGTACGGTTGGCAGCGTGACGCAGAACGAGCTTGCAGCCTTCTTCGTTAACACGGTAGTTGGCAGGAATGTGCTCGGCAAACTCCATGACCTTCTTGTCCAGGAACGGGACGCGAAGCTCCAGAGAATGCGCCATGCACATCTTGTCTGCCTTGAGCAGGATGTCGCCCGGCAGCCACATGTTCATATCCAGATACTGTTTCTTGGAAAGCTCGCAGCAGTTGGGAACCTGCTTGTAGTACTCGGCGCACATCTCGGCGGCGTTCTTGCCGGTGTCATAAGCGGGCTTGAGCACCTCGTCGACCTCGGAGGGATCGAACACCTTTGCCTGACCCACATACCAGCGCTCGGGAACCTCGGCGCATTTCGTCAGGAAGTTGTGGCCCTTAAAGTAGGGGAGATGCTGAACGAGCGAGCCCAGGGCGCGACGTACGCCGAGCGGCACGCGCTTCTTAAAGGAGCGCATCTCGGGGGTGTCCTCGTACCACTCGTAGCCGGCAAACAGCTCGTCGGCACCCTCGCCCGAAAGGACGACGGTGACCTCTTCGGAAGCCATCTGCGCCAGATAGTACAGCGGCACGCTGGACAGGTTCGATTGCGGCTCGTCCATGTGATACTGGATATCGGGCAGTGCATCGAAGAACTCGTCGGCGGTAATCATCTTGCGGACGTTCTTGATGCCCAGCTTGTCGGAAAGCTCGGCAGCGTAGTTGGTCTCGTTGAAGTTCTTGTAATCAAAGCCGACAGAATACGTGGTGTCAGGCATGAGACAGGCGGCAATGTAGCTGGAGTCCACGCCGCCAGAAAGGAACGAGCCCACCTTAACATCGGCGATTCGGTGCGCGGCGACGCTTTCGTGCACGACCTTGTCGCACTCGTCCACGTACTCCTCGAAGGTCTTGGAGTTGTCGTCGGTGAAGTCACAGCTCCAGTAACGCTTGATGTCCATGGTGTTGGTCGTCAGGTCATACGTAAAGCAATGCGCCGGGGCAAGCTTGAACACGCCCTTAAAGAAGGTCTCCTCCGTGGCGGGGAATTGCAGCGTCAGGTAGGGGCGCAGCGCGTCGTGGTTGACAGCCTTCTCAAACTTGGGATGGTCCAGGAAGCTCTTGATCTCGGAGCCAAACAGCAGCGAGCCATCGGATGCCTGGTAGTAATAGAACGGCTTGATACCAAAGATGTCGCGAGCGCCAAAGAGTTTGTTCTTGTTCTGGTCGTGAATCACGAACGCGTACATGCCGCGCAGGCGGTTGACCAGGTCCTCGCCCCACTCCTCGTAACCGTGTACCAGGACCTCGGTATCAGCGTTGCAGTGGAAGGCGTAGCCGGCTGCCTCCAGCTCGGCGCGAAGCTCCTGGAAGTTGTAGATCTCTCCGTTGAAGACAATCGTGACCTTGCCGTCGTCGCTCGACATGGGCTGAGCTCCAGCTTCGGAAAGATCAAGAATCGAAAGACGACGGAAGCCAAGGGCAACGTTGTCGACGATATGCTGGCCGCCCATATCGGGACCACGGTGGATGATGCGATTCATCATAGCCGTGAGAACCAGCTCACTCTGTTCATCTGTACCGGTAAAACCGACAAAACCGCACATGCAAGATCCTTTCTGCTGACGGCTCAGGTGTACTGCCGCAAGGATTGTGGCAGCTGATGTCAAATAATCTTTACTATCATGCCAATCTTTTGTTTCGTGATAGGGCATAAGCGCCGAGCGAACCGAAAAAACCACGGCCCGATCTTCAGACGAAGCGGCGGGCCGTGGTTGCGAATGCTATGTATGAGCGGTTAGCGCTTACTGCGCTCGGCGAGACGGTGCTCCACCTTGGTGACGATGTGGATGAGCGGAATCGTCACGACCAGATAGTAAAGTGCGGCGCAAATGTAGGGCGTAATGTTGCCCGTGGTGGCCGTGAGGTTTTTGGAGAACAGCATGAGCTCCATGACGCCAACGCTCGAAAGCAGCGACGTGTCCTTGTACAGCATAACGAACTCGCTGGTCATAGTCGGTATAGCGCAACGTACGGCTTGCGGGATCACGATGCGTGACATAACTTGGGACCAAGTCATGCCAAGCGAGTAGGCAGCTTCCGATTGACCAGGCGGTACGCTCTCGATGCCGGCACGGAAAATCTCGGCAAGATAGGCCGAGCAGTTGATGGCTAGCACGCCAACGCCGAGCGGCAGATTGGGCACGTTGAGACCGATCATGGGGAACCCAAAGAACGCAATGTAGATCTGCAGGAAGAGCGGGGTTCCGCGCAGGACGTTGATGTATGTCACGGCGATGCCGCGCAGCATGCGACTATGACTGATTTTCATAAAGGCAAACAGCAAGCCGATGGGGATGGCGAGCGGAAAACCGATGGCGGTCACGGCAAGTGCTATGCCCCAGCCCTTAAAGAGCGAGGCGATTGAGGTGACGACAATCTGCGGCTTGCTGAACATGCCCAAAAACGGGTTGGAGTTCCACGCGGCAACCCAAGGCTGGGCATCGAGCCAGGCGACGATTTCTTGCACCATGGTGCTCTCCGAGACACTGATGGTGGGGCTCTCGGGAAGATCTCGCTTGTCGCCGTCGGCGACATAGCTGCCGGTGACGGCATAGGCACCCGCGTTGCTCGGGAATACGACGTCGGGGACGACAACGCGAATCTGCGAGCCGGCAGCGACGGGATCGGCGAACTTGATGACGAGCTTTGAGCCGTCCAGCGAGCACGATGCCTTGACACCCGTCTGGTTCAGTCCGTCGAGCAGCGTGACCTTAACATCGGTGCTCTCAAACGATCCGCCCTCGGGCAGCTCAAACTCAATTTGCGAAACGTCGCCCTCGTCGCTACCCGTTGTCGCTTCCCAGGTCAGGCGGGTTGCGATGCCGCCGAGCACGCCGTTGCCGCTGTCTTCGTTTGACTTGGCGGTCGCCGAGGTGACGGCAAGTGAAGCGCCCGTCGCGTCGTCTGAGCTCGAGACATCCTTGTTATCGGCCCCGCTCGTGGGTGCCATGCCAAACCACTTCTCGTACAGTTTGCCATAGGCGCCGGAGCTCTTGATCTTGACAAGGGCATCGTTGATGGCCTGTGTCAGCTCGGGGTTGTCTTTAGAGACGGCAATGCCAAACTGCTCGCCCGTCGGAACCTCTTTGATGATCTCCATACCGGTAAAGGAGTTCGAAACCATCCACTGCTCAACGGGAAGATCGCATACGACCGCCTGGCACTGACTACTCATGACGGCGGTGAAGGCTGCCGTCCAGTCGTCAAAGTTGACGGTGGTTGCCTGCGGCAGGTTCTCGATTGCCCACTCCTCGGATGTGGTGCCCGACTGCACGGCAATTTTGACGCCCGGTGCGTTGAGGCTGTCGACCGTGTCGTATCCAGTGTTCTTTGCAACTGCGACGCCCTGGTTGGAGTCGATATAGGGGTCGGTGAAGTCGACCTCTTCCTTGCGCTCGTCGGTAATCGTGATGTTGCATGCGCCGACATCGGTCTTTACACCCTGTTTGACCATGGGGATAATGCCGTCGAACTTTTGCGCCGGCAAGTAGTTGAGCTCCAGACCGAGCTCGTCCGCGATCATGCCCATGAGTTCATAGGTAAAGCCCTGGTCTTCGCCGGAATCGTTGACGTATTCAAACGGGGGTGTGGCCAAGTCACTTGCGACGGTGAACTTGCCATTCTCGACGAGTGTGTAGGTGCTCGAGGCGTTCTGGGAGGACGAACAGCCGCTCGCGCCGATGGTGGTGGCAAGGGCCACAACGATCGTCGCGAAGGCGCAGACGATGCGCCGGGTCAACTGGACATGTGCCGAGCGGTGGCGACGTTCGAAGTGTCGTTTCATCTGGAATCCTTTGCTTGGGCATGATGGGTCGGCATTGTGAGTCAATGAGGCACATCAAGACATTTGGATAAAGAATAGCACCCAGATTTCCCTGTTTTTACACGGGGTGGACACTGTTGTCATTTATTAACCCACGGCACAGTCCATGCAATTTTTTAGAAGGCTGCAATGCGCGCAAGGCCAGGTGGCATATTAGGATGGTTGATAATACAGAATGATTCATCGTTTCTGCCGCGGGACGTCTTTTGCCCTTTAAGGCTGAATTTAGCGAGAGAGGTCTTTGTATGTCGAGTCCGACACAAGAGAAGCTAACTCTGATGCGCTATATAGAGTTGCTCGAGGAAGATGACCTTGTTGTTTCCAGACCGAGCGCTTCGTGCGACCAGCGCATTGAGTTTGCGACTGATGACTCGCGCCAGGTGCGTCCGGGTACGTTGTTCGTCTGCAAGGGCCGCGCGTTTAAGCGCGAGTACCTGCTTTCGGCAATCGCCGATGGCGCCGTGGCCTACGTTTCCGAGGTCGATTACGATGTTGATGTTCCCGCGGTGATTGTGAGTGATATTCGCCGCACGCTCGCCGTGGTGGCAGATGCCTTTTATGGGCATCCGTCGGGTAAGGTGAAGGTCTGCGCCTTTACAGGCACCAAGGGCAAGTCGACCTGTAGCTTTTATCTGCGCGGCATTCTCGCCAACGAGGCCAAGCTTACGGGCTGTCATCGACCCGCTCTTAATACGGGCATTGAGTTCGACGACGGCATCGAGGCAGGCCCTTCCAAGCTGACGACCCCCGAATCCTTCCTGCTGCAGTCTCGCATCGCACATGCTGCGGAGGCGGGTGCCCCGTGGCTGGTTATGGAGGCATCGAGCCAGGGCCTCAAATACGAGCGCACGGGCAAGATCGCCTTTGAAGTCGGCGCCTTTACCAATATCGGCGAGGATCACATTTCGCCGATTGAGCATCCGACGCTCGAGGATTACTTTGCCAGCAAGCTCAAAATCTTCTCGCAGAGCCGTTTTGCCGTGGTCAATCTCGATATGGATAAGGTCGATCGTGTGCTCGAGGCGGCATCTCGTTGCGAACGTACGGTGACGTTCTCCCTGACCGACGAGCGTGCCGACGTGCTCGCGCTGGCGATTCGTAATGACGACTGCGGCGTGGCAGCAACGGTGCGCACGCCCCGCTTTACGCGCGACATTGTGATTCCCACGCCGGTTAAGTTCAATGTGTCCAATGCGCTTGCCGCTATTGCCTGCGCCGAGGCCCTGGGCATTTCCGAAGAGGGTATCGTCCACGGCTTTGAGGGCGTCTTCGTTCCCGGCCGCATGGAGCTCCATCCGTCCGTATCGGGCAAAATCTTGGGAATCGTCGATTTTGCACATAACGGCATGAGCCTCGAGACGCTCCTGCGTGACTTGCGCGAGAACTATCCCGAGCGCGAGCTGGCGGTTGTATTTGGCGCTACGGGCGGTAAGGGTGTCGATCGGCGCACCACAATGGGCATCGCCGCTGGCAAGTATGCCGACCGAATCGTGATTACCGAGGATGACCCCGGCCCCGAGGATGTCGAGGATATTTGCGCCGAGATCGCGCGCAACGTTCAAGCGCAGGGAAATGATAACTGGCAAATCGTGACTGATCGCGTTGCCGCTATCGAGACTGCCGTGCGCGAAACCGTCCGTCCTGCCGTGGTCATCGTGACCGGTAAGGGCGAGGAAGAGCGTATGCTGCGCAAGAACGGACCAGAGCCTTGTGAGCGCGACGGTTCGATTCTCAAGCGCACCCTTGCGGCGTACGACGCCTAAGACCAGAAGCCCCTTCTACGTAATGGAGTGACCATGTCCCACAATACCCTGCCGACCGTCGCTGAGCTTTCGGGCGAGATGCGCGAGCGCTTGGCCAAGGTCAAGTACGTCTTTACCGACCTGGATGCCACGATGCTCGCACCCGGCTCGTGCGTGCTGCGCGACAACGACGGCAACCCCTCGACCAAACTCGTCGAGGCCGTCGTGGCGCTCGCTCGCGCTGGTATTCAGGTGGTTCCCACCTCGGGCCGCAACCGTACCATGATCCACGAGGACGCGCGCGTGCTCGGCCTCAACTCCTACATTGGTGAGATGGGCGGCCTGGTCATGTACGACCTCAAAGCCAACGATTGGGAGTATCTGACCGGCGACATGCCTTACGACCCCGCCTGTGGCCTCACGCCGCACCAGGTGATCGAGCAGACCGGCGTGTGCGAGAAGATCATCGCCCGCTGGCCGCACAAGATCGAGTATCACAACGACATGTCGACCGGCTACAAATACCGTGAGGTCACCGTCGGCATGCGCGGCGATGTGCCCGATGATGAGGTTCAGGCCATCCTGGACGAGGCCGGCTGCGGTCTGATCTGGGCTTGCAACGGCCATCTGACTCACCTGTCCAAGCCGACGACGCTCGAGCTCGATCGCGTCGAGGACGGTCGCGCCTTCAACATCAATCCGGCGGGTCTTAACAAAGGCGTTGCCATTGCGCGCTTCTGCGAGCACCTGGGGATCGAGCGCGAGGAGACGCTTGCGCTCGGCGACTCCGAGTCCGACTTCTACATGGCTGACCACGTGGGCACGTTCTGCCTGGTCGAGAACGGTTTGACCAGCGCCGGCGCGCCCGAGTTCCTGGATGCTTGCGATAACGCCTACGTCACGCGCGGCAAGATTGTCGATGGCTGGGCGGCAACGGCAGAGCTGCTCGTCGCGGCCCGCTCGTAGTGCGGTCCTATCGTTCTGAGCCATATCTTTTCGAGAGAGAATCTGGTGAGGTCATGTCCGATATCGAGAATCTGGCTGGTGACACGCGCCCGATTGGCGTGTTCGATTCTGGTCTGGGCGGTCTGACGGTTGCACGCGCCATCGCAACGGCGTTGCCGCACGAGTCCGTCTACTACTTTGGCGACACCAAGCGCTGCCCCTACGGCACCCGCACCGAGGACGAGGTGCGCTCGTTTGCACTGCAGGCGGGCCGTTGGCTGTCGAAGCACGACGTCAAGATCATGGTCATCGCCTGCAATACGGCGACCGCTGCGGCCTTGCGTTTGGCCCAGCAGGTGCTCGACGTCCCCGTCATCGGTGTGATCGCACCGGGCGCACGCGCGGCAATCAACAGCACCCGCACGCGCCGGGTGGGCGTGCTCGCCACCAACCTCACCATTCGCTCAGGCGCTTACACGCGTGCCATCCAGGACCTGGATGCCGGCGTCGACGTATACGGCTGCCCTGCCTCGAGCTTTGTCGAGGTCGTTGAGCACGAGCTCGCCTCGGGCGCACATCTGCAAGAGCAGTGGCTCGAGAACGAGGACATCTTTGATACGCCTGCCGTACGCGCGCTGGTCGGTGCCACGGTTGAACCGCTGCGCGACCATGGCATCGATACCGTGGTACTCGGCTGCACGCATTTTCCACTGCTCGTGGGGCCTATTCGCCATGCGCTGGGTCCCGGAGTGCGCGTGGTGAGCTCCGCCGAGGAGACCACGCGCGAGCTGACCGATATTCTCACGCGCCGCGAGCAGCTGGCGGGCGACGCGGCCGAGCCGCAGCATCGTTTTGCAACGACGGCCGATAACATTGCTGAGTTTGCGGTGGCGGGCAGTTTTATCTTTGGCCAGCCGCTCAAAAGCATTGAGCATATCGATATCGACGAACTGAAATAGATATAAGGTCACCGACCAAAGGCTCACCTTAACCTTTTGCCGAAAGGATATTTCTATGGAGTACATGCAGGTCAACCGCGCCAACGGTCGTGCCGCCAATGAGCTGCGCCCCGTCAAGCTCACCCGTGGTGTTATGAAACATGCCCACGGCTCGTGCCTGGCCGAGTTTGGCGATACGCGCGTGCTGTGCGCTGCCACCATCGAGGAGGGCGTGCCGGGCTGGCGCAAGGGCGCCAAGGCCGGTTGGGTAACGGCGGAGTACGCCATGCTGCCGGCATCGACCGGCAAGCGCTGCAAGCGCGAGCATGCCAACCGCAAGGGCCGCTCCATGGAGATCGAGCGCCTCATCGGTCGCAGCCTGCGTACCGTCGTCAACATGAAGGCACTCGGCGAGTACACCGTTACCGTCGACTGCGACGTGATTCAGGCAGACGGCGGCACGCGAACGGCGAGCATTACCGGCGCCTGGGTGGCGCTGCACGACGCCTTTGCCATGTGGGCCGAGGCGGGTAAGCTCGAGCGCATTCCGCTCACGGGCCAGGTCGCCGCGATTTCCATGGGCGTTGTCGACGGCAACACCCTGCTCGACCTGGATTATTCCGAGGACGGTCACGCCGAGGTCGACATGAACCTTGTCGCCACCGATACCGGTGAGATGATCGAGCTTCAGGGCACTGGCGAGCAGGCGCCCTTCGACCGCAAGCGCCTCAATTCCCTGCTCGATTTGGGCGACAAGGGCATTGCCGAGCTCATCGAACTCCAGCGCCAAGCTCTCGCCTAACCTGCCAAAAAGGGACAGGTTTATTTTGGTAGGTTTTACCTGCGGAAACGCCGATAGATAAGGTTGATGCCACATGAAAGGGGAGACGCCGAAGGACCAGTCCCTTTTGCGTGACTTTGCTATACGGACAAGGAGGCCAGCTATGGCACTTGAGAAGATCGACATCGACACCCTCGACCCGGCGGCGACCATCGTCGTGGCAACGGGCAATGCCCATAAGCTCACCGAGATCGAGGCCATTTTGGGCAAGGTTATGCCCGAGGTTCGCTTTGTGGCGCTCGGCCAGCTGGGCGATTTTGAGGACCCCGAGGAAAACGGCACGACGTTTTTGGAGAACGCCATCATCAAGGCGCAGGCTGCCGTCGAAGAGACGGGCCTCATGGCCATTGCCGACGATTCGGGCCTGGTCGTCGACGCGCTGGACGGTGAGCCCGGTGTGTATAGCGCGCGCTACGCGGGCGTTCACGGCGACGATGCCGCCAACAATGCCAAGCTGCTCGTGAATCTGGAGGGCGTGGCCGACGAGGACCGCACTGCGCGCTTTATGAGCGTCGTCGCGCTCATCGACACGGACGGTTTGGTCACCTATGGTGAGGGCGCCTGCGAGGGCGTTATCGCGCACGAGGGCCGCGGCGATCACGGCTTTGGCTACGACCCGCTGTTCCTGCCGGTCGACACGCCGGGCAAGACCATGGCCGAGCTGACGGCGGACGAGAAGAACGCCATCAGCCATCGTTTCCACGCGCTCGAGCACCTATCCGCTAAACTGACGGGCGAGGAGTAGGCCGTGCGTGCGGTGGTGCAGCGCGTGCTCAACGCCGGCGTGACGGTCGACGGCGAGTGCGTGGGCAAAATTGGGCGCGGCTATCTGGTGCTACTGGGCGTTGGCCACGACGACACGTGCGCCGAGGCCGATAAGCTGTGGGGCAAGCTCCGGGGCTTGCGCATTAACGAGGACGAGAACGGCAAGACCAACCTGGCACTTGCCGATGTCGACGGCGAGGTTCTCGTGGTGTCGCAGTTCACGCTGTTCGCCGATTGCCGTCACGGCCGCCGCCCATCGTTTACGGATGCCGGCGCCCCCGATGTCGCCAACGAGCTCTACGAGTACTTCCTGACGCTTGTGCGCGAGGACGTCGAGCACGTAGCGCATGGCATCTTCGGTGCCGACATGAAGGTCGATCTCGTCAACGATGGCCCATTCACCATCGTCTTGGACACCGACAACCTTTAGGTTACGCGGTTTTACCAAACCGCGTAACTACTCGACGCTGCACGGCCACCATTCGAGCCAATCTGTCGCTCAAACCGTCGCTCGCGTACAAAGTACGCGTCGCTCCTCTTTCGCGACACCTTGGCTCGAATGGTGGTCGTTCGCTGACGTGAACTGGTCATGCGAGGTTGTCGTCTGGTACGTATTCGAGACGGGGCTTATTTAGCTACTTGCGTATGGCCACAACAGGGTGCTATAGTATTAGAGTTTTGTCTATCTTAGGGGTATTATCCCCTTTTTGAATTGCACCTTCTGGAGGCCCTGTTCATGGAAGAGATGGAAGTCAATCACGTCGACGACATCCACGAGAAGCTGACCGATATGGTGGGCGATCGCGTCAAGGTGAAGGCCAACATGGGCCGTACCCGCGTCGTCGAGCGCATGGGCACCATCAAGAGCGTCCACCCCGCCGTCTTTATCGTCGAGGTTGACGAGCGTCGCGGCCGCAAGTCGCGTCAGTCCTACCAGTACATCGATGTCCTCACCGGCCAGGTCGAGCTGTTCGACCCCGAGAGCGGCGAGCATATCTTTACCCCGCTCGGCAATCAGCTCGAGGAGCATTAACGGTGACCGATCGGTCCCTGACTCTTTCCGCGCCGGCAAAGATTAACCTCTACCTGGGGGTTCATACCGAGCGCGATGACCGCGGCTACCACAGGGTCGATTCCCTGATGGCAGCCGTCGGTCTTTCCGATACCGTGACGGTCACGCCGGCGCAGGCGCTGACCGTCCAGACGGTTCCGGCATCAGATTTTCCCATGCAAAAGAATACGGCGTATCGGGCTGCGGTTGCTATGGCCGAGCATTATGGTCGCGAGGCAAACATCTGCGTGACGATTGAGAAGCGCATTCCATTGTGCGCCGGTTTGGGCGGCCCCTCGACGGATGCGGCCGCGGTCATTGTCGCCTTGGCGGAGCTCTGGGGCATTGATCGCACCGACCCCGTGCTCGATGACATTGCGCGGGGCATTGGTGCCGACGTCCCGTTCTTTTTGCACGCGAGCCCTGCGTTTTACATAGGTGGGGGAGACGTGCTGGCAACTGAGTACCCCGCGCTGCCCGCGACGCCCGTCGTGCTGGTCAAGCCGCGCGAGGCAAGCGTTTCGACAATTGAAGCCTATCGACGTTTTGACGAGGCCCCGGTGCCTGCGGACAAGCCCGGCGCGATAGCTTCTGCCTTGCGTGCTGGTGATGCCGAGACGGCATATGCACTCATCCATAACAACCTTGGTGTCATTTCCGCACAGATGGAGTCGCAGATTCAAACGGTCCTCGACTGGCTGCGTAAACAGGACGGAACCGTTGCTGTAGATGTGTGCGGATCGGGTGCCTGCTCGTTTGCCATTTGCGACACCGCTGCCACGGCCGAAAGGCTTGCCGATGCTGCCCAGCAAAGTGGCTGGTGGGCCTGCGCGACTGAGCTTATTCCCAACACGGGTCAAATCGACGCGCCAAAGAAATAAAAATTTCTCTAGCACGCGGCGAAAATCTTTGTTACTATAGTCGAGCTAACGGGTTGTGGCTCAGTTTGGTAGAGCACTGCGTTCGGGACGCAGGGGTCGCTGGTTCAAATCCAGTCAACCCGACCAGAGCATGAGGAGGGACCGCTTCTTGCGGTCCCTTTTTTTAGCTAGTGTTGTGATACCGCGATACCCGCGGTATACTCATTCGAGCTTGTCTCGCTGTATTGTGGAGGTCTACATGTTTGGACTGAGGGCTCCTGAGCTCATCATTATTCTCGTCGTTGTCCTGATTATCTTCGGGCCCAAGAACCTGCCGAAGCTCGGCAAGTCCCTCGGCTCTACCGTCAAGAATATCCGCGAGGGTATGGAGGGCGACGATAAGGCCGAGACCAAGCAGGCCGAGGAGGTCGTGGTCGAGCAGTCCGAGGAGGACAAGGAGATCGCTGAGCTCGAGGCCAAGCTCGCTGCTGCCAAGAAGAAGCAGGCAGAGGACAGCGACGCGGACGCAGAGTAGTCCCATCCCTTTGGGGTGAGCACCTGACCGGCTTGCCCGCAGGCTAGCCGGTCTTTTTCGTTTTGTTGACAGTTGATTGTTTGATCAGAGTTGGGGAGATATCCGTATGGACGCAAGCCAGATCGTACTGACCGCTGAGGGCCGCCAGAAGCTCGTCGAGGAGCTCGCCTGGCGTGAGGGCGATTACGCCAAGGAGATCGTCGAGGACATCAAGGAAGCCCGCGCGTTCGGCGACCTTTCGGAGAACTCCGAGTACGATGCCGCCAAGGACAAGCAGGCCCAGAATGCTGCTCGTATCGCCGAGATCCAGGCCATTCTTGCCAACGCTCAGGTTGCTGCCACCACGGGCGATCTGACCGTCTCCATCGGTTCCACCGTTTCGCTGATTGATCCCAACGGCGAGGTCATGGAAGTCACGCTCGTCGGTACCACCGAGACCAACTCGCTCGAGCACAAGATTTCCAACGAGTCTCCGGTCGGTCACGCCATCATCGGTCACGGCGAGGGTGATTCCGTCGAGGTCGTTACGCCTTCCGGCAAGACTCGCGTCTACACCATCGCCAAGATCGCACGCTAGACCACGGTCCCGCGTAAAGGTATGTTTTCGCTCCCTGGGACCGAATCCTGGGGAGCGTTTTAGTTTGAGGAGCTAACTTATGGCAGAGAACCAGAACGCCGCCGATCAGGCATCGACGCTCAACGACGAGCGCGCCACCCGCCTGGCCAAGCGCGCCGCCCTGTTCGAGGCGGGCCAGAACCCCTATCCCGAGCACTCTGAGCTTGAGGACTACGTCGCCGATATCGAGGCTAAGTACGCTGAGCTTGCCGATGGCGAGGACACCGAGGACGTCGTGAAGATCGCTGGCCGTGTGGTCGCCAAGCGCGGTCAGGGCAAGATCATGTTCATCGTCGTGCGCGATGCGACTGCCGAGATTCAGCTGTTCTGCCGCATCAACGACATGGACGAGGCTGCCTGGAGTACGCTCAAGGCCCTCGACCTGGGCGACATCCTGGGCGTGACCGGCGTGGTCGTGCGCACCCAGCGTGGCCAGCTTTCCGTTGCCCCTAAGAGCGCGACCCTGCTTGCCAAGGCCGTTCGTCCGCTGCCCGAGAAGTTCCACGGTCTTTCCGACAAGGAGACCCGCTATCGCCAGCGCTATGTTGACCTGATCGCCAACGACGACGTTCGCGAGACCTTCCGTAAGCGTTCGCAGATTCTCTCCACCTTCCGTCGCTTTATGGAGTCCGACGGCTACATGGAGGTCGAGACCCCCATCCTGCAGACCATCCAGGGCGGCGCTACTGCCAAGCCGTTCATTACCCACTTCAACGCGCTCGATCAGGAGTGCTACCTGCGTATTGCCACCGAGCTGCACCTCAAGCGCTGCATCGTCGGTGGTTTTGAGCGCGTGTTCGAGATCGGCCGCATCTTCCGTAACGAGGGCATGGACCTCACCCACAACCCCGAGTTCACCACGATGGAGGCCTACCGTGCCTTCTCCGACCTCGAGGGCATGAAGGCGCTCGCCCAGGGCGTCATTAAGGCGGCTAACAAGGCCATCGGCAACCCCGAGGTCATCGAGTACCAGGGCCAGACCATCGACCTTTCTGGTGAGTGGGCCAGCCGTCCCATGACCGACATCGTCTCCGATGTGCTCGGCAAGCAGGTCACCATCGACACGCCGGTCGAGGAGCTTGCTTCCGCCGCGCGCGAGAAGGGCCTGGAGATTAAGCCCGAGTGGACCGCCGGCAAGATTATCGCCGAGATCTACGATGAGCTGGGCGAGGACACCATCGTCAACCCGACCTTCGTGTGCGATTACCCCATCGAGGTCAGCCCGCTTGCCAAGCGTTTTGAGGACGACCCGCGCCTGACGCACCGCTTTGAGCTGGTTATTGCCGGCCACGAGTACGCCAACGCGTTCTCCGAGCTCAACGACCCGGTCGACCAGGCCGAGCGCTTTGCCGCCCAGATGGCCGAGAAGGCCGGCGGCGACGATGAGGCCATGGAGTATGACGAGGACTACGTGCGCGCCCTCGAGTACGGTATGCCTCCCGCGGGCGGTATTGGCATTGGTATCGACCGCGTGGTCATGCTGCTTACCAACCAGGCTTCTATCCGCGACGTGCTGCTGTTCCCGCACATGAAGCCCGAGAAGGGTTTCCAGTCCGGTGCCGCTGCCGCCAAGGCTGCCGAGGCCGGCAACGCCGCGAGCCCATTCGTTAAGTCGCTTAAGCCCACGCTCGATTACTCCAAGATCGCCGTTGAGCCGCTGTTTGAGGAGTTCGTCGACTTTGATACCTTCTCCAAGAGCGACTTCCGCGCTGTGAAGGTCAAGGCATGCGAGGCCGTCAAGAAGTCCAAGAAGCTGCTGAACTTTACGCTCGACGACGGCACCGGCACCGACCGCACCATCCTCTCCGGTATTCACGCTTATTACGAGCCCGAGGACCTGGTTGGCAAGACCTTGCTCGCCATCACCAACCTGCCTCCGCGCAAGATGATGGGCATTCCCAGCTGCGGCATGCTCATCAGTGCCATCCACGAGGAGGAGGGCGAGGAGCGTCTCAACCTGATCCAGCTCGACGCCTCCATCCCCGCCGGCGCAAAGATGTACTAACTAGTTACGCGGTTCTACGAACCGCGTAACGGCTCGACGCTGCGCGGGCCGCATTTGGACAATCTGACGTTCAACTTCAAGGGCGCGACCTAGGTGGTTACGCGGGTTTACCAACCCGCGTAACCAGTTGACGCTGCGCGCCGCCCAGGGCGACAATTTGTCATTCAAAAGGCAAGGCATGACCAGAAGGTCTATGCCTTGCCTTTTTCATGCCAACTTGTTCGCCCTGGGCGGCGCTCGCTGGCGTTGCCAAAACATCGGCGTTGCCGGAGTAGTCATTGGGGACGTTCTTGTTTGACTGGTCATTTAAGAACGTCCCCAATGACTAGGGGGTCTACCGACGCATTGGGGGTTTGCGCCTTCCATGCATGACAGCCGTCTCTTTTATGTTTCCTTTAGCCGTTGCTGCCTAGGATGGGGGTTAGTCGGTAGGAAGGGAGCGTCTATATGGACGACGCGAGCGAGCGTGCAATCGAAGAGGACATGCTCGATCAGTTCAATTACTTTGATGATGAGGATGAGGAGCTAATCGATCGTCGTGAGCCGGCATCGCTTGACTCATTTGATCTGGTCGATGAGGAGCCCGACGAGGACGAGGGCGAATTAACGGAGCCCCCACAGCCTTCGCGCCTTAACTCGCTGCTTTCGAGAGCCCCCATGCACCACGGCGTTCGTGCCGGCGCGCTCCATATGAAAACTGACTGGCACCAGATCGTGACGGCAGGCGATGAACTTGCCGTCGATGCGCCGCTCACCGATAAATCATCCATCATCTGCCGCACCGGTATGCTTATGCTCGCGAGCGGAACGGGTGCCTGGCGCGTGCGCGATACCATGAATCGTGTTGCTGACGTGCTCGGCGTCACAATTCACGTCGACCTGAGTCTCCTATCGTTTGAGTGCACCTGCATCGAAGATGGCCACTGCTTTAATGAGGTCGTTAGCTTGCCCACAACGGGCGTCAATACCCATCGCATTTGGATGATGGAGAGTTTCCTCAAGGAAATCGAGACCTATGGTCGTCGCTTCACGGTGCACGAGTATCACGAGATGCTCAAGACCGTTGAGAGTTCAAAACCTGATTACGCGCCTTGGCAACAGGGCCTTGCGGCGGCCTGCGCCTGTGGCGCCTTTGTCTTTTTACTTGGTGGCGGTCCTATTGAGATGGCATGCGCGTTCGTGGGCGCGGGTGTCGGCAACTTTGCCCGCTCCCATATTCTCAAGCAAGGCCTTGGTCAGTTCAGCGCGCTGACGACCGGTGTTGCGCTCGCTTGCGTTTCGTATCTGCTGGCATTGCTCGGCCTTGGCCAGGTCATACCGGGGGCAATGTCGCACCAAGAAGGCTATATCGGCGCCATGCTCTTTGTGATTCCCGGCTTTCCGCTCATTACGGCAGGCCTCGACATCGCTAAGCTCGACATGCGAAGCGGTATCGAGCGCCTTTCATATGCCGTATCGATTATTGTGATGGCGACCCTCGTAGGTTGGATGGTTGCCGAGTGTGTTGGCCTGGCGCCGGACGACTTTGCCCCACTGGGCCTTTCGCCGCTTGCCCTTACGCTCCTGCGCGTGGTGATGAGCTTCGTTGGTGTATTCGGCTTCTCGGTGATGTTCAACAGCCCGGTAAAGATGGCCGCGGCAGCTGGGTTGATCGGTGCCGTTTCCAATACCCTGCGTCTGACCCTTGTCGATGCGCCGACGATGATTCCCTTCCTGGGCCTCAGCACGGGAATGCCTCCCGAGGCAGCAGCGTTTATCGGCGCGCTGGTATCGGGTCTGCTGGCAAGCTTGGCCGAAGTCAAGCTCACCTACCCGCGCATCGCCCTCACGGTGCCTTCGATTGTCATTATGGTGCCCGGTCTGTATCTCTATCGCTCTATGTATTACATGTGCACCTTCGACACAGTCAATATGCTCGGCTGGTTTGTGCGCGCAGTGCTCATCGTAGCGTTTCTGCCCGTTGGGCTGGGTGTGGCGAGAACTCTCACCGACCCCCGCTGGCGCCACACCAGCTAATTGGTACAAGGGGGACAGGTTACTTTGCACCAAATGAGTTGCGGTGAAATAGGGACTGAATTGCTGCTTAAAGGGTCAAAACAGTCCGTATTCCACCGCAACTTATGGGGTCGGGGGATTATCGGTGCCCTGCATCTTCATAAACTCAACGCTTACGAAGCGCATGCGTTTCGTGCTAGGCTGGTTCCACCACATAAGTAGTCGCAGACGCGCGTACCACGGGCGGGCGAGATGAAGTTCCAACAGCTCCATCTTGCCCGCCCGTTTTTGTTGCGTGGCGCCGCGGTACAACACAGAGAGGAATCTGCCCTTTATGCCTATCAACAAACGAGAGAGCCTGCTGTTCACCTTTATCATGTGTTTTTGCATGGTGCTCTGGATGAGCATCTACAACGTTGCCCTGCAGCACGGGGCCATCAACGGCGAGGTCGTTGCCACTGCGTGGCTCGGTTTCCCCGTTGCCTACATTTTTGCCATGTGCTGCGACTGGTTCGTCGCCAGCCCGCTCGCCAAGGGTTTCGCCTTTAAGTAGTTGGTCACGCCGGGCAAGAGCTCGCCACTTGCCATGACGCTCGCCGTCAGCTCCTGCATGGTCGTTCCCATGGTCATCATCATGTCGCTGTACGGTGCCTGTGAGGGTCTGACGCACATGCCCGGCGGCATCCTTGCGAACCTGTATTCCGTGCCCGCGATCTGGATGATCAACATCCCGCATAATTTTGTGATGGCGCTGCCGTGGAACCTTTTGGTAGCCGGTCCGATTTCCCGCTTCGTCTTCCGTCGCGCCTTCCCTGTGGGGACGGTTTTCGAGGAGGAGCATGCCGAGCTCTTGGAGCAGGCTATGGCTCCTGAGTGCGAGTAGCTCGCTTAGGGATCTGCTGAGCGCGGGCGACTTGCTTGGTTGGAGCCCTAAGCGTGGATAGCTCTCTCGGCGACATCGCGGGCGTGAGCGGTGCGCATGACCGGAGGGCCCGTGCTGCTCCGTTGCCCGACGTGCTAGCGCGCAGAACAATCTGTTGGTGCATTCGGCGGCTGCTGAAGCGTTTCGGCAGCCGCTTTTTATACGGAGTTTAAATACAACAGTCTGTTGTATTACGTAGAGTGGTATATCTCTAGCGGGAAAAATGCGAGAGACGGAGCATTATGGCATTGCTAGTAGGACTGGACGTAGGGTCGACGACGACCAAAGTTTACGCGATGCACGAGGATATGACCGAGGCGTGGTGGGGATATCGCCGCCACGGGGCGTGTCAGACAGCGAGCGTGCGCGCCATGCTCGGCGAGCTCGCCGAGCGCTTTCCCCATGAGTCACTGCGCGTTGCGGTGACCGGCTCGGGTGCGCGCGATATCGCGACCGCGCTGGGCGCCTCGTACGTTCAGGAGGTGGTCGCCAACGCGCTCGCGATCAGCAGGTTCTATCCGCAGACGCGCTGCGCCATCGAGCTGGGCGGCCAAGACGCCAAGATGATCTTCTTCCGCACCAACGATAAGGGAGACATCGAGGTTGCCGACATGCGCATGAACGGCTCGTGCGCAGGCGGTACCGGTGCATTTATCGACGAGATGGCAAAGCTCATGGGGGTCGGCACCGAATCGGGCGAGTTCGAGCAGCTCGCAAGCCGGGGAACGACCGTCCACGAGGTCTCGGGCCGCTGCGGCGTGTACGCAAAGACCGATATCCAGCCGCTGCTCAACGAGGGCATTCCTACCACCGACCTGGCGCTTTCGGCGCTTCACGCGGTCGCCCGCCAAACGATCGGCGGTCTGGCCCAGGGTATCGACATCGAGCCGCCGGTAATCTTCGAGGGCGGTACGCTCGCCTACAACCCCACGCTGGTCCGCGTGTTCCGGGAGCAACTGAATCTATCGGACGATCAGGTTATCGTCCCGCGCGATCCGCAGATCATGGTCGCGCGCGGTGCCGCCCTGTCGCTGACCGACATGTTCGCATCGTCCCAACCGATCGACCTTCCCGACGCTTTTGTCCGGCTGGATAAGCTCGAGACGGTCGCGCCCGCAAGCGGGGAGGGACGTCTTGCCCAGCCCTTTTTTGCCACACCTGCCGAGCAGGCGGATTTTACGGCACGCCATGGCAAAGAGACGCCGGCAAAGGGTCCGGATGCGTATGCGCCCGGAGAGACGGTGCGTGTGGCGCTCGGTATCGATTCGGGGAGCACGACGACCAAGTTCGCCCTGGTCGATGAGGCGGGTGAGCTTGTCGATTCGTTCTACGCGTCTAATAACGGCAGACCGCTCGACGTCGCCAAACAGGGTCTTGTCAGCTTGAAGAACCGCTGGGAGACAGCGGGAGTCACGCTTGCGATCGATGCCGTGGGCACCACGGGATACGGCGAGGAGCTTTTCGCGCGCGCGTTCCACGCCGACTACCATACGGTCGAGACGGTCGCGCACGCCCGCGCCGCGTGCGCATGCGTTCCCGATGCGACCTTCGTGCTCGACATCGGCGGACAGGATATGAAGGCCATCTGGCTCAACCACGGCGTGCTGACCGATATCGTCGTCAACGAGGCGTGCTCTGCGGGCTGCGGCTCGTTCCTCGAGGGTTTTGCCAAAAACCTCGGAATAGCCGTTGAGGATATCGCGACCGAGGCATTTTCGTCCAAAGCCCCCGCCGTTCTCGGCAGCCGCTGCACGGTGTTCATGAACAGCAGCGTCGTTTCCGAGCAGCGGCGCGGTAAGGGTCCGGGCGACATCATGGCCGGTCTCTGCCGTTCGATTATCGAGAACGTGTTCACCAAGGTCATTCGCGTTTCAAATCTCAACCGTCTGGGCGACAAAGTCGTCGTCCAGGGCGGCACGTTCCGAAACGACGCGGTGCTGCGCGCATTCGAGCAGTATCTGGGCAAACCCGTCACGCGTGCGCCCCACCCGGGGCTGATGGGCGCTATCGGTATCGCCCTGCTCGCGCGCGAGGAATGCCGCAAGGGCGACGCCGGCACGTCGTTTATCGGGCTCGATGCCGTGGAGCGCTTCGAGCATCGCGAGTTCGGCGGCGTTACCTGCCGTCGGTGCAACAACCGCTGCCAGCGCGCGGTCGTGGCATTTGGCGACGGCTCGCTTTACGTCACGGGCAATCGCTGCCCGCGCGGCGGCGCCATCTCATGGGATGAGCTCGTGCGCGAGGTTCCCGCGGCGGAGGAGCTGCGTCCGCAGGGTGCTTGCGAGGCACAGGCACCCGGCACGGGGCGCGACCGGACCGCGGCTGCCCCCAATCTCTTTGTCGACCGCGAGAAGCTGCTGTTCGAGTCGTGCCCCACGGTTCCCGTCTGCGGGGGGCGCGATGTCACGATCGGCATTCCCCGTGTGCTCGAGTTCTGGGACACCATGCCGTTCTGGTCGACGTTCTTCAGCACGCTCGGCTTTAAGGTGCGCGTCTCGGGACGCAGCACCAAGGCGATGTACGAGCGCGGTCTGGCGCACGTCACATCCGACACCGTGTGCTTCCCGGCCAAGCTCGTCCACGGGCACATCCGCAATCTCGTCGACGCCGGCGTCGACCGCATCTTCATGCCCATCATCACGACGGTGCCCACCGAAAACACCGCCTCTACCAGCGAGTGGATGTGCGCCGTCGTAAAGGGATACCCCTACGTGATGCGCAATTCCGATAACCCGGAGGAGCGTTTCGGCGTTCCGTTCGATACGCCGCTGTTCCACTGGTACGACGAGGGCGACCGAAACCGCCAGCTCAAGGCGTGGTGCAAGGAGACCTTCGATATCGATGCCGACCTGGTTGCCAAGGCGACCGAGCAGGCGGACCGCGCGCAGCAGACGTTTGAGAACCAGCTGCAGCTGCGCGGCAGGCAGGTGCTCGAGAACGTGCGCGAGGACGGCGGCTACGCGGTGGTGATCGCTTCGCGCCCGTACCACAACGACCCGCTGGTCAACCACGGGCTGCCCAAGCTCTTTTCTGAGCGCGGCATCCCCGTGCTGACGCCCGATGCGATGCCGGGGGTCTGCAACGTCGATCTTTCCAACAGCCGCATCGACATCGTGAACAACTACCATGCGCGCATGCTGTCGTGCGCGGTCATCGTCGCATCGACGCCCGAGCTCGAGCTCGTGCAGATGGGCAGCTTCGGCTGCGGCCACGATGCGTATCTCACCGACGAGATCGCGCGCATGATGGGCGAGATGGGCTCCAAGGTTCCGATGATGATCAAGCTCGATGAGAGCGACGTCGCCGGTCCCATGGGCATTCGCGTGCGTTCGTTTATCGAGTCGGTCAACCGTCGTCGCGCGGAGGAGCGTGCCGAGGGCGCCCGGGTGCACGCGGTCCATCCGCTCGACGACCCGTATAAGGTCAAGTACACCAAGCGCGACCGGCACGACAAGATCGCGCTGGTCCCCAACACCTCCCATGCGTTCTGCAGGCTCATGACCGCGGCGATGCGCAATCAAGGCGTGCGCGCCGAGGCCCTTGATATCGGGCGCGAGGATGTCATCCGCCTGGGCAAACGCTATGTGCACAACGACATCTGCTTCCCCGCGCAAATCGTGATCGGCGAGGCGCTCGCGGCACTCGAGAGCGGTAAGTACGACCCGCACGACGTCGCCGTGGTGACTGGCAAGTATATCGGCGACTGCCGCCTGACGCACTACATGCCCCTGCTGCGCCGCGCGCTCGACGACGCGGGATACGACTATGTCCCGGTGCTCACCAACGACGACGTCGATGCCCACAATGCGCATCCGGGCTTCAAGCTCGGCCTTGGCCCGAGCATCCAGATCGCCTACGGTCTTCCCATGATCGATGCCCTCGAGGCCATGCTTAGGCGCATCCGTCCCTACGAGCTCGAGAAGGGCGCGGCGGACGCTGCGTTCGACCGCGCGCTCGATGAGGTTATCGAGGGCATGGAGCGCTCCGGGCTGAGAGGCCAGGCGACGGGCTTCAAACGCGCGCTTGCGATCATGGACGCCGTTCCGTACGACCGCTCGAACCCGCATCCGACCGTTCTCATCGTGGGCGAGTACCTGCTCAATTTCCATCTCGGCGCCAACCACGAGATCGAGCGCTACCTCGAGGACAACGGGCTCGAGGTCATCGAGGCGCGCATGACCGACGTGATCCGCAAGACCTATTTCTACAAGCATGCGCAGTCGCGCGAGTTCCACGTCGACCTGTCGCTGCCCGAAAAGGCCTGGTACGCTACGGCGGACAACCTGTTCGAGCTCGCGCACGACCGTTGCGACCGCCTGGGCGCGGCGAGCCCGCTCTACGAGCCGCCGACGCGCATGCCCGAGCTCGTGCGCGCGAGCGATAAGATCCTGCACCATACGTTCGATGCGGGCGAGGGCGTGCTGATTCCGGCGGAGATTCTCGAGCACGCCAAGCGCGGCTGCCGCAACTTCGTGATCCTGCAGCCGTTCGGGTGTCTGCCCAACCATGTCGTGGGGCGCGGGCTCATCCATGCGCTCAAGGAACAGTATCCCACGGCGCAGTTCCTGCCGCTCGACTACGATCCCGACGTGAGCTTCGCCAACGTGGAGAACCGTCTTCAGATGCTCATCATGAACGCCAAGGCGCAGGGGTGCGGTGAGGCGCATGGCGAGACCGCGTAAGGACGCCGATGCGCCCGATGCGCGCACCCGTATCATCGAGGCGTTTTGGGAGCTCATCGAGAACAACAGCATCTTCGAGCTGTCGGTTGGCGAGGTGACCCGCGCCGCCCAGTGCAATCGCGGAACGTTTTACTACTATTTTCACGATTTCGATGAACTCGTCGCCATCGCCATAGCCCAGCTGCTGCAGGATAACGAGCTCATCACCGATGCCCTCTGGCATTTTTCGAGCGAGGGCGACCTTTCGGCGTTCGACCGGCGCGACGTCCGCTGCCTGCTGCGGCGCATCGTCATCACCATGAGGGCGGGTGCCGCCGAGCAGGTCGTGCAGGGCATCCATACGATCATCATCGACCGCGTGAGAGAGATCGTCCACCCCGACGGAGAAGAGCTCAAGGCAGATTCGAGCTTTGCGGTGGGCTTTCTGGTCTCGGGCATCATGGGCTTTGTGATGGCGGTCGGCTTTGCCCGGGAGGGCGGCGAGGAGATAGATCTCGAGCAGCTGGGGGACAGCGCGTGCGCGTACCTGAGGGCGGTCGCCATGCAGACGGTGGAAACGGTCGCGCAAGTCGAGGGCGTCGATACATCCGAGCTGCTCGAACGCGTCTCCAAGGAGGCCGATGCCTATCGCGCATCGCGTGCGACGAGTCCCGACGTGGTGAAAGACGCCTAGGGTTTCTCTTGCGGGGCGCCTGTCGCGCATCGCGCGGTGAGTCCCGCGATGCGGTCATAACCTGCATTCATGTGAGCCGGGTTTATAGATATTCCTCCAGCTGTTAACATAGACAACCTGTGGGTAAAGAGACAAAAGCGCCGCCGACGGGCGGGCGTTTTGATTTCGATGAACTCATGTAAGGAAACGAGCATGTTAGATAGATTTACCGATCGAGCGCGCAAGGTCATGTCGATGGCCAAACAGGAGGCGCTCGATCTGCACTCAAATAAGGTGGGCACCGAGCACCTGCTGCTCGCGCTTGCCAAGGAGGACGAGGGCATTGCCGCCGAGGCACTGCGTTCGCTCGACATCTCCTACGATGACATCATGGATACTCTCAAAGAGGTCCAGACCACGGTTCCCGAGCCCAGCGAGGAGACCGAGGCGGCCAAGCTCGCCTTTACGCCGCTCGTCATTAGCGTGATGGAGCGTTCGTTCCGCGTGGCGCGTGAGAACAACCAGACCTACGTGTCGACCGAGCACTTGCTGATCGGCATCGTCGAAGAGGGCAACGGCATGGCCATGGACATCCTCATGCGCCTGGGTGTGTCGTCCGCCTCCATCAAAAAGGCTATCGAGAAACTCACCGCCAAGGACCAGGACAAGAAGCGTCCGCTCGCCGGCGCCGGTGCCGGTCGTCCCGGTGCGGGCCTGCCGTTCTTTAGCGGCTCGGATGCCTCTCAGCAAAAGGGGAGTGGCACCGATACGCTTAAGCAGTTCGCGACCAACCTCACGCAGAAGGCGCGCGACGGCGAGCTCGACCCTGTAATCGGTCGCGAAAAGGAAGTCCAGCGTATGATGGAAATTCTTTCGCGCCGCACCAAGAACAACCCGCTCATTCTGGGCGACCCCGGCGTGGGCAAGACGGCCATCGTCGAGGGCCTGGCTCAGCAGATTGCAGCCGGCAACGTGCCCGAGAACCTCATGAACCAGAATATTTGGACGCTCGACCTGCCGGGCCTCGTGGCGGGTGCCAAGTATCGCGGCGAGTTTGAGGAGCGCCTCAAGAACGTGATCCAGGAGGCCACCGAAGCCGACGACGTCATCCTGTTTATCGACGAGATGCACACCATCATCGGTGCCGGTTCTGCCGAGGGCTCCATCGACGCGAGCTCCATGCTCAAGCCCGTGCTCGCGCGCGGTGCCTTCCAGATTATCGGCGCCACCACGGCCGAGGAATTCCGCAAGTACCTCACCAAGGACCCGGCCTTCGAGCGTCGCTTCCAGACCATCGATGTCGAGGAGCCGAGCGTCGAGGACACGGTCAAGATCCTGACCGCGCTCAAGCCGCGCTACGAGGAGCACCACCATGTGCGCTATACGCAGGGTGCTATCGAGGCCGCCGCGAACCTTTCCAACCGCTACATCCAGGATCGCTTCCTGCCCGATAAGGCCATCGACCTTATCGACGAGGCCGGTGCCCGCGCTCGCATCGCCGCGAATCGCGCGCCCGAGCCGGTGCGTGAGGCCGAGCATCGCATAGAGGAGCTTAAGGCCGCCGCGCAGGAGGCCACCGAGAGCGACGACATGAACAAGGCCGCCGAGATCACCGAGCAGCAGAAGGCCGCCGAGATTGAGCTTGCCGAGGCTAAGGCCGCCTGGACCGCCGAGCTCGACGCCAGCCCGCTCACCATCGACGTGAGTCAGATTGCCGACATCGTGTCCGTGACCTCTGGCGTGCCGGTTTCCTCGCTCACCGAGAGCGAGAGCCGCCGCCTGCTGCAGACCGAAAGCGTGCTCAAGACGCGCATCATCGGTCAGGACGAGGCCGTCGAGGCCGTTGCCAAGGCCGTGCGCCGCAGCCGCTCGCCGCTCAAGGACCCGCGTCGTCCCGGTGGCAGCTTTATCTTCCTGGGTCCCACCGGCACAGGCAAGACCGAGCTCGCCAAGACGCTCGCCGAGTACCTCTTTGGCAGTAAGGACGCGCTCATCAGCTTCGACATGTCGGAGTTCGGCAGCGAGTTCGAGGTCTCCAAGCTTATCGGTAGCCCTCCGGGTTACGTGGGCCACGACGAGGGCGGTCAGCTTACCAAGGCCGTTCGTCGTCACCCGTACTCGGTCGTGCTGTTCGACGAGATCGAGAAGGCGCACCCCGACATCTTCAACATTTTGTTGCAGGTGCTGGAGGAGGGTCGCCTGACTGATAGCCAGGGCAAGACGGTCGACTTCCGCAATACCGTGATCATCATGACGTCCAACGTGGGCGCCCGCGAGATCGCGCAGGATGCGAGCGTCGGTTTTGGCACCACCGGTGAGCAGGGTCTCACGTCGAGCGAGATCAAGGGTCGTGCGATGGGCGAGCTCAAGCGCCTGTTCCGCCCTGAGCTGCTCAACCGTATCGACGATATTGTGGTGTTCCAGAAGCTCTCGGGCGAGAACCTGACCAAGATCGCGCACCTGCTGGTGGACGACCTGCGCCAGCGCCTGATCGCAAACGGCATGAACATCAAGCTCACCGATGCGGCCTATGACAAGATCGTGGCCGAGGGCACCGACCTCACCAACGGTGCGCGTCCGCTGCGCCGTGCTATTCAAAAGCTCATCGAGGACCCGCTGTCCGAGGAGCTCCTGGCCGGCGAGTGGGGCGAGGGCGATACCGTCCTGTGCGACGTGGCCGATGGCAAGTTTGTCTTTAGCCACGGCACGGGCGAGATCCCGGCACCGCGTCCGGCGGGCACGCTCGGTGGCGATACCGCCCCGGCGGCACCGCATACCGGCAACGCCGCGCCCGTGAGCGGCGGCGTGACCTCGGGCCCCGGCGGCATGATGCAAGCCGGTTCCGGCGCGCTGTAGGGCGTGGCGACAATTTGATACGCGCAATCGAGGCGCTCCGAAAAGGGCGCCTCGATTTGTAGAGCTGCGGTAGCTGTGACCGTTACGCTATACGGTCCACCGTTAGCCGATGATGCGAGGGCGCTCGGCGTTTTCGACTGGTTTATGCACGCAAAGTCTGGGAATATACAAGTCGCATGTCTTACTGTCTAACCAGTTGCGCCAAGGAGGCACCATGGACTACAAGATTACCGGCTACGAGCCCGCCCAGCTGTTCCATTTCTTTGAGGAGGTCAGCGCGATCCCCCGTGGGTCTGGCAACGAGAAGGGCATCAGCGATTTCCTGGTCGCGTTTGCCAAGGAGCGCGGTCTCGATGTGTATCAGGACGAGGTCTACAACGTCATCATTCGCAAGCCCGCATCTGCTGGCGCCGAGAATGCCCCGACCGTAATGCTGCAGGGCCACATCGATATGGTGTGCGACAAGTTGGGCTCCGTTGAGCACGACTTTACGACCGACGGTATCGACCTGGTCGTCAAGGACGGTGTCCTTACCGCCAACGGCACCACCCTGGGCGCCGACAATGGTATCGCCGTCGCGCTTATGCTTACTGTGCTCAACGACGATTCGATTGCCCATCCGGCCCTCGAGTGCGTGTTCACCACCGACGAGGAGACTGGCCTGGTCGGCGCCGAGACGCTCGACAAGTCCCAGATTAGCGCCCGCACCATGATTAACCTTGACTCCGAGGAAGAGGGCGTTGCCACCGTCAGCTGCGCCGGCGGCGTCGTCGTTACCTACACCTGCCCGATCGCGCGCGAGCACAAGACCGGTAGCACCCTCACGCTCGACATTTCCGGTCTGTTGGGCGGCCACTCCGGCAGTGATATCAATCTGGAGCGCGGCAACGGAAACCTCATCATGGCCCGCATCATCGACCGCCTGATGGTCGCCGGTGAGCCCGCCATCGTCAGCTTCAACGGCGGCACCAAGGACAACGCCATCAACCGTGAGTGCAAGGCCGTTCTGGTCTATGCCGATCACGCTGCCGCCGAGGCCGCGGCCGAGATCGCCCGTGGCATCATCGCCGACGTCACTGCCGAGCTCGAGGTCTTCGACCCCGGCTTTACCTGCACTGTCGAGATTGCCGACGACGCCGAGGTCGAAGCCATGGACCAGAAGTCCGCGCTTGCCCTCATCCGTGCCCTGCGTCTTGCCCCTAACGGCGTGATTCGCCGCAACGTCGCCACCGACGGCTCCGTCGAGGTTTCCTCCAACATCGGTGTGGTTGCCACCTCTGACGACCAGGTCAAGATCATGCTGTCCCCGCGCTCCTCGATCACCTCGCTGCAGAACGAGTTCAAGGACCGCCTGCAGACGCTTGCCGATGTCCTGGGCTTCGACGCCAAGTTTGAGTTCGAGTATCCCGGCTGGAGCTATGCCGAGCATTCGCCGGTCCGCGACATCTTTGTCGAGAGCTATCGCGAGCTCTTTGGCTCCGAGCTGCGCATCGAGTCCATTCACGCCGGCCTTGAGTGCGGCCTGTTTGCCGAGGCCCTGCACGGCCTGGACGCCATCGCCGTGGGTCCGACGCTCTCCGATGTCCACACCCCGGACGAGAGCATGGAGCTCGCTTCTGCCGAGCGCTTCTACGAGCTGCTCATCGACGTGCTCAAGCGCCTCGCTGCGTAAAGGTTGCGCTAGCAGCAGTCCGAGCCACGTGCTAGCGGATTGCAAATGACATTACGAGAGGGGGCACCCGAGCTTTTGCGACGGGTGTCCCCTCTCTTCTTTTGGGAAATGGGAGATTACGGACACCTAGCCCATATCCGCCTTGATGAGGTCGAGGGTGCGCTGACAGTTTTCGCAGACGGGGCCGAGCATATGCTCGCGCAGGTCCGCCATGCCGGGCAGGTCGGCGTATTCGTCCATGACCTCTTCCATGCAAATGGGCACCTCGTAGGCGAGGTCCATCATGGTCGCAAAGCAAAACTTCTCGGATAGCCCGGCATCGGTGAGCGTCGCCTCCAGCGCGGGGTCTCCCATACCGTGGTATCGGCGGATAGCACCTGGACCGATGCGCCCCACACGATTTTCGCCGCCAACGCTCATGGCAAGGCGCGCCCGGCGGCGCATGCGCTCGTATGCCAGCCCCGATGCGACATCGTACATTCGAGCCATCATGGCTGCGCCGTCGTTTCCAAGGAGCAGGGAATAGTTTTTCGCATGCGCATCCGGTGCGCCGATAATGGCGTTGAAGAACAGTATCTGCGTAAACAGATACAGGTTAAGTTGATGGTGGCTCGTATTTACGAGGAGCTCTTGAATGTCGCGTGTGGTCGGGCCGCCGTCTGCCGTGTACTTTTGGGCGGGCATCACCCCAAGTGCCTGACAGAGGTCTTCTTGATGTAGGCGCCTGATCGTTCCGTCTTTGACTTTCACGCGGTCATAGCGCTCAACAATGAGGGCAGGTTCGTCCTCAAACATACGATATTCGACGTTTGCCGTTGCGATGCCGGCGCGCTGGGCGCTTTTCATGCAGACAAACTCATTGAGAGCCTCGAGTTTAAAACCGATAACGCCATTTTTGAAAATATGCGTCGTGGGCGAGGACCCCATGCATTCGCACCAGCGACCGTCCATGAGTGCGAGAGCGAACTTGCCCTGATTGCCTCCAAGTGACCAACTTTCATCTAGACCCATCCACGATGCATCGCGGTCATCTCTGATCGACTTGAGACGGAGGGCAATATCGTGGTCGTCTATAGGGCGGTATTCGCCGTCGCGATGCAGGACGGCGTCGACGTCTTCTTCGACACAAAACTGTACTCCGCCCGGACAGTCGAGTCCGATATGGCTGAGCAGCGCAACGGGATTGTTGGGCCTGGTGTCGAATTCGACGGCGATCGCTTTTCGCTGGTCCTCGCTGTCAGGCAGAAGACCAAACAAGTACGGATTCATGACCTGTTGGCCGTATATGCGATTTGATACGGGTATGTTTGTCGATAGGGCCGGCCCGTCATAGTCATGATCGTAGGCAAAGTTGACAAGACCGTTCTCATCTTGCGTGAGCGTTCCCGCAGGTACGCCGCAAATAATGGTCCGAAGCGTTTTGCTGGCCATTGGCTACCTCCCTTTGGGCCTTGTTTGGGCAGATGGGTTTGTGGCAATCGAGACTCCGAGATTGGACATGGCGAAATCGGCGAAGGCCTTGTCGTAGAGCTCGGACGTAAAGGGGACATCTGCGAGAGCCGGAATGGCTGCGCTGCGACGGTTGCGATGGTGAAAACGTTGAGCGTGATGGCGCCTGGGGGTGCTATGAGGTTGCAAATCAGCATGCGGGGCGTCGACTGGTTGCTCGTTTTTCGATTCGTCGATATCCCCTTGAGCGGCGAGCACCAGTCCAAGAGCACCGAAAACCGCCAACAGCTTGTCGAGCCGAATGCCCGTGGCATCTCCCAGCTCGAGCGATGCGAGCAGGCGTTCCGAAACACCGGCCTTTTTAGCGAGGGCGGCACGGGTGAGACCCTGAGTCTCGCGTGCCTGGCGCACGTAGATGCCAGCTTGGCGCGGTGTGGTGATGGGAAGGGTATCCACGGCGATCTCCTAACGTGCAGACTTTTGCATCCTAGTATGACATGCAAAAGTCTGCATGAAAAGGCCTCATGCAAAACTCTGCATGAGGCCTTGTACTGGCGTTTAGTTTTGAGCGATTGTGTTTGGCACTACAGCGCCAAAATCCCCAAATGCTCAAGCAAGATCTTAAGCCCGATGAGGACGAGTACGACGCCACCCACGATGGTGGCGGGCTTTTCGTAGCGCGCGCCAAAGGTGTGGCCGATCGCTACGCCGGCAACGGAGAAGACAAAGGTCGTGATGCCAATGAGCGACACGGCGGGAACGATATCGACCGAGAGCGCGGCAAACGAGATGCCCACGGCAAGCGCGTCAATCGAGGTGGCGATGGCAAGGATTAGATATTCGCCCAGGTCGATCTTTTCGGCATCCTTGCCGTCGCCTTCGTTCTCGTCCTCAGTAAAGGCTTCCCACAGCATCTTGCCGCCGATAAAGGCGAGCAGGATAAAGGCGATCCAATGGTCGATGGGTCCGATGATGCTCATGAATTGACTGCCGAGCGCCCATCCGATTACGGGCATGCCGGCCTGGAAGCCGCCAAAGAACAGGCCGAGCACTACGGCGACCTTAAGGTTGATCTTCTTCATGCCAAGGCCCTTGCAGATGGATACGGCAAAGGCGTCCATCGAAAGGCCGATAGCGAGCAATACGAGCTCTGCGAGTCCCATAGTCTGGCTCCCTCTCTGCGGGCGGGCCCGCGTGTACCTCTTGGGGGAGTAACAAAAAAGACCCGTGGCGTACGCGTTGTGCGCACAGCCACGAGTCTCGTTCATTAAGGCAAGCCAGACCGCATCGGCCAGTATGTTGACTTGCCGCGCCACCGGAGGCGAACCCGGTCACGCGACTACTCCCTCATTTATGCGAATCCCGATGCTACCACATAAGCAGCTCATTTGGATTGGGGCTCTCAGCTGTGTTCGCTCATTCTGTAAGCATCGGATTTTGCGGGCGTCACAGGGGCAAACCGTGAGAAACTTATTGACGTTTATGGAGCGTATACGATGGGAGCGATGCCTTGGATAAGAACGAGCTGCAAAAGCGTATGGAACAGGCCATTCGCCTGACGGCACCTGGCCAGCCGATCCGCACCGCCCTCGACATGATCATTGCCGGTCACCTGGGTGCCCTTATCTGCGTCGGCGACACCGAAAACGTGCTCGCTGCCGGTAACGACGGCTTCCCGCTCAACATTTCGTTTACCTCGAACCGCCTGTTCGAGCTTTCCAAGATGGACGGTGCCATCGTTATCGATGGCGACCTCACCCAGATCCTGCGCGCCAACTTCCACCTCAATCCCGATCCCTCGCTCGCCACGAGCGAGACGGGCATGCGTCACCGCACCGCCGCTCGCATGTCGGTGCTCACCGACGCCATCGTGATCTCGGTCTCGGCCCGTCGCGCCGTCGTCAACGTGTACGTCCACGGCAAGAGTTACGAGATCCAGCCCGTCACTACCATCATGAGCTCGGTCAACCAGCTCGTCGCCACGCTCCAGACTACCCGTCAGTCGCTCGATCGCTCCCTGCTGCGCCTGACGGCCCTCGAGCTCGACGACTACGTCACGCTCGCCGACATCACCGGCATCTTCTCGAGTTTCGAGATCATGCAACAGGCAAAGACCGAGCTTAAGGATTGCATCGTCAAGCTGGGTAACCAGGGCAAGCTCGTGCAGATGCAGCTCGAGCAGCTCGCGGGCTCCAGCATGGATACCGAATACGATCTGATGATCCGCGACTACGCGAGCGATTCCTCCGAGGCCAACGCCGAGAAGATCCGCGCCGAGCTGAGCCGGATGACGCCTAAGGACCTGTCCGACCCGCAGCACGTGGCGGCAGTTCTGGGCTATGACGACCTGGACGAGGACTCCGTCATGACACCGCTTGGCCTGCGCACGCTTTCGCGTGTGTCCGTCGTGCGCGACGGCGTGGCCGAGAAGATCGTCGACGAGTACGGCTCGCTGCAGGAGCTCATGGATGACATCAGCGAGGATCCGGAGCGCCTGGGCGACTTTGGCGTCAACAACCCTGCCATTCTTGCGGACTCTCTGTACCGCATGAAGGGCACCAAACAGGGGAACGCATAATGGCGCCCGTATGCGCCGTGGTCGTTGCCGGCGGCAGCGGCCAGCGCTTTGGTAACCCCGGTGGCAAGCAGCTCGTTAACGTGGCGGGCCGTCCGCTCATGAGCTGGTCCATCCGCGCGTTCGATCGGAGCGATAAGGTCGGCCACATCGTCGTGGTTTGCCCTGCCGAGCGTCGTGCCGAGATGCGCCGCCTGGCCATCGACCCGTTTGACTATGACACGCCCATCAGCTTTGCCGATGCCGGCGATACCCGCCAGGACTCCACCCGTGCCGGCGTGCACGCGGTGCCGGCGGGCTTTGAATACGTCGCCATTCACGATGGCGCTCGTCCGCTCATTACGACCGAGGCCATCGACCACGCTATCGACGTGCTCGTGAGCGACCGTGCTCTCGACGGTGTCGTGTGCGGCCAGCCCGCGATCGACACGCTCAAGATCGTTGACGGCGATAATATCGTCGAGACGCCGCCGCGCGAGCTCTATTGGGCTGCACAGACGCCGCAGATCTTTAGCGTCGATGCTATGAAGCGCGCCCACGCTGCAGCCATTGCCGAGGGCTTTATCGGCACCGATGATTCGTCGCTGGTCGAGCGCATGGGTGGGCGCGTCCGCTGCGTCCAGAGCCCGCGCGATAACCTTAAGGTGACGGTGCCCGAGGACTTGCGTCCCGTAACCGCGATTCTGCTTGGCCGCATGGCCGAGGGAGAGGACCTTCCCCATGTTCAGTAACCTGCGCATTGGCCATGGCTACGACGTCCACCGTCTGGTGGAGGGGCGTCGATGTATCATCGGCGGTGTCGACATTCCCTACGAGCGCGGCCTGCTGGGCCACTCGGATGCCGATGTGCTCGCGCACGCCTTGGCCGACGCCATTCTGGGCGCCTGCCGCGGGGGAGACATCGGCAAGCTATTCCCCGACACCGATCCCGCCTACGAGGGTGCCGATTCGATGGTGCTGCTTGCCCGCGTGATGGACTATGCGCGCGAGCTGGGCTTTGAGTTTGTCGATGCCGATTGCACCATTGCCTGTCAGCAACCCAAGATCACCCCGCACCGCGATGCCATGCGCGCCAACCTCGCCCATGCCCTGGGCGTCGATGTCGAAAACGTGGGCGTCGCCGCCACTACGACCGAAAGGCTCGGTTGGGAAGGCCAGGGCGAGGGAATCGGCGCCTGGGCCGTCTGCCTGCTACAGAAAACCGTTAAGGAGTAACGAATGCGTATCTACAACAGCGCTACCCATAAAAAGGAAGAGTTCCAGCCCATCGAGTCCGGCAAGGTCCGCATGTACGTGTGCGGCCCCACGGTCTATGACAACATTCACATCGGCAATGCCCGCACGTTCATTAGCTTTGACGTGATTCGTCGCTGGCTCATCGCGAGCGGCTACGAGGTCACGTTTGCCCAGAACCTCACCGATGTCGATGACAAGATCATCAAGCGCGCCAACGAGCAGGGCCGCACTGCCGCCGAGGTCGCGACAGAGTTCTCCGACAAGTTCATCGGCGTCATGCGCGCCGCCAACGTGCTCGATCCCGATGTGCGCCCCCGCGCCACCAAGGAGATCGGCCCCATGATCGCCATGATCAAGACGCTTATCGAGCAGGGCCACGCTTACGCAGCCGATAACGGCGATGTGTACTTTGCCGTGCGCAGCGATCCCAACTATGGTCAGGTCTCGGGCCGCAACATCGACGACCTTATGGTTGGCGCACGCATTGAGGAGAACGAGGACAAGAACGACCCGCTCGACTTTGCCCTGTGGAAGGCCGCCAAGCCCGGCGAGCCCAGCTGGCCGAGCCCCTGGGGCGAGGGCCGTCCCGGTTGGCACACCGAGTGCGCCGCCATGGTGCATCGCTACCTGGGCACTCCGATCGACATCCACGGCGGCGGCTCCGACCTTGCCTTCCCGCATCACGAGAACGAGTGCGCTCAGGCCACCTGCGCCTGGCACCAGGGCTTCTCCAACACCTGGATGCACACGGGCATGCTGCTGGTAGACGGCGAGAAGATGTCCAAGTCGCTCGGCAACTTCTTTACGCTGGCCGAGGTCCTCGAGCAGCACTCCGCTGCCGCCCTGCGCCTGCTGATGCTGCAGACGAGCTATCGCTCGCCGCTCGACTTTTCTTGGGAGCGCCTGGAGGGTGCCGAGAACTCGCTCACGCGTATCGCCGGTACGGTCGAGAACCTGCGCTGGGCCGCGAACCATGCGACGGCCGATGCCGATGTGGCTGCCGCCGAGGCATTTGCCGCCAAGGCCGCTGAGACTCGTGCCGCCTTTAAGGAGTGCATGGACGACGACTTTAACACCGCTGGCGCCATGGGTGCCGTCTTTGGCTTTGTGACCGAGTGCAACCAGTACCTGGAGCAGGCGGGCGACGCTGCCGACAAGGCCGCCGCGCTTGCCGCCGCCGACACGCTGGCCGAGCTGCTCGATACGCTTGGCGTTGAGCTCCCCGAGCCCAAGGTCGAGCTGCCGCTGGGTCTGCTAGGCGTTGCCGCCGGCCTGGTCGCCTACGCGGGCGACGACGTGGACGAGGCCGCTGCCAAGATTCTCGAGGCCCGCGCCGAGGCCCGCGCCGCCAAGAACTGGGATCTGGCCGACGCCATCCGCGACCAGCTCAAGGACCTCGGGCTGACGATCGAGGATACCGCCGCCGGCACTCGTATTAAGAGTCTCTAGTATTTGTCGACCGTTCGAGGTGCGGCAGATTGCCTTGAAAGAGGAGGGCATAGACCTGGTGGTCATGCCCGACGATTGAAAGGCAAGGTGCCGTGGCTCGGACGGTCGATTCTTGTTCGTTATCTATTTAAGGAGGCCGTTTTATGGCCGACAATCGCAAGCGTGCGCCTCGTGGCGGCAAGCAGGCCGCTTCTGGCTCGCGTCCGATTCGCCGCAATGACCGTGCTGCCGCTCCCAAGGGCCAGCGTGATCGCACTCAGGCCGCACGTCCGCAGCGCGATCGCAACCGCGACGCTGTCCAGGCTCCCAAGGGCGAGTTTATCGAAGGTCGTCGTGCTGCCGCCGAGGCGCTACGCACTGGTTTTCCCATCAAGTGCGCGCTCATTGCCGAGGGCGGGGAGCGCGATGCCGCCTTGTCGCGCCTGGTCGACGACCTCAACGCCGCGGGTGTCCGCATTAAGTATGTGCCGCGCGCGCAGCTCGACGCGCTGTCGAGCCATGGCGCCCACCAGGGCATCGCGCTCGAGGTTGGCAACTTCCCCTATGCCGATGTCGCCGATATTCTCGACCGCGCAGGCGAGGGCCCGGCACTTGTCGTGGTGCTCGACCACGTGACTGACGACGGCAACTTTGGCGCCATCGTGCGCTCCGCCGAGGTTGTGGGCGCGGCCGGCGTCATCATCGCCAACAAGCGTGCCGCCGGCGTGACCGTGGGCAGCTACAAGACTTCAGCCGGCGCCGTCATGCATCTGCCTATCGCGCAGGTGCCTAACATCGCCCGTGCGCTCGATGACCTCAAGGCCGCTGGCTTTTGGGTGGGCGGTGCCTCTGAGCACGCCGAAGGCAGTTGCTGGGATGCTCCCTTCGAGGGTCGCGTGGCGCTCGTCATGGGCTCCGAGGGCGACGGCATCTCGCGTCTAGTGCTCGAGAAATGCGACTTTTTGACCAAGCTTCCCCAGCGCGGCATGACCGAGAGCCTCAATGTTGCCCAGGCGACTACGGCCCTCTGCTTTGAGTGGCTGCGCCGCAACGCCGGCGAGCTCATGGGGGAGGAGTAGCGCATGTCCAAGAAGAACCGTGCCAAGTCCAAGGCCAAGCGCTTTGGCGAGGGCTCGGCCAAGCCGATTGTTTCGGCCGCGACCTACGGCGTGGGCGGCAATGCGTTTGCGCAGGCTATCGCCGACCCAGTCTCGACGGTGCACTCCAACAAGCCCGAGCTGCTGGTGGTCGACGGTTACAACGTGATCCACTGCACGCCGCGCTACGAAAAGCTCGTGTACGACCATTCCGACGATCCGTATTCCAGCGACGTCCACGATATGGCGCGCACCGCCCTCATCAACGACGTTGCTGCCTTTGCCCAGGGCCGTTACGAGGCCGTGATCGTGTTTGACGGCGCGGGCAATATCTCCAGTGAACGTCCCAACCTGCCGGCCCGCGGCGTGCGCATCGAGTTCTCGCCGACGGGTGTTTCAGCCGATACCGTGGTGCAAAAGCTCTGCATCGAGGCGCGCGAGGAAGGCCGCGCATGCTCCGTGGTATCGAGCGACGGCACAATCCAGGCCGTCGTCATGGGCAAGGGCGTTACGCGCATCTCGAGCCGCATGCTGGTGGACGAGATCAAACAGATCGATAACGACGTTCACGAGGCAGAGGAAGCTCCGCAGATCAAGATGACCCTGGGCAGCCGCCTGAGCCCCGATGCCCTGGCCAAGCTCAAGGCCCTGCGCGGGAGATAGGGGAGCTGACGGCGCGACGCTGTCTCGCTAACTCCATTCAGCGATGTCGATCATTCTACGGAGGCGCCATGTAAGCGCCTCTTTTAGATATGGCAGCCTTGCCGTGAGTGCGTCGTTTCTGGACAGAATCTCGATTGCCTCGTCAACGAAGCCTTCGAGTTTGTCGCCGTCAAACCAGCCCATGTCCTCGACGAGCAACATTTGTTTGGCGGGGCTTGAATGAAATTGTGCGCTGGTAAAACTGTGCTCTCCCGCCCTAAGCTCCTCTAGTGATATGTTGCACCAGAGTGATGAGCCCGAATCGAAGATGGGGGCTGGTCTGCAGACCAGTGAGTTGACGTTTCGCACGAGGCCGAAGTTGCGCCAATGACGATCGTAGTTGGCAATGATGTCATCGCATACGATCATGCGGTCAAGGGCGTCCTTGACGCCTGTCACCCCGAGCTCCTCGCAGTTTGCTACATATCGCTCGTAGTCGATTAGCCGTTCATCTGCGTTTGCGTACTGGTTTACATTGAACGCAGGGACATACTCTTCTTCATCAGTTAAGAAGACATCGCATATGCTCAAGGCGGAAGTGCCCGTGCCCTCGAGCGAGTAAGGCACATAATCGCAGACGTTTAGGATGCGACGATGGAGCGCGGTCGCTACCAGCTCGTTATATGGTTCTTGGTTCAGGTGCGCTCCTGCCTTATGCAGAATTCGACGCCCGCCCTCGCATGTCCAATACTTTTGAAGATTGCCGTCCGAGGTGTTATCGGGCTTTGCGGCGGCTGCTTTGCCCTCTGGGGCGAAGGGAGCGATGGACAGAGAGACGTCGTCAAAAGCATTATTGAAGAAGTTAATATCCTCCCACGCGAGACCGGAATCTTGGGGTCTAATCCAATACTGGTCGGATAGGGAGAGGCCGAGATTTCGCTGGATGAGTTCGTCGGGAACATCGACTGCTGCTTCTGCCAACAGGGATGCAAGCCCAATGCGCGCGAGCGGGATACCGCGGCCTCGCCACCAAATGCGGAAAGAGTCGAGCGACACGGGACTATTAGGGCCAAATACTCCAATAGGGGCGTGGGCGTAATCGATGTCGGCACCGATGTGGGTAAAGTCTTTTCGCGATGTGCTGTAGACCAGCTGAGCGACTTCGTACGTGCGGTTCATGAGGGTAAATGCGACTTCGCTTTTCCCATGCCCACGACGAGGTCGTCCCCCTCTTTTGGTTGCGGAGCGGAGTCGCGCGTCTACGCTGTCTTTGTCGATGAGCCACACGCCAGAAGCCTTGCGGGCGGTCAGCGCGCCGTTCTTAATGAGCTCCTGCACCCTGCGCGGGCTGATGCCGAGCAGCTCGGCTGCTTCCTTGGTAGTCAACATCGCGAAACCCTTCGCCAGAACGAATAGTTTTATCTTCTTCATTGTAATAAAAACTATTCGTTCTGACGAATAGTTTTGAGATGTGGTCGGTCAAAGGGTCTGTTGCGCCTCGTCCGCAATTCCTTTATTCTAAACAGGCTTCGCGCGAAAGCGCCAAGTGTGCCAGTGTGGCGCAACGGTAGCGCAACTGATTTGTAATCAGTGGGTTGCAGGTTCGATTCCTGTCACTGGCTCCATGAGAGTTTCGGGTTCTGCTCCCTTGTGGGACAGGGCCCGTTTCTTGTATGTGCCGGAATCGAACCTGCGAGGGCGCGAGCGTCAAGCGAACGCGGAGCGTTCGTAGCGAGCGGGCAAGGATGCCGGCAGGCATCCGAAGCCGGAGCGGATTCGCGAAGCGAATACGCGGACTTCCTGTCACTGGCTCCATGAGAGTTTCGGGCTCTGTTCCCTTGTGGGACAGGGTCCGTTTCTTTTTAGGTAGGCGCCTACGTGGTCTGGCTCCATTTTCCCGTCACCTGCAATAACCAAGCAATGCTTGGTCGTTGGATATAGCTTTGTAAAAGAGAATGGAGTCAACAAAGCCAACGAAAGGAAATCGTTGGCATAGGGTCTACGGAAAGGAAAAAAGACCATGATTTACTCTCTTTGCGACATTGCCGGCAAGGACAGGGCAACAAATAAGCCGATCATCAGCATCCGTGCCATGGATATGGAGATGCAGCTACTGCGCTACTTTCGCGATTATGGCTTGGATAACGATCCGGATTGGCGCGAGTCCCTCGATGTCATTCTCGAGTCGCAACGAGAAGACGGTTGTTTTCCTCTGAGCAGCGATTGCCATATGCCCAGTGATGCACGTGTCGATTTTCTCTATCGACCTACGTACGCTTGCTGCCAGATCATGATGCGAGCTCTGCTGGGTGGAAAGCTATCGGACGAGCAGGGGCAACGCGTCAAAACTGCCCTGTCTCGCGGCCTTGCTTTTTCCTGCGGGCGCGGCCTTAATGGCCACGGTATCGAAGATCTTGAGCGGCAGTGCGAGGACGTTGCCGATTTTGGCCATGCGGGGATTACGGAAATAGCTGAGCGTTATCCCATGCTGTGCCCTGAGTTTTTCTCCCTTATTAATAAGATTGGAGACGAATACGTTGAGCGCATCGCCAATGGAGATGTGATTTACTACTTTGGATCAAATCTTGCACAGAAGATTTTGACGGCGGCAGAGTCCCTGGGCCGGACCAATTTGTCGCTCGACAAAATCCAACGCTATCTTGAGATGGACTCGAAGAGAAAAAATCGATAGGTTAAAGATTAGAAAGGCGGGCGCCGCCAATGCTGCTTGGACAGTACATAAAAAGAAACATGCCAGATGCGGTCGAGCTCAACGATATGATTTCCCGTCCAGGCGAGGGATATGCTATTAGCCAGATGGCGGTAGCGCCCGTCGACACGGGGGCCTTGCGGATGCATATCAAGGCGTATGCAAATGGACCCGATGGTCCATATTTGGAGGGACGCCTAGCGCTCTACCATCAGGTGCACGAGCTTTTTGCGCTGCTTGCAGCTGAGCCGCCTAACAAAGGCATGAAGGGCTACGAGCTCAAGGATTCCTTTATTGGCGGTGAAGAGGCAGACCTGATTATGCTCACCGTTTCCCACGAAGAGCGTTCGCAGGAAGACATCGCCTATAACGTTTTGCTGTGCAGCAAGAACGCGGTGGGGGAGCGCCGTGCCAGGATTCGCGATGGCGTGCGTATCGGCGGCATGTGCGTAGCCGAGGAGTTTGGGTATCGCGGCGAATTCAGGTCTTCGGTACACCCGCTGGCGTTGCCGCTCAATTTGAGCGAGGTCTACGTGCTTATGGATGCGCTGGCTGCCTATGAGCGCGGATGCAGCCGGTTTGATCCCCATGGTAGGACGGCCCGGCGTATTGCAGGCATGATCAAGCGCGAGCTGAGCGGTTACGCTAAGGAAAAACTTGGTTCGCGTTTGGAGGGGATGGGCTTTGCTCAACTGGAGGAGGTCGACCCCATGTTTGTTCCTGATATTCCAGGGGATAAAGTGCCTGAGGGCAGATCTTCGCAGGTTGCCAATTGGCTCTTATATGAAAAGGCTGGTCGCTGGGCGCGTGTGTGTCTTGCGGGTGGCGGGAGCGTGCAAGGGATTATCTTGCCGCGAGCTGAGCTTGGGCGCTTCTTTGCGAGTCGTCCACAAGTGGCGAGGGACGATGCAGCCCAAGCGGATTCACGACCCAAGTGTGTCGTCTGGCGAAGCGATGATGACTACGACGTTATTGACTGGGCAGATGTCGTGGATGTAAGGCGAGAATAGATAAGTGTCTCGATCTGTAACACGAAGGGGCGGAAAACCGTTCGTACTGTTACAGAATGAGACGTAAGCCAGGGTCTCTGCGAAACATCTCGATCTGTAACAGATAGGGGAGAAAATGTTCTCTAAATGTTACAGATAGAGACAAAGGCGGGAGCGGGCCCAGCCGTTTACCTTGAGCGTGGATTTCTGGACGTACGAGCGTGGAAAATCTCCCGCCTAATGAATGAGTGTGGATAATCTGCCACTTTGGGTTCGAAGCCGTGCTAAAAGAGGGAGATTATCCACGCTCGATTTCAAACGGGAGAAAATCCACGCCCGTTCGTGCCGGAAAAGTCCGATCGCAACCTATGTAATAGTGCAAGAGGGTCGTTATCAAAGGTCGATGCTGTAGGCGTACTCCACCGTGCCAAAGTGTTCCCTTGGGAAATGTCACCAGCGCAGCGAAATCCACCGCCCTTCATATCTAAACTCAACAAAAACGCAGGTCAAAGGCATATAGATACGCCCGGCACCGTGTATCTAGAGGTTTTCGTTGACAGCCCCTAAGGTTGCATCGTATTATCTTTTTCGTTCGCGGGGGCGGCGGTCCAAAAGACCAAAGAACCTGCGGATACTTGAACGATTGGGAGTTTGCCCGAGTGGTTAATGGGGACGGGCTGTAAACCCGTTGGCTCTGCCTACATAGGTTCGAATCCTATAGCTCCCACCCGTCAAGTGCCTGTATAGCTCAGTCGGTAGAGCACTTCGTTGGTAACGAAGAGGTCACCAGTTCAAGTCTGGTTGCAGGCTCCATCCGGCGGTGTAGCTCAGTTGGTTAGAGCACACGGTTCATACCCGTGGCGTCACTGGTTCGAATCCAGTCACCGCTACCATAGGTAACACGGTGGCTTCTCAATAGTATGTTGAGAGGCCACTATGGTATAAAGGCAAAGTCCCGTCCGGGGACGACCTGTTAAGAGGAGGGCTTTATGGCCAAAGAGAAGTTTGAGCGCACTAAGCCGCATGTTAACATCGGCACCATTGGTCACGTCGACCACGGCAAGACCACGCTGACCGCCGCCATCACCAAGGTTCTCTCTGAGACCGAGGGCTGCAAGGCTGACTTCACTGCGTTCGAGAACATCGACAAGGCTCCCGAGGAGCGCGAGCGCGGCATTACGATCTCCGTCTCCCACGTTGAGTACGAGACTGCTGCCCGTCACTACGCTCACGTTGACTGCCCGGGCCACGCTGACTACGTCAAGAACATGATCTCCGGCGCTGCTCAGATGGACGGCGCCATCCTGGTCATCGCCGCTACCGACGGCCCCATGGCTCAGACTCGCGAGCACATCCTGCTCGCCCGTCAGGTCGGCGTTCCCTACATCGTCGTCTTCCTGAACAAGTGCGACATGGTCGACGATGACGAGCTCATCGACCTCGTCGAGATGGAGACCCGTGAGCTCCTCTCCGAGTACGATTTCCCCGGCGACGATATCCCCGTCATCCGTGGTTCCGCTCTGGGCGCTCTCGAGGGCGATGCCAAGTGGATGGACGCCATTCGCGAGCTCATGAAGGCCGTCGACGAGTACATCCCGACGCCTGCTCGTAACAACGACCTCCCGTTCCTGATGGCCGTTGAGGACGTTATGACCATCTCCGGCCGTGGTACCGTTGCTACCGGCCGTGTCGAGCGCGGTGAGCTCAAGCTCAACGAGCCCGTCGAGATCGTCGGCATCAAGGATACCCAGAACACCGTCGTTACCGGTATCGAGATGTTCCGTAAGTCCATGGACTTCTGCGAGGCTGGCGACAACGTCGGTCTGCTGCTCCGCGGCATCAAGCGCGAGGACATCGAGCGCGGCCAGGTTCTCTGCAAGCCCGGTTCGGTTACCCCGCACACCAAGTTCACCGGCGAGATCTACGTTCTGACCAAGGAGGAGGGCGGCCGTCATACCCCGTTCTTCGATGGTTATCGTCCTCAGTTCTACTTCCGTACCACCGACGTTACCGGTACGGTCAAGCTCCCCGAGGGCACCGAGATGGCTATGCCTGGTGACCACATCACCATCGAGGGCGACCTCATCCACCCGATCGCCATGGAGGAGGGCCTGCGCTTCGCTATCCGCGAGGGTGGCCACACCGTCGGTTCGGGCATCGTCTCTACGATCATTGAGTAAATTAGCTCTTTGATATAGCTGACTTAGAGAACCCGGCACTTATATGGGTGCCGGGTTCTTTTCTGCAATGGATATTGAGCCGTTGCTGGTGTCGAGAGGATCGATAATGGTCCTGGATGCACCGTCGATTAGCTCTCGATGGCTTCATTGATGTGTTCCAAATATGAATGGATCCACCGAGAACCAATTGACTCGAGGTTTTCATTGACAGCACTTACGTGGAGCTGATAAAGTAACAACTCGTGCCCGTACGGGGCGGAAATGAAAGGTTCAGGATACATGCGTACTCTAGTTACTCTTGCGTGCACTGAGTGCAAGCGCCGCAACTATACGACCACCAAGAACAAGTCGACCATGCCTGATCGTATGGAGATCAAGAAGTATTGCCCCTGGTGCCGTCACCACACGCTGCACAAAGAGACTCGCTAGTCTCTAGTCACATACGCCAGTAGTTCAATTGGTAGAGCATCGGTCTCCAAAACCGAGTGTTGAGGGTTCGAGTCCTTCCTGGCGTGCCAGTCATTATTCCGTAAGCTCCCACTTGGGGGCTTACGGTTTACTCATGTATAAGCGCATTGCGCGGAGGTAACCCAAATGGCCAACAAGAAGAACAAGAAGAAGGCTCAGCAGCCGGCACCTGCCAACAGCGCTGCCGCCAACTCCAAGGTTGAGGCCAAGAAGGCCGTTGCCAAGAAGAACGAGAAGGCTGCGAAGTCCAAGAAGAACGAGAAGCCTGGTTTCTTCGCCCGCACCAAGAAGTATTTCGCTTCGGTCAAGTCCGAGATGAAGCGTGTCACGTGGCCCGATAAGAAGGAGCTCGTGAACTACTCGGTCGTCGTTTGCGCTTCTCTGGTCGTCGTCGGCGTCGTCATCGCTCTGCTCGATGCTGGCTTTGGCGAGGCTCTTGCTCTGTTCTCTGGATTGAGGGGCTAAACCATGTCTAAGCGTTGGTACGTCGTTCACACTTACTCCGGATACGAGAACCGCGTAAAGTCCGATCTCGAGCATCGTATCGAGACCATGGGCATGCAGGACCGTATCTTTGATATCGAGATTCCTATGGAGCGCGTCACCGAGATCAAAGAGGGTGGCAAGCGCGAGACCAAGGATTCCAAGATCTTCCCGGGTTATGTCCTGGTCCGCATGGAGATGGATGACGATGCTTGGACGTGTGTTCGCAACACGCCCGGCGTCACCGGTTTCCTAGGCGGCAACGGCAAGCCCGCTCCGCTTTCCCGTGACGAGTACAACAAGATGACTCGTCGTCCCGGTAAGGGCGATTCGCCCAAGCGCACCTCGGTTGATATTCAGGTCGGCACGTCCGTCCGTGTCACCGATGGCCCGCTTACCGACTTTGATGGCAAGGTCTCCGAGGTTAACACCGAGGCTGGCAAGCTCAAGGTCACGCTGATGATCTTTGGCCGCGAGACGCCGGTCGAGCTCGACTTTAACCAGGTCGCTGTCATCGCTTAAGTTTTCGTCCGTTCGCGCGAGCGTGCTTCTTCTGTGACTGCTCATCTCAGGAGTGCTTCTAACACGTGCGTGCTTACGATATAGCAAGTACTTCACACTCGTGATTCGAAAGGAATGACCATGGCTGAGAAGAAGGTTGCCAACGTCATTAAGCTCCAGATTCCTGCTGGTGCAGCTAACCCCGCTCCTCCCGTCGGCCCCGCCTTGGGCGCTGCTGGCGTGAACATCATGCAGTTCTGCCAGGCCTTTAACGCCGAGACGCAGGACAAGAAGGGCGACATCATCCCCGTTGAGATCTCTGTCTACGAGGATAAGTCCTTCTCCTTCATCACCAAGACCCCGCCGGCGGCTCACCTCATCAAGAAGGAGCTGAACCTCAAGTCTGGTTCCGCTAAGCCCCAGGCCGACAAGGTTGGTCAGCTCTCCCAGGAGCAGCTCACCAAGATCGCCGAGATCAAGATGCCGGACCTCAATGCCAACGACATTGACGCCGCCAAGAAGATCATCGCCGGTACCGCCCGTTCCATGGGCGTCACCATCGCTGAGTAGCGATTTCTTATGGTAACGACGGGTGCTCCGACCGGGGCGCCCGTTAAATGTGTGCAATAGGGCACACGATACGATGTGGGAGGGCTCGCGCCCGTTTAACCACAGGAGGTAATGCACATGGCTAAGCATGGTAAGAGCTATAACGCCGCTGCCGAGAAGATCGACCGCGCCACGCTCTACACCCCCCTTCAGGCTGCCAAGCTCATCAAGGAGCTCGACACCGCCAAGTTCGACGAGACCGTCGAGGCCCACTTCCGTCTGGGCGTCGATACTCGTAAGGCCGACCAGAACATCCGCGGCTCCATCTCCCTGCCCCACGGCACCGGCAAGACCGTTCGTGTTGCCGTCTTCGCCGAGGGCGAGAAGGCCCGCGAGGCCGAGGCTGCCGGCGCCGACATCATCGGTTCCGACGAGCTCGTCGCCCAGATTCAGAAGGGCGAGATCAACTTCGACGCCGCTATCGCTACGCCGAACATGATGGCCAAGGTTGGCCGCATCGGTAAGATCCTTGGTCCCCGTGGCCTCATGCCGAACCCCAAGCTCGGCACCGTGACCATGGACGTCGCCAAGATGGTCTCCGAGCTCAAGGCCGGCCGCGTTGAGTATCGCGCTGACCGCTACGGCATCTGCCACGTGCCCCTGGGCAAGAAGTCCTTCTCCGAGCAGCAGCTCGTCGAGAACTACGCTGCCCTGTACACCGAGATCCTGCGCGTCAAGCCCTCTTCTGCTAAGGGCAAGTACGTTAAGTCCATCTCCGTGTCTTCCACCATGGGCCCTGGCATCAAGGTTGATCCCGCTATCCAGCGCGACTTCCTGGCTGAGTAACTTTTAGTTACTGCCTGAGCAAAGCAAGCATTGCTAAAGAAACCCGGTTCTGTCTCGTGCAGTACCGGGTTTCTTGCTATCTCGGGCCAAAACCACCACAAAGGCACCTTTGTGGTGGTTTTGGCACTTTGGCGTCAATGTTATGGCATCGCAGCGAGCCGGTTCCAAGTGCCCCAGGTCGCCCAGAAAGAGGAGCGACGCGTACTTTGGTACGCGAGCGACGGCTTGAGGGGCGAGATGGGGTGCTTGGGGCCGGCGCAGCGTCAAGCCTTAAAGGTGGTTACCAGGGTGTTCTAGCGGTTGAGGACTCGATAGCCTCGTGGCGCTTGAGTTCGCGACGCATGGTTTGCGAATTGAGCCAGGCTGCCTGCCAGCCACGGATGGGGTAGCGCG
>UQPP01000008.1 GCA_900543025.1 uncultured Collinsella sp.
AGCACGCGGCTGTTAACCGCGCTGTTGTAGGTTCGAGTCCTACCCGGGGAGCCAGATTTTTTCAGCCCTTTCTGTTGGGTTTTAAATTCCTCGGTAGCTCAATGGTAGAGCACGCGGCTGTTAACCGCGCTGTTGTAGGTTCGAGTCCTACCCGGGGAGCCAGGTTGTAAAACCCGTCGCTTATGCGGCGGGTTTTTTCATGCCGCGATCGCTGTTCGCGAACGTTACCGTATCAACATTTCGTGTCGAGGATGTAATCCCGAGGCCCGCCACCTCAACATGGCGCGGTCGTTGTAGAATATTCCAATGATTGCTCCCACGAGATGGTGCCGCGAGCACCAGATAAGGAGATTCTTGTGTCTGAGACCATTAACGGCAGCCTGAGCGTCTCGAACGACGTTATTGCCGATATTGCCGGTTATGCCGCGATGACGTGCTATGGCGTCGTCGGTATGGCCGAACAGCTCCAGGGCGCCGAGAGCGTGCGCCTGCTTGCCGGTCAGCGCCTCCGCAAGGGCGTGCTTGTCTCCGCCGACGAGAACGGCCTTACGGTCGATCTTCACGTCGTGCTCGAGAACGGCGTCAACATGAAGTCCGTCTGCCACAATCTTTCGAGCTCCGTTGCCTTTACCCTGCAGGAGATCGCCCAGATCGATCCCGCCAGCCTTAAGATCGGCATCCATATCGACGCGCTCAAGAGCCGTCTGAACTAGCATCCGAAAACGGAGATTCAAATACCCATGATTGCAAAGACCATTCGCACCTGTTTTCCGATCGCTGCGGCTGCCGTTTCCGACAAGGCCGAGGAGATCAACAAGCTCAACGTCTTCCCCGTACCCGACGGCGACACCGGCACCAACATGTCGCTCACGCTCGCCTCGGTGACCAAGGAGCTTTCCGCCCTTCCCGCCGATGCCGATATGGAGGCCATCGCCGGCGCCATCACCCACGGCTCCCTGATGGGTGCCCGCGGTAACTCCGGAGTCATCACCTCGCAGATTCTGCGCGGCGTGGCCGAGGGTCTTGCCTCTGCCGACGAGCCTATTACGTCCGCCAACATTGCCTTCGCCTTCCGTCGTGCCGTCAAGGTTGCCTTCCAGGCTGTCCGCAAGCCCATCGAGGGCACGATCCTCACGGTCCTGCGCGATGTCTCGACCAAGGCCGATGAGTGCGAGAAGAAGAAGTTCTCGGCCGAGGATGCGCTCGATGCTATCGTCGTCGAGGCGTACCAGTCCGTCGCCCGCACGCCCGACCTGCTGCCCGTTCTGAAGGAGAACGGCGTGGTCGACTCCGGCGCCTTTGGCTTCGCCATCTTCCTTGAGAACTTTGTGGCTGCAGCGCTTGGCCGCAGCACCGTTGTCGAGGATTTCTCCGCCACGTTTGATTCCGCTGTCTCTGCCCGCGACGCGGCCCTTGGTCGCGTTGAGATCGAGGCCAACGACGATTGGGAGGGCTCGGAGTTCCGCTACTGCAACGAGTTCCTGTTTAAGGCCGACGCCCCGTTTGACGAGGACGAGTGCCTTAAGTTCCTGGGTTCCATGGGCGACTGCGAGCTTCTCGTGGGCGCCTATCCCGACTACAAGATCCATGTGCACTCCAACACCCCCAACCTGGTGCTCGAGCACATGCTGCAGCTCGGTCAGATCTATGAGGTCTTTATCCACAACATGGAGATGGAGGCCCACGACCGTACCGCCAAGATCCACGAGGATCAGGAAAAGGCCGCCGAGCCCGCCAAGGCGCTGGGCTTTGTCGCCGTTGCCGCCGGTTCCGGCGAGGCCGACATCCTCAAGTCCCTCGGCGTCGACGTGATCGTGTCCGGTGGCCAGACTATGAATCCCTCGACCGCCGACCTGCTGGGCGCGGTGGACCAGGTCAACGCGACCTCGGTCATCATCCTGCCCAACAACGGCAACATCCGCATGGCCGCTGAGGCTGCTGCTTCAGCCTGCACCGACAAGAAGGTCGCCGTCGTTCCCACCAAGACCGTCCCGCAGGCCTTCTCCGCGCTGTTCGCGGTCCTGCCCGATTCCGAGCTCGAGGATGCCGTCGCCGCCATGGTCGACGCCATCAGCGAGGTCCGCGATGGCGAGGTCACCCGCGCCGTGCGCGACTCCAGTGCCTCTGACGGTTCTCCGATTCACTCCGGTGACGTCATGGGTATCATCGCCGGCTCCATCGACGTGGTCGGCTCCGACGTGAAGCAGGTCACGCTCGACTGCATCAACCGCATGCAGGAGGAAGAGGAGGGCGACGCGCTGACGATTCTGGCCGGCGAGGAGCTGTCCGATGAGGCCTTCCAGGAGATCGTCGACGCCATCGAGGAAGCTCAGCCCGACTTGGAGATTGACGCCCATCGTGGCGAGCAGCCGCTCTATCCCGTGATCTTCTCGATCGAGTAGGCATCTGCCCATGTCCGAGCTCTGCTCCGTGCCGCGCGTCTCGGAGCGCTTTGCCCAGAGCAATGCGCTCGACGAGGATATCGCGCGACTCAAATATGTTTCGGGTAAACGTGAGGAGGCCCTTCGCCGTCTGGGAATTAGGACGGTGGGGGACCTCCTTCTCCATATCCCTCATCGATACCTCGACTTTACCCGTTCGTGGTCCATCGAGATGGCGCCCATCGGTACCGTGTGCACCATCATCGCCACGGTCGACCGCATCGTCCAAAAGCAGCCGCGTCCGCGCATGCAGGTGACCGAGGTATCGCTGGTGGACGAGACGGGCGTGCTGCAGGTCGCCTTTTTCCGCCAGCCCTGGATTGCCCAGCAGCTTAAGCAGGGCTACCGCCTGGCCGTGATGGGAAAGGTCGAGTTTGCCTACGGTTTTAAGCAGATGGCCTCGCCGCACTTTGAAAAGCTCGAGGACGGGCGTGCCGCGGGCACTATCCTGCCGGTCCATTACGTGAGTGATGGCGTGAGCCAGGCGTGGATGCGCCGCATCGTAAGCGGCGCACTCGAGGTCGTCGGCAATCCGTTCGATCCGATTCCCGCGCCGCTGCGCGCAAAGCGGAAGCTCATGAGCAATGCCCGCGCGTTGCGTTCGATCCATTTTCCATCGAGTATGGCCGAGCGCGATATCGCGCGCGCACGGCTTGCCTACGAGGAGTGCCTCTACCTGCAGTTGGCGCTGCGCCTGCGCAACGATGGCGGCCTGGTCGATGTGGTGCCCTATGCCCACACCGCGGGCGAGCACCTGGCCGCGCTCAAGCAGGCCCTGCCGTTTTCGCTGAGCGACGAGCAGGAGGCCGCGTTCCAGGATATCCTGCGTGATATGTGCGATGGCGGGCGCGTGATGAACCGCCTGCTGCTGGGCGATGTCGGTACCGGTAAGACCGCCGTTGCCGCTTGCGCGCTGGCTGTGGCTGCCGATAGCGGTACGCAGGCCTGCGTTATGGCGCCCACGGGCGTGCTGGCGCGCCAATATGCCGATAAGACCGGCCCTCTGCTCACGCAGGCCGGCATGTCCTGGGCGCTTCTGACGGGTGCCACGCTGGCCGCAGAGCGCGAGCGCATCCATGCACAGCTGGAATCGGGCGAGCTTGACGTGCTCTTTGGCACCCACGCGGTTCTTTCGGATGACGTTACGTTCAAGCATCTGTCGCTCGTGGTCATCGATGAACAGCACCGGTTTGGCGTCGGCCAACGCAACGCCCTGCGCGCGAAGGGCCCCGGTGCCGATCTACTCGTTATGACGGCAACGCCCATCCCGCGTACGCTGGCGCTTTCGGTCTACGGCGATCTGGACACGAGCATCATCCGCCATCGGCCCGTCCCTGGCGCTGGCGTGACGACAAGCGTACTCACCGAGTCGAGCCGTGACCTCGCCTATGGAGCCATCCGCGAGGCGCATGAAAAGGGTCAGCAGGCCTACGTGATTTGCCCGCTCGTGGAGCCGAGTGACTCGGCCGATGAGTTGGAGGACGTGCCCGGTATCGCTCGCGACGAGGAGGGCCGCGTGACGGTCCCCGTGCCGCTGCATGATACGGCGACCGAGCTCGACCGCCTGCGTCTGGCGCTGCCGGGTCTCACTATCGAGCGCCTCCACGGCCGCATGCCAGCGGGGGAGAAGGACCAGGTTATCGATGCCTTTAAGCGTGGCGAGATTGACGTGCTCGTCTCGACTACGGTGGTCGAGGTGGGCGTTGACGTGCCCAACGCCACCGTCATGGTCATCGAGAACGGCGAGCGCTTTGGTTTGGCTGCCCTGCACCAGCTGCGCGGCCGCGTGGGCCGTGGCGGCGTGTCGGGCACGTGCCTGGTCATGACGCACTCCAAGGGCAACGGCGGCGCATCGGCGGCGCAAGATCGTCTGCAATCGCTCGAAAAAACCTCGGACGGCTTTACGCTCGCCCAGATGGACCTGCGTCTGCGTCACGAGGGCGAGATCCTGGGTTATCGCCAGCATGGTGGTGTGACCCTGCGCTTTGTCGACCTGGATGCCGACGAGGAACTGATCGAGTGGGCCCATTTGGACGCGGTCGAGCTCTTGCGGTATGCTTGCACCCTTGACTCCGTGGCGACGCGCCCCCTGCGCGATGCGGTCGCCATGCGATATCGACACATTTTTAAGGAGGTCAGCGGAGGATGAGAATCATCGGCGGCGAATGGCGCGGTCGTAAGATCGAGGAGCCCCGTGGTCGCGATGTCACCCGCCCCACGACTGATCGCGTACGCGAGGCGTGCGCATCTATGGTCATGTCGGCATTCGACTTCGATCTGGACGAGGTTCGTGTGCTGGACGCCTTTGGCGGCTCCGGTGCCCTAGGTATCGAGATGCTCTCTCGTGGGGCCCGCTCGCTCACGACGTTTGAGATCGATCGCAACGCCGCGCGGCTCATTACCAAGAATATCGAGTCGCTCTGCCGTGACCGCGCGCGTTGGCGCGTGGTCACGGGCGACATGCTGGCGAGTGCCTCGCGCGGCCGCGTTCCGGGCGGCCCCTTTGATCTGGTCCTGCTCGACCCGCCCTATGCTTTTGGTGCCGAGCCGGTCGAGGAACTGCTGCAGAACCTGGCTCAGCAGGGTCTGCTTGCACCTGGCGCTTTTGCCCTGTTTGAGCATGCCGCCGCCGATGCGGGCGCGCATCCGGCAGGCTTTGAGACTGTACGTGAGAAGCGCTACGGCATTACCTCGGTCGACCTGCTTCGTTGGGTCGGCGATAACGATGGCGAGGGCGATAGCGCCGGCACCGATGCTGACAACAACGATGCCACGACGTTTCAGGAGGATGCTCATGAGTGACACCATCAACCGCGTGATCGTCCCGGGCACCTTCGATCCCATCACGTTTGGCCATATCGATGTGATCCGCCGTGCCCGCCGCATCTTTCCCAGCGTGATCGTCGCTGTTGCCGAGTCGCAAGGTAAAAACGGTGTAGGCACCACGTTTATGCTCGATGAGCGCGTGGCGCTGGCCCGCGAGGCGCTCGGCGATATCGACGGCGTCGAGGTCCTGCCCTTCACTGGCCTGCTGGTCGACTTCGCACGTGAGCAGGGGGCGGGGGCCGTGGTCAAGGGCCTGCGCGCCATGACCGACTTTGAGTATGAGCTGCAGCAGGCCGACCTCAATTATCGCTTGGATAGCGAGCTGGAGTCCATCTTTGTCATGAGTGCTCCGCAGTACGGTTACATCTCGAGCTCGGTCGTTCGCCAGATCGCCTCGCTCGGCAGCGATGTATCGACGTTTGTGCCGCCCAACGTGGTCGAAGCGCTCAGACATCGCTTTTCGTGACGTTTTTTATTGCCTGGTGGCATGTGGTAAACTAGCACGATGATATGTTACCTATGAAAGGAGACCGGATGCCGGGCGAGAATTTTCCTGGCGATAGGATCGTCAGCTTGGTCGATGAGCTCGAAGGGCTGATCGAGGAAGCCAAGCCGCCTTTCGGCAAGAACGCTCAGTTCAAGGTCATCGACGCCGACGTGTTCTTCAATATCCTCGACGAGATCCGCATGAGCTATCCCGAGGAGTGGCAGAAGTCCCGCCGTATCCTTAAGGAGCGCGAGGAGCTTATGGCTTCCGCCGCCGCTCAGGCTGATTCCATCATCGCCGACGCTCAGCAGCAGGCCCTCACCATTGCCGGTGAGCAGGAGATCGTCCGCCTTGCGCAGCAGCAGGCCGACGACATCCGCGATCGTGCCCAGCAGTACGAGCGCGAGACGCGTTATGCTGCCGAGGACTATGCAGAGCAGGTCTTTACGCATCTGGAGGAGAACCTCAAGAGCCTGACTGGCACCGTTACCCGTTGCCGTCAGCAGCTCAACGAGGGTGCCGCCCAACAGAATGGTCAGTGGTAATGGCTGAGTTCCCGAGCGTTACCGTCGATCTTTCCGAGCAGCTTGAGTTTCCCGGAGATTCGTATCCGCTGACCGGCAAGGTCGATGTCGCCACCTACACGGTGGGCGAGAAGGAGTACCAGCTACAGGACGGCATCGACTACGACGTTGTCTTTACCAATGCCGGTACCGGTGTCTTGCTCACGGGCATGGTCCGCGCGCACGCCACCGGCGAGTGCGACCGTTGCCTGGAGCCCGCTTCGTTTGATATCGCCGGCGAGATCGAGGAGTTCTACCTCTTCGAGGAGCCCGAGGATCCCGAGGCCTTCGAGGACGGCTACGAGCTCCTGGGTGAGGACCGCATCGTCGATCTGGGTGAGCCCATCAACGACGCGGTCGTCATGGACACGCCGTTTGTGGTGCTCTGCAAGCCCGATTGCCGCGGTCTGTGTCCCACTTGCGGTTGCAATCTCAACGTCGAGCAATGCGAATGCGCCGCACAGGCAGAGGCAGAATGGGCCGCTGCCACGGAAAATCCATTTGCAGCATTGAAGAATCTCAAGCTCGATGAGTAAAACTGTGGTAGTATCGCTACTTGCGCGTAATCGCCACACTGGATAGTTCATAAGGAAGGTCACTATGCCCGTACCTAAACAAAAGCAGGGTCGTATCCGCACTCACACCCGTCGTTCCGCCAACATGAAGATTTCGGCTGCGGCTCAGTCCACGTGCCCCCGTTGCGGCGCTGTCAAGCTTCCGCACCACGTGTGCCCCAGCTGCGGTTTCTACAAGGACCGCGAGGTTATCGTTACCGAGTAACGGTATACTCTGGATGCGATGCCGTTCCAAATGGAACCACAATGGCCGGCTCAATGAGTCGGCCATTTTTGTATAAGGAGCATGTATATGAGTAACGTTCGCGTTTGTGTAGACGTTGTGGGCGGAGACGAGAAACCTCAGGTTGTTCTCGATGGTATCGAGGCTGCGCTTGCCGCCGATCCCGATATCGAGGTCTTGGCAGCTGGCCCCGCTGAAATCGTCAATCCCTTTGCTGCTTCCCATGCACGTGTTGAGGCTCTTGAGGCACCCGACGTTATCGCCATGGATGACGATCCCATTCGCGCCGTGATGACCAAGCGTAAATCGTCGATCGTGCTTGCCTGCCGCGCCATCAAAAAGGGCAACGCGGACGCGTTCTTCTCCGCCGGCTCGACCGGTGCCATGACCGCTGCCGCCACCGCCTATGTGACGCCGTTTAGATATATGGCCGAAGGCAAGAAGCAGCCGGTGCGTCCCTGTCTGACCAATGCGCTGCCCAATCGCGCCGGCGGTCTGACGGTGCTGTGCGATATGGGCGCCAACCCCGATGTCGAGGTCGATGACATGGTGCGTTTTGCCCAGATGGGTAGCGCCTATGCCCGCGTCGTCCTGGGCATCGAGCATCCCCACGTGGGCCTGCTTGCCAATGGCACCGAGGACGAGAAGGGTTCCAACTTTACCAAGGCCTGCTTCCCGGCCATGAAAGCCGCCGTTCCCGGCTTTGTGGGCAACTGCGAAGGCACCGACCTCACCTCGGGCAATTTCGATGTCGTCGTTGCCGATGGCATGTCGGGCAATATTGCGCTCAAGGCCACCGAGGGCGCTGCCAAGTTTTTGCTGCAGGAACTCAAGGGTGCCTTTATGGCCTCGCTCGGCACCAAGATCGCCGCGCTGCTCATCAAAAAGCAGATGCGCGAGATTAAGGCCAAGCTCTCTGGTGATGCCAAGGGCGGTGCGATTCTTTTGGGCCTGCGTGGCGTGGTCCTAATCGGCCATGGCGCCACCTCGGTCGAGGCTGTTAAAAACGGTACGCTCGCGGCGGCCGAAGCCGTGCGCGCGGGGCTGGTCGAGAACGTCGCCAACTCCATGGACGGCATCGTTTTGTAAGAGCGAGTTAGAGCGCTGTTATGTGCCTCGCGGCCTGCTTCGTGGGGTAGAATCAGAACCGTGTCTTGGTACCGCCCGGGCGGTACCATTCTTTTGGTATTCATTCACTATGAGAGGAAGCGCTATGGACCGCTCCGAAATCTTCGACAAGATCGCCGAGGTCGCTGCTGACGTTCTGGGCGTCGATGTTGCCGAAATTAGCGATGAGACCACCTTTGACGATCTCGATGCCAACTCGCTCGAGCGCCTGCAGCTGGTTACGGCTATCGAGGACGAGTTCAACCTCGAGATCGATGACGAGACTCTGCTCTCGCTCAACTCTGTCGCCGACGCCGTCGACGCGATCGAAAACGCCAGGGAGGCCTAGGTCTTGGCTTTGTCTGAACGACTTACGCGTGCCCAGGAAATCCTGGGTCATGAGTTCAATAATAAGGTGCTGCTGCGCGCGGCGCTTACGCATCCCTCGGCAGTCGAGGGCCAGCCGGTTTCTGCCAGCTATGAGCGCCTTGAGTTCTTGGGCGATTCCATTTTGGGCGCCGTCGTCGCCCGTTCGCTCTTTGAGTCCTATCCGGAGTTTGACGAGGGCAAGCTCACGCGCCTGAAGGTGTCGCTTGTCTCGGGCGCCACGCTGTCCGAGGTTTCTCACGAGTTGGGCATCGACGACATCATCATCTTTGGTGCCTCCGAGACCGGTACCGGTGCGCGCGGCCTGCATTCGGCGCTCGAGAACGTCTACGAGTCGCTCGTGGGCGCGCTGTACCTGGACGCCGGCTGGGATGCCGCAGCGGAGTTTATCCACCGTACGCTTAAGCCGCATTTGGCTTCCGAGCGTGCCGAGCATCCTGCGAACCCCAAGTCGTTTTTGCAGGAGTGCGTGCAAGCCGACGGTCACGAACCCCCGGCGTATAAGCTCGTTGGCTCCGAGGGCCCGGCGCATGCGCCCACCTTTACCGCCGTGGTGTTGATCGATGGTATTCGCCAGGGTCGCGGCTCCGGCTCCTCAAAGAAGGAAGCCGAGGGAGCCGCTGCACTCGAGGCACTTGACCGCATGGGCTACACCACCAACGGCGTGATTCTCAATAAGAAGCACGTGTAAGCGAGGAACCGTGTATCTCAAGTCCCTCACGCTCAAAGGGTTCAAGTCGTTTGCCGACCGCGCCCATATGACGTTTGAGCCGGGCCTGACCGTCATCGTCGGTCCCAACGGCTCGGGAAAATCGAACATCTCCGACTCGATTCTGTGGGTCCTGGGCGAGCAGAGCGCCAAGCAGCTGCGCGGCCAGGCCATGGAGGATGTCATCTTCTCGGGCTCGTCAGCGCGCAAGCCGGTGGGTGTCGCCGAGGTCACGCTGGTGCTCGATAACTCGGACCATATGCTGCCCGTCGACTTTGACGAGGTCGCCATCACCCGTCGTATGTATCGCTCGGGCGAAAGCGAGTACCTCATCAACTCGAGTCCGTGCCGCCTGATGGACATTCAGGACATCCTGCACGATTCGGGCCTGGGTAAGGATACGCATTCCATCATCAGCCAGGGCAAGCTCGACGCCATTTTGCAGAGCCGCCCCGAGGAGCGCCGTGCCCTCATCGAGGAGGCCGCCGGCATCTCCAAGCACAAACGCCGCAAGGAGCGTGCGCTCAAAAAGATTAAATCGATGGACGAGCACTTGACCCGTGCCCGCGACATCAATAAGGAAATCGCCCGTCAGCTGCGGCCGCTGGAGCGTCAGGTCGATCGCGCGCGCAAGTACAAAGAGCTGTCCTCTCGCGCGAACGAACTTACGCAGATGCTGGCCGTCGACGAGCTTCGTTCGCTGCAGTCGCAGTGGAACGACTTGGAGAGCCGCTCCAAGGAAGGCGCCGCCGAGCTGGAGCTTGCGCAGTACCGCATGGGCGAAAAGGAGCGCGAGCTCGAGAAGCTCCAGGTTATGCTCGAGGAAAAGGGCCTGTTTGTGGGCGACCTGGGCGAGCAACGCCGCCATATGCAAGATGTGGTCGGCCGCATTAACTCCGACATGCGCCTGCTCGAAGAAAAGGGCCACAACATGGTGTCGCGCCTGTCTGACATGCGCGGTCAGATTTCGAGCTCCGAGCATCAGCGTCGTCGCGTGGTCGAGGAGCTTGAGGACGCGCGTGCGCAGCTTGAGGAAGTGACCGGTGCGCATATGCAGGCCCAGGAGGACGTCGACGCCGCTGGTCCTGCCGCCGCCGAGCTCCACGAGCGGCGCGTGGCGCTCGACAATCAGATTTCGAAGCTTACGCGCGAACAACGCGATGTGCAGCGCGTAGCCGATAACGCCGCGCTCGAGCTCGCCAAGGTGAAGGATTCCTTGAGCAATGCCGAGGTCGAGGACAACATGTATGCCTCGCGTCTGGAGCAGATCGATGAACAGCTCGAGGAGGTCACGGCCTCGCTCGAGAGCCGTCGCGACCGCGCCGAGGAGCTTGAAGGCGCTCTTGAGGAAGCGCGCCAGGCCCAGGCCGATGCGCGTGAGGCCACCGAGACGGCACGCGCGGCCCTGAAGGACCTGCGTAATCGTGAGAGTGAGGCGCGCAACAAGCTGTCCGAGGTGCGCTCGGAGCTTGCCAGCCAAAAGAAACTCGATGCCCGCATGGCCGACAGCTCGCCGCTCGTGAGCCGTCTGGTGGGTGCGCTGGGCGACGATGTCTCGGGTCGTCTGGGCGACGTGCTCGAGGCCCCGCGCGAGCTTGAGGGCCTGGTTGAGCAATTGCTCGCCGGCGATATCGATGCGCTGCTGTTTGATGACGCCGCCACGCTTGAGCGTGCCGGTCGTGCGGCTCTGGACCAAAAGAAGGCCTCGGGCGAAGCACTGCTGGTGGCGCGCGACGTGAGCGGCGGTGCTGCTGCTAAGGGCGCTGCCGGTTCGCGTCTGGTCGATCGTCTGTCCGTGCGCTCCGGTTATGGCCCGGTTGTCGAGGCCCTGCTCGGCGGCTATTACGTGGTTGATGACTTGGCTGCCGCGCTGGCTGCGCCCGTCGTTGACGGCGTGAGCTATGTGACTCCCGATGGCGCCCGCGTGAGCTGTGGCGGCCTGGTGCGCGTGGGGCTCGATGCCGGCGAGGCTTCGGGTGCTCTGGAGCGCAAGCGTCGCATTCGCGAGTTAGAGGGCCTGGAGCCCGATCTGGCTGCCGTGTTTGAGCATGTGTCGGATCAGGTCGTCGAGGCCAATGCGGCCGTTGAGGAAGCGCGTGCCGCCGAGGGCGATGCCGCCGGCGAGATCGCCCGTCTTGAGGGCGAGCGCCGCTCGCTGCTCTCCGAGATCGGCCGCTTGGAGCAAAGCGCCAACAATGCCGAGGTCGAGCGCGTGCGCATCTCCAAGCGCCGTGAGCAGGCCTCCGAGGCCGTTCGCTCTGCGCGCCCGCGCGTGGACGAGCTCACCCGTTCGCGTGACGAGGCCCGTGCGCAGGCAAGCGATCTGGGCTTGCAGATTGCCGAGGCCAACGACGAACTTGACCGCGTTCGCCGTGACGATTCCGAGGCTGCCGGCAAGCTCGCCGACGCCAAGGTTCGCCTAGCCCAGACGAGTGAACGCCTGCGTTCGCTGAAGGGCCGCGTGCCCGACCTGGAGCATCGTCTTGAGGGCATCGACCGTCGTATCCGCGGAACACGCCAGGCTTCGCGCTCGCTCGAGCTGCTGCGCCTGCGCGTCGATCCCATGCACGAACGCTATTCTGCCCTGTTGGAACGCGCGTCGGATTGGGCAGCGCGCCTGCGTGACCAGGCCTCTCTGGAGGAGGCGGACTCCGCTTCGCTCAAGAAGACCATCGAGGATGCCAAGGCGGAGGTTGCCCACGCTAAGGAGCGGGTCGATACCGCCTCCGCCACGCAAAACGAGTTCAAGGTCGCGCGTGGCAAGCTCGAGGTGCAGGTCGAGGCTGCCATCAAGGCCATTACTGCCGATGGCACGACGGTGCTCGAGGAAGCGCTCATGCTTCCGGCGCCCACGGACCGCGATGCCGCCGAGCGCGAGCTCAACCAGCTTGTGCGCCAGATCAACAACCTTGGTCCCGTTAACCAAGTTGCCATGGAGGAGTACGAGCAGCTCAAGCGCCGCGCCGACTACATCGAGGAGCAGCTGGCCGATCTGGAGAGCGCGCGCAAGGCGCTCACCAAGATCACGGTGGCCATTGATCGCAAGATGCGGAAGGCCTTCCTGGTGACGTTTGAGAAGGTCGACGCGAACTTCCGCGGGATCTTCGCTATGCTCTTCCCGGGCGGTCAGGCTCATCTGGAGATGACCGATCCCGAGCATCCTGCCGAGACGGGTATCGAGGTCGTGGCGCAGCCGCGCGGCAAGCGCATCACCAAGATGATGCTCATGTCGGGCGGCGAGAAGAGCCTGACGGCGCTCGCCCTGCTCTTTGCCGTGTACCGCACGCGCACGGTGCCGTTCTATGTGCTGGACGAGGTCGAGGCGGCACTCGACGACGCCAACCTGTCCAAGCTCATCGGCGCGCTCGATGTGTTGCGTTCCGATACGCAGCTCTTGGTCATTTCGCATCAGCGCCGTACTATGGAGGACGCTGACGTCCTCTATGGCGTCTCGATACAAGCCGACGGCGTCAGTCGCGTCGTCTCGCAAAAACTCGATCGCGAAACCGGAAAGGTCGTGAATGCATAATGGGATTCTTTGACGCTCTCTCGCGCGGACTTGAGCGCAGCCGCGAGGCACTCAACGAGGTCTTCTACTTTGGCGGCGAGGTCGACGAGGACTTTTGGGAGGACCTGGAGGACACCCTCGTCATGGGTGACATGGGTGCCGAGGTCGCCATTCAGGTCTCTGATGACCTGCGCGACGCCGCGGCCAAGAAGAACCTCAAGACCGCTCCGCAGCTCCGTCGTGCTCTGGCCGAGCAGCTCGAGCAGCACTTTGTGCCCATCGAGCGCGATCCGTTCTCCGATACGCCGAGCTGCGTGCTGTTTGTGGGCATTAACGGTGCCGGCAAGACCACGACGGTCGGTAAGATCGCGAGCGCCATGGCCGCCCGCGGCAAGAACGTCGTGATCGGTTCGGCCGATACCTTCCGCGCTGCCGCTATCGAGCAGCTCGATGTGTGGGGCCAGCGCGCTGGCGTCCCCGTCATCAAGCGCGACCGCGGCTCCGACCCGGCAAGTGTTTGCTACGACGTGCTCGACGAGGCCGACAAGCGCGGCAGCGACCTGGTGCTCATCGATACCGCCGGTCGTCTGCACACGAGCCCCGAGCTCATGCGCGAGCTTGCCAAGGTGGTTAATGTGACCCGTAAGCGCGCCGCCAATATGGCCGCCGGCCCCATGCCCGTCTATGTCGTGCTCGTGATCGATGCCGCAACGGGCCAAAACGGCCTCAACCAGGCGCTCGAGTTTAACGAGGCGCTGGGCCTGGACGGTATTATCATGACTAAGCTCGACGGCACGGCTAAGGGCGGTATCGCCATGGCCGTGGCCGAGAAACTCAAGCTCCCGATCCTGCGCGTGGGCGTGGGCGAGCAGGTCGATGACCTGCAGGAGTTCAATGCCAAAGATTTCTGCCGCGCCCTGGTGGGCGAGTCCAATTAAGGAGTGACTAGTGTTTGATTCCCTGAGCGATCGCCTCAACGACACATTTGACCGCCTGCGCGGCAAGGGCAAGCTGACCGAGGCCGATATTACTTCGGCCATGCGCGATATTCGCATGGCACTGCTCGAGGCCGACGTTAACTTTAAGGTCGTCAAGGAGTTCGTCGCCAAGACCAAGGAGCGCTGCATGACCGCCGAGGTCATGGAGTCGCTGTCGCCGGCGCAAAACGTCGTCAAGATCGTGCTCGACGAGCTCACCGAGATGCTTGGCTCAACCGAGAGCAAGCTCGTCTTTAGCAACCGCATTCCCAATGTCATCATGCTCGTGGGCCTGCAGGGCTCCGGTAAGACCACGGCGGCCGTAAAGCTGGCCTACCTGCTCAAGAAGCAGGGCCGCTCGCCGCTGCTCGCCGCGTGCGACGTCTATCGTCCCGCCGCTGCCGACCAGCTGGCCACGCTCGGTGGCGAGATCGGCGTGCCGGTCTTCCGCGGTGACGGCGCGCACCCGGTCGATATTGCCAAGGGTGCCATCCAGGAGGCCGTCGACCACCTGCGCGATGTGGTCATCGTCGATACCGCCGGTCGTTTGCAGATCGACGAACAGATGATGCAGGAGGCCGTGGACATCAAGAAGGCCGTCAAGCCCGATCAGGTGCTGATGGTCGTCGATGCCATGACCGGCCAGGATATCGTCAACGTCGTCTCGACCTTCGCCGAGCGCACCGACTTTGACGGCGTGATCATCTCCAAGCTCGACGGCGATGCCCGTGGCGGCGGCGCGCTTTCCGTGCGCCAGGTGACCGGCAAGCCCATCAAGTTCGTGAGCATGGGCGAGAAGCCCGATTCGCTGCAGCCGTTCTATCCCGACCGAATGGCCAAGCGAATCTTGGGCATGGGCGATGTTGTCGGCATCATCGAGAAGGCCCAGGAGGCGGCCGACGCCGAGCAGCTCGAGGCTGCCGAGCGTATGCTGCGCGAGGGCTTTACCATGAACGACATGCTCGACCAGATGAAGGCCGTCAAGAAGATGGGCGGCATGAAGGGCATCCTGGGTATGCTCCCCGGCGGCCAGCGCGCGCTCAACCAGATGGGCGGCAATTTGGACGAGGGCATCTTCGACAAGAACGAGGCCATCATCATGTCGATGACCAAGGAGGAGCGCCTGCGTCCCTCCATCATCAACGGCCAGCGCCGCGCCCGTATCGCCAAGGGCGCCGGCGTGACTCCCACCGAGGTCAATAGCCTTATGAAGCAGTGGGGCGAGATGAACAAGATGATGGGCCGCATGCGCTCGATGGCCAATCAGGCACAGGCCGGTGGCAAGAAGGGCAAGAAGGGTAAGAAGGGCAAAAAGATGCGCATGCCCAATATTCCCGGTCTGGATGCCATGGGCCTGGGCGGCATGGGCGGCCTGGGAATGGGCGGTCCTAAGTCCGATATGGACCTGCTGCGCCAGATGGAAGCGCAGATGCGCAATAAGAAGTAACGACTGGTTGAGTCGTGTATGGCGTAGGCCGCCTGGATGGTACTCCAGGCGGCCTACGCCGTTTGTTCGCAGGTTGTCGCACGCGCGGAAGCGTGTTGACGTCGAGGTACTTGCCGCTAGTGGCAGCTGCAGCCCTCATGTCCGTCGTGGTCGTGATGGCCGTGGCAGCCGCAGGACTCGCCATGCTCATGGATGCGCTCGTGGTCGTGGCCATGGCAGTCGCAGGTGGCCTCGCCGTTCTGTGCGAGCGTGCCGGCGATAAGTGCCTCGACGCAAGCGTCGCAGCTGCCCTGGGCACCTGCGTATACCGTGATGCCGGCTTGAGCAAGCGCGTTGATAGCGCCACCGCCGATGCCGCCGCAGATGAGCGTGTCCACGCCGCCGTTGGCGAGCAGGCCCGCCAGGGCGCCGTGACCGATGCCGCCGGTGCTCACGACCTGCTCGTTGAGCACCTTGCCGTCCTGAATGTCGTAGATCTTGAACTGCTCGCTGCGACCAAAGTGCATAAAGATGTTGCCGTTGTCGTACGTGGTTGCCACCCTCATGGTGTCGACCTCCTTTGCTGGCCATGTGGCCGTTGTCGTGGTGATGGGGGAGTATGCGATATTGCCGCCCTCGATGACGAGTGCCCGTCCATTGACCAACGCGTTTGCCACCTTGCAATGCGCGCGGCTGCAGATTGCCGCCACCGTGGCGCGGGCAATGCCCATGTGCTGGGCGACTGTCTCTTGGTTAAGGCCTTCCAAGTCGCACAGGCGCAGCACCTCGAGCTCGTCGACTGTCATATCGATGGCATCGCCGCTCGCCAGGCCATCGGGGGTAAAACCGCGATATTCGGGGATGATCCCGACGCGGCGCAATTTTTCGCGTCTTCCTGCCATGTACCCTCCAAATCTGACATATGTCAACAATAGAATAGCGAACGTGCGGATTTGCGCAAGGAATTTTGGCATATGTCAGAAAATGAGGGCTTATGTTTGGGTGTGGGGCCGCGTGCGCCTGGGCTACAATGAATCTCGCTTGTAGGCGACTGACAGGAGGGTCAATGAGCAAGGCTGATCAACAGTTTGTAACCATGTGCCGCGATATCTTGGACCATGGCACCACCACCGAGGGCCAAAAGGTCCGCCCGGTGTGGGAGGACGGCACCCCTGCCTATACCATTAAAAACTTTGGCGTTACGGCACGCTATGACCTGCGCGAGGAGTTCCCCGCGCTTACGCTGCGTCGTACGGCGCTCAAGTCCGCCATGGACGAGATCCTATGGATCTATCAGAAGAAGTCCAATAACGTGCATGACCTCAACAGCCATATTTGGGACGAGTGGGCCGACGAGACTGGCTCCATCGGCAAGGCCTACGGGTACCAAATTGGCCAGAAAAGCCATTATGCCGAGGGCGATTTCGACCAGATGGACCGCGTGCTGTACGACCTCAAGAACACGCCGTATAGCCGTCGCATTATGACGAATACCTATGTGTTCAGCGACTTGTCCGAGATGCACCTGTATCCGTGCGCGTACAGCGTGACGTATAACGTGACGCAGCGTCCGCAGGACGACAAGCCAACGCTCAATATGATTCTCAACCAGCGCAGCCAGGACATTTTGGCCGCGAATAACTGGAACGTGTGCCAGTACGCCATTCTGCTCATGATAGTCGCGCAGTCGGTCAATATGATTCCCGGCGAGCTGCTGCACGTGATCGCCGATGCTCACATTTACGACCGTCACGTCGATATCGTCCGCGAACTTATCGAGCGTCCGCAGTTTGCGGCGCCCAAGGTAACGCTGAACCCCGACGTGCACGATTTCTATGCGTTTACGACCGATGACCTGATCGTGGAGGGCTACGAGCACGGTCCACAGGTCAAGAACATTCCCATTGCGGTGTAGGTGGCACTCATGACGTGTAAGCTTTCTGCCATTGTCGCCGTGTGTGACGACTGGGGCATTGGGTGCGAGGGCGACATGGTAGTGTCCAATCGCGCCGACATGCGCCATTTTGTTGCGTGCACCAAAGGTTGCCCGGTTATTATGGGGCGTAAGACCCTGCTGAGTTTTCCCGGCGGGCGTCCTCTCAAGAACCGCCGCAATATCGTGCTTACGCGCGATATGGGCTTTGCCCGCGAGGGCGTCGACGTGGTGCATAGCATCGACGAGGCGCTCGCCGCGGTTGCCGATGAGCCCGTTGCCTGGGTGATCGGTGGCGGCGATGTCTATCGGCAGTTTTTGCCGTATTGCGTCGAGGCCGAGGTCACGCATAACCATTGCGTCCATGTTGTGGATACGTACTTTCCCGATTTGGAAGCCGATCCTGCGTGGAAGATTGCGCAGCGTAGCGGGGTCGCGACGATTGCCGCCGGTGAGGGTGACGAGGGCGTCGATTATGAGTTCGTGACGTATCGTCGCGTTGAGGCGTAAATCGTCTGGTGTGAACGGTATCATCGGGTTGATTGAATGCATGGGGCGGCGCTTAGCGTCGCCTCGTTTGGTATAGATGTGCTGTAAAGAAAGGTGCGGGCTGGCTGCTATGACTGATGCCGTTGAGGTTCTGCGAATCGATTCGCTCGAGGACGACCGGCTCGATGCCTACGTGCGCCTGACCGAGCGCGAGCTGCGCTGCGTGTTGGAGCCGCAAAAGGGCATCTTTATCGCCGAGAGCGCCAAGGTCATCGAGCGCGCGGTGCGTGCCGGATATCAGCCGGTGAGCTTTCTTTTGGGCGAACGCTGGCTCGACCAGATGATGCCGCTGTTTGAGCGCCTAGTCGTGCGCGAGGGCGCGGGTCCTGTTCCTGTGTTCGTCGCCTCAATGGAGCTCATGGAGCAGTTGACGGGCTTTAACGTGACGCGCGGTGCGCTTGCGGCGTTTCTTCGCCCGCGTCAGATTCCGGTTGATGAGTTCTTGGGCGGCGTCGTCGAGGCGGCGGGGGAGCGTCCGGTGCGCGTGTGCGTGCTCGAGGGTATTGTCGACCACACCAATGTTGGCGCGATTTTCCGCTCGGCTGCCGCATTGAACGTTGACGGTATTTTGGTCAGCCCGACGTGCTGCGACCCGCTGTACCGTCGCTCGGCCCGCGTGAGCATGGGCACCGTGTTTCAGGTGCCGTGGACGCGCATTGGCAGCGAGGCTCGTGTGTGGCCGCATGATGGTCTGAGCGCGCTGCACGATGCCGGTTTTTCGTGTGCCGCTATGGCGTTGACGGACGATTCCGTTTCGCTTGATGATCCTGTGCTTCAGAAGATTGATCGCTTGGTGATTTTTATGGGCACCGAGGGTGCTGGCTTGGGCGCCAAGACCATTGCCGGCTGTGACCACGCGGTGCGTATTCCGATGGCGCACGGGGTCGATTCGCTCAACGTGGCCGCGGCGAGCGCCGTCGCCTTTTGGCAGCTATGCCCGCACGTGAGCAATGAGTATCACTACCAGCCGGGTTTGTATCACTAGGCAGTTATTCCGCACCGTGCTCTAATTCGGGGTGTTTCGGTCGTCGCCAGTCGGTGCTAAGCTGGTTTTGGCTTTGGTTTTAAATTGCTGTTTTGCTGTATGACGTATGCGTGTGGGGAGGGCGTGTGGCTAAGAAATCTACGGCTATCGATGTAACGCAAGGAGTCATTTGGCAGCAATTGCTGTCGCTGTGCGTTCCCATCTTTTTTAGTTCGTTTTTTCAGCAGGCCTACACGCTTATCGGTACGTATATCGTTGGCCAGTTTGGCGGCAAGCTTGCGCTGGGTGGCATTCAAGCCACGATGGTGCTCACCGAGCTCTGCATTGGCTTTTGCGTTGGCGTCGGCGCCGGCTGCGCGGTCATTACCGGTCAGTATTTTGGCCAGCACGATGATGAGCGACTGAGTCGTTCGGTCCATACAGCCATGACGCTCGCACTGGTGGGCGGTATCGTTTTCTCGATTCTTGGCATAGTGTTCGTTGAGCCCATGCTGGTACTTATGAACACTCCGCATGAACTTTTGGCCGAGGGCGTGGCCTATGCTCGTTGCTATTTTGCCGCCATGGTTGCGGCGCTGCTGCTCAATATGGGAACGGCACTGCTGCGCGCCGTGGGCGACACGCGCGGGCCTGCTGTGATCATCGCTTCCGGCTGCCTTGCTAATGCGGTGCTGGATGTCATCTTTGTTGCCGTGCTTCATATGGAGGCGCTGGGCTGCGGCATCGCGGTGGCGCTGACCATTTGCTCCAACGCCACGATGATCGTGATTCGCATGATGCACGCACCGGGTGCGTGGCGGCTTTCGCTGTCCAAACTCGGCATTGATCCTGGCATTTGTAAGAGCATGATCTCGTGTGGTCTGCCGCTTGGCTTTCAGTCTGCTGCGTATTCGATTTCCAACGTTTTGATTCAGGTGTCGGTCAACTCGTTTGGTGCCGATGTCACCACGGCGTGGGGTCTTTCGGGCCGCTTAGATGGCATTGTCTGGATGGTTACCGAGGCGCTCGGCGTGTCGATCACCACGTTCTCGGCACAGAACTTTGGCGCGCGCAACTACGAGCGCATGCGCAAGGGATATCACACGTCGCTCGTGCTTTCGTTTATGCTCATTGGTGGCCTGTCTGCCGTACTCCTGGTGTTCTCGGGTCCTCTGTCGCGTTTGTTTGTCGACGATGCTTCGATTTCGGCGTACACCACGACGATTCTTCATTTCATCGCGCCGTTCTACGCGATCTTCTCGATTATCGAGAACGCGTCGGGCTCCATTCGCGGTGCCGGCGTGAGCTTGCAGCCCATGCTGCTCACGATTTTTGGCACTGTCGTGCTCAGGGTGATCTGGGTGTTTGCGATTATGCCCTTCGATCCGTCGCTTGAGCACCTGCTCCTGGTTTACCCTGTAACTTGGCTCATCACGGCCACGATGTTCACCGTCTACCACCACAGCGGCAACTGGCTAGGCCGCGCCACCGTCTAGCCCGCTCGTCGCGATGCCCTCGATAAGTTGCGGTGAAATAGTTCTTGATTGGTGCTTAGAGGGGCCAATACAGGAACTATTCCACCGCAACTGTTTGTATGATCCGTAGGGGACGGAGGAAAACGGATCAATTAGTATTCGATGCCTTGGCGGGCTAGGAGGCCTTCGTCGAAGTAATGTTTGATGGGGCGCATTTTTGTGACCAGGTCGGCGAGGTCGGCCAGCGGCAGCAGCCCGCGGCCGGTTAGCACGAGCTCCGTGGTGGCGGGCTTTATCGCAATCAGTTCCTCGACATCCTCTCGCGCCCCAAAGCAGCCGTCGTCTTGCCCTTGCCGTCGCCCGTATATATTTGAACCTTGCCGACTTCCAGTGATGCCATCTCTGTCCTTTCGTGCCCGGCGTCGGTTTATCGCCGTCCGGGTTGGGTATTCTAGATAGCATTATCAACCCCAGTAGATGGAGTTCAAGCAGATGGAGATGGATGACAACAAACGTAGACGGAATATGATCCTCTACGTGCTCATCGCCTTCGTCGTCTACCTCGTGCTCTCGACCGTTCTGTTCCCCAACATCGGTCACACGCAGCAGATTACGAAGACCGATTACTCGACGTTTGTCAAAGCGCTCGATAAGAAGAGCGTCGACAAGGTCGAGTACAACACGGATGATTACACGATTTACTACACCAAGAAGGGCGAGGACGAGAATATCGCCTATAAGACGACCGGTGTGCCGAATGATGCGGGCTTTACCGATCGCGTGCTTGAATCTGGCGCCTCGCTGGAGTCGGTCGTTCCCGATAAGAACTCGGGTCTGATGACCTATTACCTGCTTACGCTCATTCTTCCCATGGCGATTTTCTTCCTGATTGGCTGGTGGCTCAACCGCCGCATGAAGAAGGCCATGGGCGATGACGGTCCGTCGATGAACTTTGGCGGCGGCGGTTTTGGCGGCGGCGGACTGGGTAAGTCCGGCGCGCGCGTGATCGCCTCCAAGGACGTGGGCGTGACCTTTAAGGACGTCGCCGGCCAGGAAGAGGCCAAGGAGTCTCTCAAGGAGGTTGTCGACTTTCTGGAGAAGCCGCAGCGCTATGAGGAGATCGGCGCCAAGTTGCCGCGCGGTGCTCTCCTTGTCGGCCCTCCGGGTACCGGTAAGACCCTGCTTGCCAAGGCTGTTGCCGGCGAGGCGGGCGTTCCGTTCTTTAGCATTTCGGGCTCTGAGTTCGTTGAGATGTTTGTCGGTCGCGGCGCTGCTAAGGTTCGTGACCTGTTTAAGCAGGCCAAGGAAAAGGCCCCGTGCATCGTCTTTATCGATGAGATCGATACCATCGGCAAAAAGCGCGATGGCGGCGGCTTTAGTGGCAACGACGAGCGCGAGCAGACGCTCAATCAGCTGCTGACCGAGATGGACGGCTTCGATAACCACAAGGGTATTGTCGTTCTTGCTGCTACCAACCGCCCCGACAGCCTTGACCCGGCCCTGTTGCGCCCCGGTCGTTTTGACCGCCGCATCCCCGTTGAGCTGCCCGACCTGACCGGCCGTAAGAACATTCTTGAGCTGCATGCCAAGAGCGTGAAGACGCAGCCGCCGATCGACCTGACCGCGATTGCCCGCGCCACGCCCGGCGCCTCGGGCGCCGACCTGGCCAACATCATCAACGAGGGCGCGCTGCGTGCCGTCCGCGAGGGTCGCAAGCGCGCCACGCAGGACGATTTTGAGGAGTCGGTGGAGGTCGTCATCGCCGGTCAGCAGCGCAAGTCCACGGTGCTGTCCGACCACGAGAAGCAGGTCGTTTCTTATCACGAGATCGGTCATGCCATCGTTGCCGCTCGCCAGAAGGGCTCTGCGCCGGTCACGAAGATCACCATCGTGCCGCGCACGAGCGGTGCTCTGGGCTACACCATGCAGGTCGAGGAGGATGAGCGCTTCCTGACCACACGTCAGGAGGTCCTGGACAAGCTCGCCGTCTATTGCGGTGGCCGTGCAGCCGAGGAGCTCATCTTTGGTGAGATGACGACCGGTGCCGCCAACGATATCGAGCAGGCCACCAAGCTCGCCCGTAACATGGTGACGCGCTTTGGTATGTCCGATGAGTTTGGCATGATGGCGCTCGGTACCGTTCAGAATGCGTACCTCAACCAGGACACGTCGCTCACCTGCGCCCCCGGTACGGCCGAGCGCGTGGACGCGATTGTCGCCAAGCTGATCGAGGATGCGCACGACCGCGCTCTGCAGATCCTGAAGGAGAACAAGTTCAAGCTCCACGAGCTGGCTCGTTATCTGTACAAGAAGGAGACGATCACGGGCGAGGAGTTTATGAATCTCCTCACGCGCGAGAATCCGCTGATGCCGAAGCAGCAGTAATACTAGTTGCGCAGTGTCAATCGCCCCATTTGAGTGTCCATCTCAAATGGGGCGTTTTGCGTGGGGAGTGTTGTATATGAAGATCGTGGTGAGCGCCTGTTTAATGGGCGAGAGCTGCAAGTATAACGGGCTCGACAACTATCATCGAGAGCTGATCGAGGCTTGCGAGCGCACGGGGACCGAGGTCCTCTTGGTGTGCCCTGAGGTCTTTGGCGGCCTGCCCACGCCGCGCAAGCCTTCCGAGATTGTGAACGGCGAGGTACGTAACTGCGAGGGTATCTCGGTCGATCGCGAGTTTCGCCTGGGCGCTCAACGTGCGCTCGATATGTGCGAGCAGGCAGGGGGACCGGAAGAGATAGTCGCGTGCATCCTTCAGGACCGCAGCCCCTCGTGCGGCGCGGGTCGCATCTACGACGGAACATTCAGCGGCACCCTTACGGCGGGCAACGGCGTCTTCGTTGATTTACTGCTCCGCCACGGTTATCGCGTGATCCCGGCTAGCGAGTTCGACCCCAGCATGCTGGAGCAATAAAAAACCACCACAAAGGTGCTGCTCCCTTGTGGTGGTTTTGGGCTAGGCCTAGAGCGTGTGGCCGTAGGCGTTTGCGGCCTTGATGGCGGCGGCGAACTTTTCGTCGGTGAAGGGCTCGGGGTTGCCCTGCTTCCACTCGTTGGTGGCGTGCGCATAATCACACAGCGCCGGGATGTCGGCCTCGGAAAGCCCGACCTGCTCAAGCGTCACGGGCAGCCCCATCTGCTTGTTAAAGGCCGCGTAGCGCTCAAGGTTCTCGGTGTCGCCCGTGTAGGCGAACAACACCAGCACGCCCAGGCTTACGACTTCGCCGTGTAGGTAGGAGCCCTCGCGCGGAATGCTGCAGGTGGCGTTGTAGAACGCGTGCGCTACGCTCGAGTTGTAGTAGTAATCGTTCTGGTTGGTCAGGTTGGAAACGTAGCCCGTGTTGACCACGATGTCGAGCGCGATTTGCCTGACGGCCTCGCTCGACAGGTCCTGCCGTACGTCCTCAAGACCCTGGACGCCATAGGTAAACAGCGGCTCGGAACAGGTGTGAGCGAGTGCCAGGCCAAGACCGGCGGTGTGCTCCAAATTACCGGCGCTCGTGGCGTACTCGACCTCGGGCTGCTTGGACAGGGCATCGCCTACACCGGCCCAGAAGTACTCTGCTGGCGCCTCAGCGATGATCTTGGGGTTGATGAAGATGTGCGCGGGGCGGTTGGGGTACGAATAGCCCTCGAGCGAGCCGTCGTCGTTGTAGACAACGGCAATGGCGGTCGCGGCGGAGCAGTTGGAGCAGATCGTCGGCACGGTAAAGACGATCTTCTTGAGCTCGATGGCCGCCGTCTTGACGGTATCGAGCGCCTTGCCGCTGCCGCAAGCAATGAGCACGTCGGCTTCCTGGCAGGCGGGGGAGTTTACGACCTTGGCGATATTGGCACGCGTACTGTTGGTACCGTAGACGCGCGTCTCCAGGACCTCGACATCGGTATCTTCAAGTGCCGCCTCGATTCCCGGCAGCGCCGCAGCCAGGGCTCGCTTGCCGCCAATGATGGCGACCTTGGTCGCTCCGTACTCGGCCAGTGCGGCGGGCAGCTCGGTAAAGCAATCCTCGCCAACGGTATAATCACTCATTCCAATCGTGCGCATGGCAACCTTCTTTCTTTCGATAAAGTGCTTTCAGGTATTTTGCTCCTAGAGAAGGTCCACAGTCGCGAGAAATTTCGAACGTATAAAACCAGTGTTGAGGGTTTTTCGCCGGCGCGGAACGTGCTAGCATACTCCGCATAAGCGTTGATGGGGACGAGTAGTCGGCCGTCCGCATGTTACAGAGAGCGGGGAGCGCTGAGAACCCGTGCATGCGACCGATGAAAATCACCCCGGAGCTGCGGTCCCAACGGACGCGTCGCACAGGCTCGTCTTAGTAGATATCGCCGAGATGGTCGTCGATACAGGCCAGCCGAGTAACGGATGCGAGCGCGCGAATACGCGGGCGAGGGCATCTAAGCTGGGTGGTTAAACGAAGAGCTTTTGCGGGCGTACAGTCCGTTTTGTGGCGCTTCGTCCCAGCTTGTAGGGACGGGCGCTTTTTTGGTGCCCAACGGGCGTGCGCGCCCACGACATGAAAGGGGTACCGTGGCAAACGAGTACAAGCAGACGATGAATCTGCCCAAGACCGGTTTTCCCATGCGTGCCGGTCTTTCCAAGTCCGAGCCCAAGCGACTCAAGGACTGGCAGGACAACAAGGTCTACGAGCAGGTTCTGAAGAAGAACGAGGGTCACAAGAAGTTCGTGCTGCACGACGGCCCTCCGTACGCCAACGGCCCGATCCACATCGGCCACGCCATGAACAAGATCTCCAAGGACATGGTCAACCGTTACTGGATGATGCAGGGCTATGAGGTTCCCTATGTCCCCGGTTGGGACTGCCATGGTCAGCCGATCGAGCATAAGGTCGAGGAGAAGCTCGGCACCGAGAAGTTCAACCAGACCTCCACGGCTAAGATCCGCGAGCTTTGCAACAAGTTCGCTGTCGAGAACATCGAGCTGCAGAAGGCCGGCTTCCGTCGCCTGGGCGTGCTCGGCGATTGGGACAACCCCTATCTGACGCTCTATCACCAGCATGACGCCGCCGACATCGAGGTTTTCAAGGCCATGTTCGACAAGGGCATGATCTATCGCGGTCACAAGCCGGTTCACTGGTGCAAGCACTGCCACACCGCGCTGGCCGAGGCTGAGATCGAGTACTCCGACGAGACGAGCCCCTCCATCTTCGTGCGCTTTGAGATGACCTCCAAGCCCGCCGGCCTCGAGAACTTCGACGGCCCGGTCGACTTTATCATCTGGACGACCACGCCGTGGACCATCCCCTCTGACCAGGCCGTTTCCCTTAAGCCCGGCGCCGCCTATGTCGCCGTTGAGCACGATGGCCGTGCCGAGGTCATGCTCGAGGACCTGGCTCCCAAGTGCTGCGAGGAGTTTGGCTGGGAGTACACCCCGGTTATGATCGACGGCAAGCCCTATGTGGTTCCCGCCGAGACCTTCCACCACATCCACTACAAACAGCCGATCTTTGACGGTGTTGAGGGCGTGGCACTGCTGGCCGATTACGTCGGTGTCGACGACGGTACCGGTATCGTCCACAACTCGCCCGGCCACGGCGTCGACGACTACTTTGCCTGCCTCAAGGAGGGCATCACCGACATCTGCATGCCGGTCGATGACGACGGCAAGTTCTACACCGGCGAGGAGTTTGGCACCGGTGGTCCCTTCAGCGGTATGGATACCGATGAGGCCAACCCGCATATCATCGAGTTCCTGCGCGAGCGCGGCACCCTGGTCCTCGAGAAGAAGATCACGCACAGCTATCCGCACTGCTGGCGCTGCAAGCACCCGGTGCTCTTCCGTGCTACTGACCAGTGGTTTGTCTCGATGGACAAGACCGGTTTGCGCGAGCAGGCTGGCAAAGAGGTCCGCGAGAACGTCAAGTGGTATCCGGCCCATGCCGCCAATCGCATCGGCGCCATGGTCGAGCAGCGTCCCGACTGGTGCATCAGCCGTCAGCGCAACTGGGGCGTGCCCATCCCCAGCTACACTTGCGCCGACTGCGGCGAGAAGGTCATGAACGACGCCACGCTCGACGCCGTCATCAAGCTCTTCCACGAGAAGGGCTCCGACGCCTGGTTCACCGATGCTCCCGAGAGCTACCTGGGCGAGGCCTGCGTCTGCCCCAAGTGCGGCGGCCATCACCTCAAGGCCGATAAGGACATTCTCGACGTGTGGTGGGACTCCGGCGTGTCTTGGAAGGCCGTCTGCGAGTATCGCCCCGAGCTTGAGTACCCGGCGGACGTGTATCTTGAGGGCTCCGACCAGCACCGCGGTTGGTTCCAGAGCTCGCTGCTCACCTCGGTGGGCGCCAACGGCCATGCTCCCTACAAGGCAGTCGTCTCGCAGGGCTTCACGCTCGACGGTCAGGGCCGCAAGATGTCCAAGTCGCTCGGCAATGTCATCGACCCCAATAAGGTCTGTGACGAGATGGGCGCCGACATCATCCGCCTGTGGGTTGCCTCCGTCGACACCAGTTCCGACGTTTCCATCGACCACGAGATTCTCGCTCGTACGTCCGATGCCTACCGTCGTTTCCGCAACACGCTGCGCTTCCTGCTCTCCGAGCTCGAGGGTCAGTTTGAGCCCGAGACCGACGGCGTCGCCTTTGCCGACCTGCTGCCGCTCGACAAGCTCATGGTTGCCCGCCTGACCCAGGTCCAGGCCGAGGTCGACGATGCCTACGCCAGCTACGAGTTCCCGCGCGCCTACCGTGCGCTTTACGACTTTGTGGTTACCGAGCTCTCCAACGTGTATCTCGACGCCCTGAAGGACCGTCTGTACTGCGAGAAGCCCGGCTCTCTCGAGCGCCGCAGCGCCCAAACCGTGCTGGCCGAGCTCTTCTCGATGCTCATGCGCGACCTGCAGCCGATCCTGTCCTACACGGTCGACGAGGCAATGGCCTATGCGCCCGCCGGCTGCGTCGATCACCAGAAGTACGCCGCGCTGCTCGATTGGTACAAGTCGCCTATCACGGTCGACGAGGCCAATGAGTTTGAGGGCGTGCTCGAGGCTTCGCTCGAGCTCCGTAGCGCCGTGACCAAGGCCCTTGAGGATGCCCGTTCCGCTGGCACCTTCACCAAGAGCCAGCAGGTCCGCGTCAAGGCGGTCGTTCCCGCCGAGATGTACGCGCTGCTGACCGGTGACAAAGCCGTCGACCTGGCCGAGTTCTACATCGTCTCCGATGTTGAGCTGACCCAGGGCGACGAGCTTTCCGTTGCTATTGAGGCTGCCGAGGGCGAGTGCTGCGACCGTTGCTGGAACTATCGCACCACCGTCGGCGAGTACAACGGCCACGCGCATATCTGCAAGCGCTGCGCCGACGCTTTGTAGGTTACGGCGTTCGTAGAACGCCGTAACCTACCGACGCTGCGCGGGCCGCATTTGGACAATCTGACGTTCAATTTCAAGGGCGCGACCGAAAGGTCAGCGCCCTTTCATTTCACGTCACCTTGTCTCAAATGCGACCTGCTCGCTCATTTATGCTCTACCTGCGGTGTTTCCGTTCTTGGGAGATTTGTCGCTTCTTGCTTGCGTCAATGTATGATTATCTACTGCGTTAAACGGAATTCGATTGTTCTTGAGGGTAGGGGATTTCTTTGGGTCGTGGTGCGGATATGACGCCGCCTTTGCGTTGGCGGTTGGGTGTTGCTGGTGGGGTGGCGCTCGTTGTGCTTCTTGTTGACCAGCTGACCAAGCTTGCGGTTCGTGCCGTGGGCGATGCCCTGCATATGACCGTTATCCCCGGCGTGATCGATTTTCTGTTTGTCCGCAATATCGGAGCCGCCTTTAGTATGGGCGAGGGGCATGGCGTTGCTTTCGCCGTGCTGGCGCTTGCAGTTATCGTCGCCATTGCCGTGTACCTGGTTCGCGCGTCTCAGCTCGCTCGCCTAGAGGTCGTGGGCATGGCCATGGTTGCGGGCGGCGCCATCGGCAACGCGATCGATCGTCTTGTCTTTGGCTTCGTGACCGATTTTATCGCCACCACGTTCATCGACTTTCCCGTCTTTAACGTGGCTGATATCGGCATTACGGTCGGTGTTGTGCTGGCGCTTATCGGTTACATGTTCTTGAGCCCCGCCGCTCGCGAGGTCGATGCGACCGCTGAGCTCAACGCCCGTGACGAGGCCCGCGCCAAACGCAAAGCCAAACAGCGTGGGGAGCGTGCCCGCAAGATTCGCGAAAGGAATGAGCGCTAATGGCCGACATCCATATTCTTGTTGCCGACGATTGCGCTGGTCAGCGTCTCGACGCTTATCTGGGCGCCAACGATGGCTGTCCCACGCGTTCTGCCTGCGCACATCTGATCGAGGGCGGCGCCGTTGCCGTCAACGGCGAGACCTACCTATCAAAAAAGTATGCCGTTCGTGCCGGCGACCGTATCTCGGTTGACCTGCCCGAGCCGCACGACCCCACCGATGTGATTCCCGAAGCCATTCCCCTCGATATCCGTTACGAGGACGACTACCTTATCGTGCTCTCAAAGCAGCGCGGCCTGGTGTGCCATCCCGCCCATGGCCACGAGAGCGGCACCCTTGCGAACGCCCTGGTCTACCACTGCGGCATCGACCATCTGGGTACCGTGCAGGGTGAGGACCGCCCCGGCATCGTGCATCGCCTGGATCGCGATACCTCGGGCCTTATGCTCGCGGCAAAAGACGACGACACCCAGCGCGCGCTTCAAAATCTCATCCGCACGCGCACGCTCGACCGTCGCTATATCACGCTCGTTCACGGTCACATCGCCATGGACGAGGGCACTATCAACACTGGTATTGCCCGATCGACGCGCGACCGCGTGAAGATGGCGGTTTCCGATGACCCCTTTGCGCGCCAGGCCATCACGACTTTCAAGGTGCTCGAGCGCTTTGATTCCACGCGCTTTGACGACGGCTATACGCTCGTCGAGTGCCATCTGTTTACCGGTCGCACGCATCAGATTCGTGTGCATATGCGCCATATCAACCATGCCTGCGTGGGCGACCCGCTCTACGGTAAGTGCGATGCGCGTGCCGATCAGGGTCTGACCAGGCAGTTCCTTCATTCCTGGCGCGTGGCGTTCGACCATCCCGTGACGGGCGAGCGCATCGAGTGCCGCGATGAGCTGCCGTGGGACCTTGCCGCGGTTCTGGATGACCTTGCCCCGCGCTCGCTTGGCCGCACCGCTGCCGGTGACGAAATCGTTCCGCAGCTCGGTCTGCTCGAAGCCTAGCCAGTATTAGGTGGTTTCTTGAACTCGGTAAGCCTGCGGTAAGATATACGTTTGTTTACGTAATGCGTTCTCGGGAGCCTGCATGCTCGCCTTTTTACAAACCAACACACCCATCGTGATCTTCAACCAGATTGTCGTCACGCTGCTCACGGTCTGCTTTCTGTACCAGGTGGTCTTCTTTGTCATCGGTGCTCTTCGTGGCGAGGTCGCTCCTCCCAAGGCCAAAAAACTCCACCGCTATGCGTTCTTTATCGCGGCGCATAACGAGGAAGCCGTGATCGCCAACCTCGTACGCTCCATCAAGGATCAGGACTATCCGTCCGAGCTTATCGAGGTCTTCGTCGTCGCCGACGCCTGCACCGACAACACGGCGCAGCTTGCGCGCGAGGCCGGTGCCATTGTTTACGAGCGCAATGATCTGGCCCGTAAGGGCAAGAGCTGGGTCATGGACTTTGGTTTCGACCGTATCCTTAACGAGTATCCCGACACGTTTGAGGGCTACTTCATCTTCGATGCCGACAACGTTATCTCCCGCGATTACGTGTCTAAGATGAACGATGCCTTTGACCAGGGTTTCCATGTGGTCACGAGCTATCGCAACTCCAAGAACTTCGGCAGCTCGTGGGTCTCGGCAGCTAATGCCACCTGGTATCTGCGTGAGGCACGCTTTCTCAACAACGCGCGTAATATCTGCAAGACGTCTTGCGCCGTCTCGGGTTCGGGCTATCTCATTTCTGCCAGCGTGATCGAAGGCATGCACGGCTGGCAGTTCCACACGCTGACTGAGGACGTTCAGTTCACCACGTTCTGCGCCATCCATGGCATTCGCATCGGTTATGCACCGGCGGAGTTCTTTGACGAGCAGCCCGTGACGTTTAAGGCGTCCTGGAAACAGCGCATGCGTTGGACTAAGGGCTTTTACCAGGTATTCTTTACCTATGGTAAGCACTTGGTCAAGTCGACCTTCCGCTATCATCGCTTTGCCGCCTACGACATGTTTATGACCATCGCTCCGGGCATGCTGCTGTCCCTGATCTCTATGCTCGCCAACGTGACCTTCCTCGTCGTGGGCGGTCTTTCGCACGGCTTTTTGGCCACCGAGGTCGAGATGCAGGCGTGCGCCGCCTCGCTCATCATGACCTTCGCGATGATGTACCAGACCTTCTTTATCCTGGCGCTACTCACGACCATCTTCGAGTACAAGCATATTCACTGTGCGCAAAAGTGGCGTTTGGTGACCAACCTGTTTACCTTCCCGATCTTTATGTTCAGCTATATCCCCATCACGGTGGCTGCTCTGTTCCTAAAGGTCGACTGGGTCCCGACGCAGCACGCCGTCAACGTTACCCTCGATGAGGTCATGCAAGGCGCCAAATAACCACCACCAAAACCACCACAAAGGGGACAGGCACCTTTGTGGTGGTTTTTTACTTTTACGATGCAGCTCGAGGAGGTGCTCGATGGTCTATATCCCGTTTTGGCTGTGCGCCATCGCTGGTGCTTGCATCGATGCGCACGAGCGGCGGTTTCCGAACGCGCTTGCTGCCGCGTGCACCGTGGCAGCATTTGTGGGCGTCTGGCTAGATCTTGGCATGAACACGGCGCTTGACCACGCCGGTCTTGCGGTCATCGTCTACCTTGCCCTTGTGCTTACTGAGTCGCTTTGGCGTCGTGTTTGCCACGCTCCCGGCATTGGTATGGGGGACGCCAAGGCGCTCTTTGCCCTTTGTACCTTCGATCCCTTGGGTGGTATCGTCGCGTTTGCGGCTGCGCTTCTGGCCCTTGCCGCCGCCTGTCTCATCACAAAATCGCGCTCCTTGCCATTGCTGCCGTTTTTAGTGCCGATATTTGCCATAATCGAGGTCGTGGGTAGTACGTTGTAATCGTTGCGCGCCCTTTTTAAGGAGCATGCCATGGCAATCAATCAACAGACAGCCGCCATCAAGGCGCGTATGGATCGCATTCCCTCGGCGTTGTCGCCCGAGCTGGTCGAGCGTATCGCTGCCGACCGTGCCTCGGGTGTCGTTAACCCTTATCGATGCAACGATGGTCAGGTCATCCGCCGTGTTGATCGAGCCGCAGATGTGGGCACGCTCATGCGTCCGGCATTTATGCGCGATACCGAAAAGATTTTGCATCTGCCCGCATACACGCGTTATGCAGGCAAAACGCAGGTCTTTAGTTTTCGCAGCAACGACGACCTGTCGCGTCGCGGCCTGCACGTGCAGCTTGTTTCGCGCATCGCGCGCGATATCGGACGTGCCCTGGGGCTCAACTGCGATCTGATCGAGGCGATTGGCTTAGGCCACGACTTGGGCCACACGCCCTTTGGCCATGCCGGTGAGCGATTCCTCAACGATATCTATCACGAGCGCACGGGTCGTTATTTTTTCCATAACGTGCAGTCGGTCCGCGTGCTCGACGCGCTGTACGGCCGCAACGTGTCGCTCCAGACGCTCGACGGCGTGCTATGCCACAACGGTGAGTACGAGCAACGTGTGTTTGAGCTCTCGGATATGGGCTCCTTTGACCAGTTCGATCAGACGGTTGAGGATTGCATTGCCACGGGTTATAGCGCAATCGAGCACCTGCGCCCCATGACGCTCGAGGGCTGCGTGGTTCGCATCTCGGATATCCTTGCCTACGTAGGGCGCGATCGCCAAGACGCCATTGCGGCGGGCCTTCTGTCGCCCAATGCTTTTGATGACGGTCGGGGTGGAGCCTACAACAGCTGGATCCTCACGCATGCCTCCATCGATATCGTCGAGCACAGCTATGGCAAGCCACGCATCGAGATGAGCGAGGACCTGTTTGAGGAGATCCGCCGAGCCAAGCGCGAGAACTACGAGAAGATCTATAGCAAGGGCGGCATCGAAGGCGACTCCGAAGTGGAGCTGCGCGAGGCCTTCGAAAAGCTCTACGACCGTTGCCTGCAGGATATAAACGAAGGCAACGAGTCTTCTTACATCTTTAAGCACCACATTTCTCGCATTGAGCGGCAGCTTTCCTACTACGATCGCGCCTATGCCTGGCAGGACGACAAGGATCAAGCGGTGGTGGATTACATCGCGAGCATGACGGACGGCTATTTCTGTGAGCTCACGAGCAAGCTGTTCCCGGGATTGAAGTTTCCGCACCGTACCTATATTAACGAACGGTAGTTCGTATTTATTCGGTATACTGTTGATGGAAAACGTTTTTGATTGACGCACGGGATGGCTATGGACGACCTTTTTTCTGCTTCGACGCGCGAGCGTTCTTTTATGAATGCGCCGCTTGCGGTGCGCATGCGGCCCAATTCGCTCGACGAGTATGTGGGTCAGCAAAAGGCCGTCGGCAAGGGCTCGTGGTTGCGTGCCGCAATTGAGCACGATGTGCTGTCGAGTGTGATTCTGTACGGGCCGGCCGGTACGGGCAAGACGACGCTGGCCCACATTATCGCCAACCATACCAAGAGCGAGTTTGTCGAGGTCAGCGCTGTGACGGGCACCGTAAAGGATCTTCGTCGCGTGATTGACGAGGCTAAGACGCGCCTGAATACGTACGACCGCCGCACCATTCTTTTTATCGATGAGATTCATCGCTTTTCCAAGTCGCAGCAGGATGCCCTGCTGCATGCAGTTGAGAACCGTACCGTCATTATGATTGGCGCCACGACGGAGAACCCGTACTTCGAGGTCAACTCGGCATTGCTCTCGCGCGGTCGCGTGGTGGAACTTGAGCATCTTAAAGACGAGGATATCGCCACGCTCATTGAGCGTGCGCTCGAGGCGCCGCAGGGTTTGAACGGTAAGTTCTCGGCCGATGAGGATACGGTTAAGACCATTTGCACACTGGCAGCGGGTGACGCTCGATCGGCGCTCACGACGCTTGAGCTTGCGAGCGAGATTGCCGTCACGCGCCCCGATACCGAGGGAACGCCCGCGCCGGCGGCGGGGGAGCGCTATCCCATCACTGTTGACGACGTGAAGATTGCCAATCCGCGCCGTGGCTTTTCGTACGACAAAAACGGTGACATGCACTACGACATCATCAGTGCGTTTATTAAGTCTATGCGCGGTAGCGACCCCGATGCCACGATTTATTGGCTCGCGCGCATGATTGACGCGGGGGAGGATCCTAAGTTTATCGCTCGTCGTATTATGATTCAGGCTTCTGAGGATGTTGGCAACGCCGACCCACAGGCGCTTTTGGTGGCACATGCCGCGTTTAAGTCTGCCGAGGTCATTGGCTATCCCGAGTGCCGTATTAATCTGGCTCAGGCTGCTCTCTATGTGTGCTTGGCGCCTAAATCGAACGCGTGCGAGGCTTCGATCGATGCGGCGTTGGCCGATATCCATTCAAGTGGGCTGCGCGAGGTGCCGAGTTATCTGCGCGATCGTCATCGCCCGGGCAGCGACGAATACGGTGTGTATAAGTATCCGCATGATTATCCCGAAGGCTGGGTCGATCAGCGCTATTTGCCCGAGGGGCTGGAGCGCGGTGCGTTTTGGCAGCCTGCCGGCCGCGGCTGGGAAGAGTGGCGCGTAGAGCAAAGCGAACGCGACCGTAGCGGAAACGCGCCCAAGTAGGTCCTTGGGACCTCGCACATTCCCTTTGGGTATCTTTCCCCTTCTTTGGGGTACCATGAAAAGCGTCTGTATTTCGATTCCTTCGGGAGGCTTGTATGAGTCCCATTCAAATCGCCCTGCTGCTGCTCGCCGTTGCCGGCGTGTGGGCTGTTATCGAGCTCGCGCTCACGCTGCGCAAGACCCGCACCGTCGTTGATTCGCTCGACAAGACGGTGAGCGACCTTAACAACACCATCGCCGAGGCACAGCCGGTGGTAGCAAAGCTCGATGGCGCTGTCGATGAGCTCACCCCCGCGTTGGCTCAGGTTGAGCCGCTCCTCAAGTCGAGCAAGACCGCCGTCGACGCCCTTACCTCCAATCTCGTAGAGGTTGAAGCCGTGGTTCGCGACATTTCCGAGGTTACGGGCAGCATGGCCGAGGCCAGCAATGCTGTGTCGAGCGTGACCGACTCTGCGGCCGGTGCCGTTCAGAAACTCTTTAACAAGGTGAAGGCTCCCGCGGCCGACGCTGAGCGCAAGCTTTCCGCTGCCGCCGAAGCAGAGCAGCCGACCGAGCGCGTCCTGATTGGCGAAACCGGGGACGATGTCGCTGCTGGTGACGATGATGCACAGAAGTCTGCTGCTCAAGCAGCCCGGTATTACACCTACACGCCCGCCGAGACCTCCGAGGAGTCCTGCGATGAGTAGCGAAGCAACTTGCCCCATCACGTTGACTGTTGCCGGGGATCCGCGTCTGGCACGCCTCGTACGTATGACAGCGGCTAATGTCGGTGCGCTGTGCTCCATGTCCGTCGATCGCATCGAGGACATCCGTATGGCTGCCGAGGAGGCCTTCATCTTTGGCTGCACGGCTGTTGATTCTGACGATATCTCGATCAAATTCGACGTCGACGAATCGCACGTGGGTATGACTTTTACCTTTGGTGACCAGGCGACCGTCGATGAGGATGACCAGGCTGCCGTGTATGCCGAGCTCATTTTGGCGAGCGTGTGCGATTCCTACGAAAAGACTGCGGCGCCTCTGACGCTTTCCCTCGACCTCAAGGCGGATATCTAATATGACCGAACGTTCCCGGAGCGGTAAGACCGCTTGGGACAAGGAGAAAACCCGCGAGCTGTTTCGTCGCTACAAAGAGACCGGTGATCCGGACGCACGTGAGCAACTCGTCATGTCCCATATGAACCTGGTAAGGTTTCTTGCCAACAAATTTAAGAACCGCGGCGAGCCGCTCGACGACCTGATGCAAGTCGGATACTTGGGTCTACTCAAGGCAATCGACCGCTTTGATCCCGAGCGTGGGCTCGAGTTCACCACGTTTGCCACGCCCACCATCCTTGGCGAGATCAAGCGTCATTTCCGTGACAAGGGTTGGAGCGTGCGTGTGCCTCGTCGCCTGCAGGAGCTTTCTGCCAAGGTCAACCAAGCCACCGATAAGCTCACCAATGAGCTGCAGCGCTCGCCTAAGGTTGAGGAAATCGCTGAGTACCTGGACGTGACCGTCGACGAGGTGCTGGAGGCCATGGAGTCGTCTTCTGCCTATACTTCGGTGCCCATCGAGGCTCCTGGCACGTCCGATTCCGACGATGCCCCCTCGATTCTCGACCGCTACGCCGACGACGACAACGAGCTCGACTTTACCGATGACCGCCTGGTGATCGAAGAAGCCATTCGCGATTTCTCGCCGCGCGAGCGCGAGGTTATCGAGCTGCGCTTCGTAAAGGGCATGACCCAGATCGAGATTGCCAAGAAGCTGGGCATCTCGCAGGTGCAGGTCTCGCGCCTGCTGCGCCGTACCCTGAAGAAGATTCAAGACAAGATTGACCCCGACGGAGTGATGGTTCGTTCATGAGTGAGCACCCCCAACAAACCGACCGCACGCTGCGCGATACCCGTATTCTGACGCTGCGCATTTGGGGCGTCGTCGGCTGCATTGTCATCGCCGCCGTCATCTTTAACCTTATGGGTATCCTGGCGCCGGTTATCGAGTTTCTCGCTGTCGGTTCCATCATCGCTTTTGTGATGTCGCCGATCACTAACTGGCTCGAGCATCACGGCGTCAACCGTGGCATCGGTTCGCTCATCGCGCTGATCGTGGTTGTGGCAGTGCTCGTCGGCGTCGTCTGCATCCTGTCGCCTATTTTGCTCGGTCAGATTATGGAAGTCCTGAGCCGTCTGCCTGAGCAGCTTCGCGTTGCGGGCGGTGATCTCAATGAGATGATTTCGCACGCTAAGACGCTCAACAACACACCGCTCAAGGAGTACCTGGACGATAATCTGTCCTCGCTGGTTACTGTGGCGTCCAAGTACGTATCGCAAATCGCCGCTGAGCTCGGTCGCGGTGTATTCCCGCTCATTACCAATACGGCATCGCAGCTGTTCGTCATCTTCCTGGGCTTGGTACTTGCATATTGGTTGGCCTGTGACTATCCCCGTATGCACCACGAGGTCTGCACCATCATCGGACAGGAAAAGGAGACCTCGTACCGCTTTATGGTGGCCATCCTTTCGCGCTCGGTCGGTGGCTACATGCGCGGCATGGTCGTCACGTCGATCTGCGGTGGCATCCTCGCTTTTATCGGCTTTGCGCTCATTGGTCATCCCTACGCGGCACTCATGGCCATATTTACGGGCATTATGCACTTGGTTCCGGTTGTCGGCCCCTGGGTGAGCGCGGCGATAGCCACGGTGCTCGGCTTTATGTTCAGCCCGATGCTGGCACTTTGGACACTTATCGTTACTATGATTGCGCAAAATGTTACCGATAATGTGATTTCTCCTAAGGTCATGCAGAGCTCGGTGCAGGTGCACCCCATCATGAGCCTGACGGCCCTCGTTATTGGTTCGGCACTCATGGGTCCCATCGGCATGGTTATCGCCATCCCGCTGTGCGCGGCCCTCAAGGGCATCTTCGTCTACTACTTTGAGAATGAGACCGGTCGCCAGCTCGTGGCATACGACGGCGCCGTGTTTAAGGGCACGCCGTATCGCGATGCCGAGGGCAACCCTGTCGCCGCCTATGACGCGCTTGGAGACGATACGTTCATTTACGAGTCCGAGCTCATCGGCAATGAGACCGCGCCCGAGGCCCAAGCGATGCCCAAGCCCGAGCTCGAGAATCCCTGGATCAAGCTCTCGAGCCTGCAGCCCGATGCGACAGGCTTTTTCAAGAACCCCTTCGCCAAGGACGATGACTCCAACTCGGACGACGATACCAAAACCGGCATCGACGGCTCTATGGATGATTCGGATTCCAAATAGGCAACGCTAGCGTTTCTTGAAGTTGTAAATGACGAGAAACGCGAGCAAAGCGATTGATAAGGGGCCGGCTACACAGAAAAAGAGAACGTCAATTGCGCGTAGAGTGTAATAAGCCTTATCGCCGGACATTACTGCATACAATACGTATCCAAATGCTGGTTGGTTTGCGTACCAGCAGGAGAAGGCCAAGAGCGCTAAAAGTGCTACAACCAGAAGTGCATTCAGGAAAAATCGTTTACTTTTCATCGATCGCTCCTTTCGGGTGACTCTTATATGTAATTCTACAGCAGCCTTTTTTCAGAGGATTGATCGGTCCTAAATAACGTGCACTTTCGCTGGAGGGTCGCTGTTTGGCGGCCCTCTTTTTTGCACGGGAGCGGTTGGATGGTAATATCGTTACGTTTGAACTGTTTCGATGTGAAACCGAGGAGATTCCCTCTATGAGTGCTGACTACCCGTCAATGACTACGGCCGAGATCCGCTCCAAGTTCCTCAACTTCTTTGAGGAGCGCGGTCTTAAGCTCTATCCTTCTTCGTCTCTCGTCCCCGACGATCCTTCGCTGCTGCTTGCCAACGCCGGCATGAACCAGTTTAAGGAGTACTACCAGGGCAAGAAGACCATGAAGGAGATCGGCGCGATCTCCTGCCAGAAGTGTGTCCGCACCAACGACATCGACTGCATCGGCGAGGACGGCCGTCACCTGTCGTTCTTCGAGATGCTCGGTGACTTCTCCTTTGGCGGCGTCTCCAAGCAGCAGGCTTGCGCTTGGGCCTTCGAGCTCATCACCAAGGAGTTCAAGCTGCCGCTCGATCGCCTGTACTTTACCGTCTTTACCGAGGACGACGAGACCCACGACGTGTGGCGTTCTCTGGGCGTTGCCGAGGACCACATCTCCCGCCTGGGCGAGGACGACAACTTCTGGGCTGCCGGCCCCACCGGCCCCTGCGGTCCGTGCTCCGAGATCTACTTTGACATGGGCGAGGAGGTCGGTTGCGGCAGCCCCGACTGCAAGCCCGGCTGCGACTGCGACCGCTTCCTTGAGTTCTGGAACCTCGTGTTTACCCAGTACGACCGCCAGGAGGACGGCTCCATGCCGGAGCTGCCGCACCGCAACCTCGATACGGGCATGGGCCTGGAGCGCATGGCCGCCATCATGCAGCACAAGACCGCCAACTACGACGGCGATTTGATGCAGCACCTCATCAAGCTGGGCGAGGAGATCAGCGGCAAGACCTATGACGCCGACGATTACTCCGGTGCCAGCCGCTCCCTGCGCATCATCGCCGACCACTCCCGTGCCGTCGACTTTATGATCTCTGACGGCATCCTCCCCGGTAACGAGGGTCGCGAGTACGTCCTTCGCCGTCTGCTCCGCCGTGCCGTGTTCCACGGCCGCCTGCTGGGCATCGAGGGTGCCTTCCTGACCAAGTTCATCGACGAGGTCAACGCTCAGATGGGCGAGGCCTATCCCGAGCTGCTCAAGAACGTCGCACTCGTCAAGGGTATCGTCGCTTCCGAGGAGGAGCGTTTCTCCACGACGCTCGACAACGGCCGCGTCTACCTGGACGAGGCCCTGGCAGCGCTTGCCGATGGCGCCGTGCTCCCGGGTGATGTCGCCTTTAAGCTGCACGACACCTTTGGTTTCCCCATCGACCTGACCGTCGAGATTGCCGGCACCGCCGGCCACGACGTCGACATGGACGGCTTTACCGCTTGCATGGAGGACCAGAAGGCCCGTGCTCGCGCCAATGCCAAGGGCGACGCCTGGGGCAGCTTCAACGATGTGTGGGTCGAGCTTTCGGACAAGGTCGCTGCGACCGAGTTCGACGGCTATGACAACGATGTGATCGAAGGCGCCAAGGTTGTCGCCATCGTGCGCAACGGCGAGTCCGTCGAGTCCGCTGCCGCGGGCGAGGATGTCGAGGTCGTGCTCAACCGCACCCCGTTCTATGCCGAGATGGGTGGCCAGCAGGGTGACGCCGGCGAGCTTTCCTCCGAGGGCGTTTCGTTGACCGTTTCCGATACCAAGAACCACAACGGCCTGTATGCCCACGTAGCGCTCGTCGCCGAGGGCACGCTGACCGTCGGTGCTACCGTGACCGCCGCGCTCGACGCCGAGCGCCGTGGCTTCCTGCGCCGCAACCACACCGCCACCCACCTGCTTGACGCCGCGCTTAAGCACGTCCTGGGCGAGCATGTCTCTCAGGCCGGCTCGCTGGTGACGCCCGAGCACCTGCGCTTTGACTTCACGCACTTTGAGGCCCTGTCCTCCGAGCAGCTCAAGGCTGTTGAGGACCTGGTCAACCAGCAGATCTTTGCATCTAAGCCGGTCGTGACCCGCGTCATGGGCATCGACGAGGCCAAGGCCGCCGGTGCCGTCGCCCTGTTTGGCGAGAAGTATGGCGACGTCGTCCGCGTCGTTTCCGTGGGCGCCGAGGACCAGCCGTTCTCCCGCGAGCTCTGCGGTGGTACGCATGCTACCAACACTGCCGAGATCGGCCTGTTCAAGATTATCTCCGAGTCCTCCACTGGCTCGAACGTCCGCCGTATCGAGGCCGTTACCTCTAAGGGCGCCCTCGACTACATGGCCGACCGCCTGGCACTCGTTGACGCCGCTGCCGCTGCGCTCAAGTGCCGCGTTGACGAGGTTCCCGCTCGTGTGGAGAACCTGCAGGCCGAGCTGCGCGAGACGTCTAACAAGCTCAAGAAGGCGCTGACCGGTGGCTCCTCTGACGCTATCTCCAGCGCCATCGAGGGTGCCGTCGAGCTCGACGGCTATAAGCTCGTCGTCGCTGAGCTCCAGGGTCTTGAGGCCGCCGACCTGCGCAACGTTTGGGATACCGTGCACCAGAAGGTCGCCGGCCCCGTTGCCTGTGTTGTTGCCAGCGTGACCGAGAAGGGCACCCCGGCCCTGCTCGCCGCCGGCTCCGATGACGCCGTGAAGGCCGGTTTCCACGCCGGCAACGTGATCAAGCAGATCGCGGGTCTGGTCGATGGTCGCGGTGGCGGCCGTCCCAACATGGCCCAGGCCGGTGGCAAGAACGCTGCCGGTATCGCCGATGCCCTCGCGGCCGCCAAGACCGCGCTCGGCGCCTAAGTAGTCGCTGTGGTCGCGCTCGCGCTGGACATAGGGGAGACCAGGATCGGCATCGCCGTCTCGAGCCGTGATGGCAAGATGGCGATGCCCGTCAAGGTGCTTCCGACCGCTGAGGTTACCGGTATGGCCAAGACGTTCCGTTACCTGGTCGAGGACTATGAGCCCGACATCTTGGTAAGCGGGCGTCCCCTGACCATGGCCGGCGAGCCTGGCCCCCAGGCCGAGCGCGTTGCCGCCGTAGCGCAAAAGATCGCCGACGAGCTCGATCTTCCGCTGGAGTTTGAGGACGAGCGCCTGTCCTCGCAAGAGGCCAAGCGTATCCTGCGCGAGCAGGGACTCAACGAAAAGCAGATGAGGGGCAAGATCGACATGATCGCCGCCAGCCTGTTCTTGCAGACGTGGCTCGATCGCAAAAACGAGGAGGTTTCGCATGTCTAGCGCTTTCGATCCGCGCCAGCCGAATCGTACACGACAGCCCGTGCCGCGCCCTGCTCAGCCTGGCCAGCGCTCGGCGCAGCCGACGCAGCGTTCGGCTCAGCCCACTCAGCGTGCAGCTCAACAGCCTGCCGCTCGTCCCGTGCAGCCCGCTGGCGGCGCTCGTTTTAACCAGCAGGCTCCTGCCCAGCGCACGCAGGGGCAGTTCCCGCAATCACGCTCCCACGCACATCATGCTCATGGCTCGCACGGCGTTGCTCCGGCCACGCGCTCGAGCTATAACACGCACGCCCGCCGTGGTGCCCAAAAGAAAAGCTCCCCGGTGCCTATGATTATCGGTGGCGTCGTCGCCGTGCTTGCGCTTGTCGCGATCGTTTTCTTTGTCGTGCCAGCCGTCAAGGGCTTCTTTGCCGGTGAGGATGCGAAAGTCGTTGCAGGCCAGCAGGTTACTATCACGATTCCCGATGGTGCCTCGGGTGACAGCATCGCTTCGATTCTCTCCGAGAATCATATCGTCGAAAATCCCAAGGATTATTATGCGGCGGTGAAAAAGCTCAACGCCGATATGTCGCTCAAGCCTGGTGATTATTCGTTCACCACACTCATGGATGCGACCAAGGTTGTTCAGCAGCTCATGGAAGGCCCCAACGTGGGCTCCAATGCGCTGACTATCCCTGAGGGCCTGACGGTCGATCAAGTCGCCGACCGTGTGGCCCAGGCCTACGACAGTATCTCTAAGGAAGACTTCCTCAACCAGGCCAAGGCCTCCAACTACGTGGACGACTATAGCTTCCTTAAGGGCGCCGCTAACGACTCGCTCGAGGGTTTCTTGTTCCCCAAGACCTATTCGTTGGGTAATTCGCCGACGGCCGATGGCGTGATTCGCGCTATGCTCGATCAGTTTAAGACCGAGTACAAGTCGCTTGACTTTGCGAGCTGCGAAGCCAAGATCAAGGAACGCTACGGTGTGGAGATGTCCGACTACGACATCGTCAACTTGGCCTCTATCGTTGAGCGCGAGGGCCTCAACGCCGATCAACGTGCGCATGTGGCCTCGGTTTTCTACAACCGCCTTGCCGGCAAGCTCGATGGCCTGCGCTATCTCAATAGCGATGCGACTATGATGTATGTCACCGGTGGCGAGGTTACCGCCGACGACCTGCAGAGCGATAGCCCGTATAACACCTATAAGCACGAGGGCCTGCCGCCCACGCCCATCTGCTCTCCGTCGCTCGAGGCACTCAAGGCCACCCTTGAGCCGACCGACTCTGATGACCTGTATTTCTACATTACGCAGGACGAGGAGTACTTCTCGCAAACCTACGAAGAGCATCAACAGTCTTGGAATTAGCATGAGGATTTTTAGCCCCAAACGATACGTTGCCTCGGTCGATCGCATCGACCTTAATACCCTGTGGGCCGACGGCAAACGCGCCATTCTGCTCGATCGCGATAACACCTTGGTGCCGCGCGACACCGAGCAGGTTCCCGCCGCGGTTTCCGCTTGGCTCGACGCCGCCCGCGCCAAAGGCTTTAAGCTGTGCATGGTGTCCAACAACTGGCATCGCGACCAGGTCATGAGCTCTGCGCGCGAGCTGGGACTCGAGGCCATCAGCCACGCCATGAAGCCGGCGCCGTTTGCCCTCAAGGCGGGCCTTAAGCGCCTCGGCGCCACAGCCGGCGAGGCTGTGCTGATCGGTGATCAGCTCTACACGGACGTGTGGAGCGGCAACTTCGCCGGCGTCGATACTATCCTGGTAAAGCCGCAGGCGACGCAGGACCTGTGGTATACGCAGATCTTCCGTATCTTTGAGCGCCGGGCCCTTCGCGACCTTCCCTGCGAGGAATAGGTCTCGCTATGTCCCAGCACACCAAACACGGCTGCGACCATATCTTCTTTATCGGCTTTTTGGGCGCGGGCAAATCGACGCTCGCGCGCAACGTCGGCACTATGTTCAAGCGGCGTTTTATCGATACCGATCGCCTGGTCGTGCGCCGTTGCGGCAAGTCGGTAACCGAGATTTTTGAGACCGAGGGCGAGGATCGTTTTCGCGAGCTCGAGACCTCGGCGCTCCGTTCCCTCCAAAGTGAGCGCAGCCTGTTGGTTTCGTGCGGGGGCGGCATTGTCGAGACGCCGGTGAATATTGAGCTGATGCACGAAATGGGTACGTGCGTGTACCTCGAGGGTGACTTCGAGGATTCGATTCGCCAGATTCGTCGGTCCGACACGCGCCCCGATTTTCGCTCTCCCGAGCATGCCGCGCGCCTGTTTGAGCATCGCCGTCCGCTGTATCGCCAGGCCGCCGACCTTACCCTTGATATTCGCAACAAGTCCTTCGAGGACGTTTCCTACCTTTGTGCCGAGATGCTTTTGGAGCGTGGGCTGCTATGATTCGCCGTCAACTGATCAATTTCCAAAACCGCAGCGTCGATGTCCGCGTCGGATTGGGCGCGTTCGATGAACTGTCGCGTATGTTTGCCTCGGCCGTGGGCAAGCCTAAGCGCGCGATGGTCGTTTGGAACACCGCCACATCTGAGCGTTTTGGTGAAGTCGTCGAGCATGCGCTGGTCGACGCCGGTTTTGCCGTGTCGCTGCTAGTCCTTGAGGTTTCGCCTGCTGGTGCCACGCTGGCCGATGCTGATGCTATCTTTGGCGCCCTGTCTGCCAACGGCGTTACCTGCGACGATCTGGTTGTCGCCGTTGGCGATGCCGCAACCTGCTCGGTTGTTAGCTGGTGCGCCAACCAGTGGTGCGGCCGAACCGAGTGCGCGCTGTTGCCGACGGCCTTTGACGCCATGCTCACGGTCGCGACGACCATGAAGCCGCTCGTCGCCTCGTCGGCCAATGCGCTTCCCGCTATCGCGTTCCGTCCCGAACCGGGCTTGGTCGTGTGTGACCTCGACCTTGTTCGTGAGGCGGACCCCGAGGACCTCAAGCTCGGCTTTGTGGTGCTTGTTGGCACCATGCTTTCGAGCAGTAAGTCCCGCTGGAATCAGTTTACTGAGACCGTTCCCGAGATTCTCGCGGGCGAGGAGGTCGCGCTCGTCAATGCCGTTCAATGGTCTCAGACTGCCCGTAAGGACGTACTGATGGCCACGAACCCGAGCGCTCGCCATGCGCTCGATTTTGGCAAGACGGGGGAGCGTACCCTGCGCGCCTGCTTGGGCGATGCCGCTTCGCAGGTCCCTGCCTATCAGCTGTTATCCGAGGGCATGCGCTTTGAGGCGCGCCTAGCACATGATGCCTGCGACTTTGATATCGATTACGTCTTTGAGGTCGATGACTGCCTGGAGGACTTTGGTATCGAGGAACTTGCCTTCGATCTGGAGCCTGCCGCATATATCGAGGAGTTCCGCAAGCAGCAGTTCGCTCGCTCGAATCGCAGCATGCTGCCGCTGCCCGCAGCACTCGGTGCCATTCGCCTAACGAGCGTTGAGGACGAGGTTCTTGAGCGCCATGCTCACGCCTACTTGGCTTCTCGCAAAGAACTTCTCTAAGTTTTATTGACATCCATCGTCTTTCGTATCATGTTGAGGGGCGGGTTTCCAATCGGTTGCGGATCGCATGCGATTCCGTCGTTCGGTTGAGACCCGTCCCGTCTTTATAGAGACAACAAGAAAGGAATCTGCATGTCTGAGTTTGCTGCCGGTCCTGCCGGTCGTATCGAGCGTGTCCGTGCCCTGATGGCCGAGCGTGGCTACGACGCCATCGTGGTGCGCGACGAGGCCAACCTTCGTTGGCTTACGGGCGTGAAGGGCGTTTTCGATTACACCTTTGAATTCCCGCACGCGGCGTTTATTACGGCCGACCAGTGCCTGTTCCATACCGACTCGCGCTACCTCAACAGCTTTGAGGAGAACACGCCCGCCGGCAGCCCCTGGGTTTTCGACATGGACGAGGGTACCATCCCCGGCTGGGTCGCCGACAAGATTGCGGCTAACAAGTGCCGTGTCTGTGCTGTCGAGGACGATATGCAGATTAACTTCTACCAGGGTATTCAGCGCGGCCTGGAGGACCGTTCCGTCGCCTGCATCCTACCGCTGATGCACGACGACATCCGCAAGATGCGCGCCATCAAGGATGCCGAGGAGATCGAGCTTATGCGCCATGCGCAGTCGATCACCGATGCCGCTTTCCAGCATATGCTCGGCTTTATTAAGCCCGGTATGACCGAGAAGCAGGTTCGCAACGAGCTCGAGAACTTTATGTTCGCCAACGGCGCCGACAGCCTGGCCTTCGGTTCCATTGTGGCGAGCGGTCCCAACACCGCCAACCCGCATGCCGTGCCGAGTGACCGTGTCATCGAGAAGGGCGACTTCGTCCTCATGGATTACGGCGCGGGCTACTGCGATTATCGTTCCGACATGACGCGCACTGTCGTGATGGGCGAGCCTACCCAGGAACAGCTCGACCTGTACGCGCTCGTGCGCCGTACGCACGAGGAGTGCGTCGCTGCCATCCATCCGGGCGTCGAGGGCAACGACATTTTCAAGCTTTCCAGGAAGATCATCGGCGATGCCGGTTATGGCGATTACTACAACCATGGCCTGGGCCACGGCGTTGGTATCGACATCCACGAGCTGCCCAACTTTAACCGCAGCAAGAACATCATCGAGGTCGGCTCGGTTGTCACCATGGAGCCCGGCGTCTACCTGCCCGGTGTGGGCGGCGTGCGCCTTGAGGACTACGGCGTCGTCACCGAGAACGGATATGAGCCCTTCACCAAGACCCCGCACGACCTGCACGTCATCGATTGCTAGCCCATTTCGATAGATTTTTGGGGCGGGGCGTCCGGAGCAATTCGGACGCCCCGCGTTCTCTTTTTATGCGCTCGCTGCAGGCGCCGTCTGCAAGTGTATAATTTCGGTCGTATGTAATTTGGACGCTTGTGCGTTCTGCCCATAACAAGAAAGGTCGCTATGCCTACCATTTCTACCGCCGACTTCAAGAACGGCCTTGGTCTCCGCATTAAGGACAAGGTCTACACCATCGTCGAGTTCCAGCATGTCAAGCCGGGCAAGGGTGGCGCTTTTGTGCGCTACAAGACCCGCGACATCAAGAGCGGCCGCGTCGTCGAGAACACCTGCAACGCCGGCACCAAGTTCGAGAGCGTCATGCTCACCACCCGTGAGTTCCAGTACCTCTACAACGATGGCACCGACTATATCTTCATGGACAACGAGTCCTATGAGCAGGTTCCCGTTCCCGAGGACATGGTGGGCGAGAACTCCAAGTGGCTGCGCGAGAACGACGTCTGCCAGCTGCTCTTCGCCGACGATGAGCTCATGGGCGTGACCCCGCCGATGTTCATCGAGACCACCATCGTCCAGACCGACCCGGGCTTTAAGGGCGACACCGTCCAGGGTTCCACCAAGCCGGCCACGATCGATACCGGCGCTGTCATCCAGGTCCCCATGTACCTCAACGAGGGCGAGGTCATCAAGGTTGACACCCGCGACGGCAAGTTCGTCTCCCGCGTCTAACAACCAACTTTTCTAGGAGGACTCATGCCCCAGGAAATCAAGATTGACGGCATCGGCATTTCGCCCGATGTTCTGACCGCCATCGTCTCGCGCGCCGTGTCCGATGTCGAGGGCATCGCCTCCGTTGGCGTCAAGGACCTTGCCACCAACCTTGTCTCCATGATGCTCTCGTCCAAGGCCCCGGCTTCTGAGCCGGCGGTCGAGGCCGAGGTCGTTGGCGACAAGCTCGCACTCACCGTGCGTGTCGTGGTGTTCTTTGGCTATCCGTTCAAGAAACTCGCCGAGGCCGTTCGCGCCGCCGTGGTCGCCGCCATCGATGCTCAGGTGGGCGTCGAGGTCGAGCGCGTCGACGTTTGCATTGACGGCCTCGTTTTCCCCAAGGAGTAACCTTTGAGCCTTAAGGTTTATCGCGGGCGCACGCTTGCCCGCAGTCAGGCGCTGCAGCTGCTGTTCCAGGCCGAGGCTACGGACAGCCCGCTCGAGCGCGTCCTCGAGGGCGATTTCCTGATCTCGAAGGGCCCCCTCGACCCCTATGCGCTCGAGCTTTGCCGTGGTGCCTACGAGCATATCGATCGCATCGACTGTGCCCTGCGCGCCGTCGCCAAGAACTGGGATCTTATGCGCATGCCCGGCGCCGACCGCAACCTGCTGCGTATCGCCGTCTACGAGATGCGCTTCCTCACCGACGAGGAGGTCTCGGACGCCATCGTGATCAACGAGGCCGTCGAGCTTGCCAAGGCCTATGGCACCGATCAGTCCGCGTCGTTTGTCAACGGCGTGCTGGGCAAGATCGCTCGTAGCGAGGAGCTGCCGGGTGAGGATCTGTACCAGGAGCTGCTGGCCGAAGATCGCGCTCGCGAGGAGGCCCAAGCCGTCGAGGCTGACGCCAAGGTTGCGGTTGCCCAGGCTGAGGCTGGCGTGCTGGCCGAGGATGCGGACGCCGCCGAGGCTGACTTCGACTCCGTCGAGGAGTAGTCATGCCAGAGGGTTCTGTCCGTAACTTCGACGAGATCTCGGACCGCTTGGACCAGATCATCGCTACCGTTCGCTCCAAGGATACCTCCTTGGAGCGTTCACTCGATCTGTTTGACGAGGCGATTGAGCTGGGCTCCCGTGCGGTCGACATGGTCGACAAGTTTGAGCTGACGCCGCGTGAGGCCGACAAGCTCGAGCAGGAATACGATGAGGATGCGGCAAACGAATCCCAGGATAGCTAGGCCGCATCTCCGGATACGAATGGTTGATGGCATTCATGAAACGCGTGCGTCTTGATGACGAACTGATTTCACAGGGCATCTGCGCCGATCGCGCGGATGCCCTTCGCACTCTTATGGCCGGCTTGGTCTCGAGTGGCGGCGAGCGCTTGACTTCGCCGGGCCTTAAGGTGATCCCGGGGCTGCCGCTGCACGTTAAGGGGCGCATTCCATATGTTGGCCGCGGCGGTCTTAAGCTCGAAGGCGCGCTTGATGCGTTTGGTATCAATCTGACGGGCCTTGCCTGTCTGGATGTGGGCTGCTCTACCGGCGGCTTTACCGATTGCCTGCTCAAGCGCGGAGCTGCGACCGTTGTCTCGGTGGACGTGGGTCGCGCCCAGTTCGATTGGTCGTTGCGTCAGGACGATCGCGTGACGCTGCATGAGCGCACAAACGTGACGCAGCTGCCTGAGCTTGGCTATGCCGGCGCCATCGACCTGGCAGTGTGTGATGTCTCGTTTACCAGCATCGCGAACATTATCGATGCGGTGCTGGCGTGCCTGGCGCCTACGGGTGCATTCTGCACGCTCGTAAAGCCGCAGTTTGAGGCTCCGGCGGCGCTGGTGGGCGAGGGCGGCATTGTGACCGATCCCGCCGTGCGCCGCGATACGCTCGTGGCGGCGGTTGAACTCTTTGCTGCCAAGGGCCTCTTCCCGGTCGATGTGTGCGTGTCACCCATTCATGGTGCCAAGGGCAACGTTGAGTTTTTCCTGTACGGCATGAGGTTTGCCCCCGGCGACCGCACCGACGACGAGCTGCAATCCCAGGTATCGGTTTTGAGCGAGAAAGCTGCAACGCTATGAAGGTCTTTCTGGTTCCCAATTACTACAAGCAAGAGGCGGTCGAGAGCGGCCTGATGCTCGAGCTTTGGCTGACGCGCCAGGGCTATGAGGTCGCATGGGCTGCCGACCAGCGATCGAAGATTCAAAGCACGCCTGATATCGACGGCTCCGATCTGGTCATTACGCTCGGCGGCGACGGTACGTTGCTGCGCGCTGCCCGCATCCTCAACCATCGCGAGATTCCTATCCTCGGTCTTTCCTATGGTCACCTGGGCTTTTTGACGGCTGCGAGTCCCGAGGAGCGCGACATTCTGCAGGTCGTGAGCGACGCCCTGTCCGGTGAGCTGCATGTGAGCCGTCGCGCTACCATCGCCGCGGATATCGTGTCCGTGCGCGAAGACGGTACGAAGGATGTCGTGCGCACCTTCGCCCTCAATGACATGGCGCTCACACGCGGTCCCCTGTCCGATATGGTTGAGTTCGACATCACGGTGTCGGGCCACCATATCGATCGACTGCGTGGCGACGGCGTGGTCGTGTCCACGGCGACTGGTTCTACGGGTTACGCGCTCAGTGCCGGTGGCCCCATCGTGAGCCCCGACTATACGGGTATGGTCTGCGTACCCATTGCGCCGCACACCATTCAGGCCCGTGCCTTCTTGACTTCGCCGAGTGATGTCGTCGAGATCTTTATGTCTGATGACCGTCCGAGTGTTCCGGCGATCGCTATCGACGGACAGTTTATTACTTGTGATGGTACGGTCGAGAGCGTGGCTGTGCGTCGCGGTCCCGGCGATGTGCTGCTGCTGGATTATGGCCCCGAGAGCTTCTATAACTCGGTGAGCCGAGTGTTTTATGGAGTACGTCATGATCGATGAGCTGCAGGTTTCTAACATTGCACTCATTCGCGAGGCGACGTTGGTTCCGAGCGCGGGCCTAACGGTTCTGACCGGAGAAACCGGCGCCGGCAAGACCGCGCTGCTCTCGGCCCTCAAGCTTATTTTGGGCGAGCGCGCGGATTCTTCGACGGTGCGCGAGGGCGAGGCGCTTGCTAGCGTTGAGGCGCGGCTGTTCGACGGTTCACACGACACGGAGGGTTTCACGGTCCAGCGTAGCCTTTCTGCCGAGGGCCGCAGCCGCGTGAAGATTGACGGCCGCATCGCCAGCGTGCGCGAGCTTTCGGAGCGCGTTGGCGTGATGATGGATCTGTGCGGCCAGCACGAGCACCAGCGCTTGCTCGATCCGGCGCATCACGTTGCGATGGTCGATGCGTGGGCGGGACGTTCTGCGCTCGAGGCGCTCGAGCACTACCGTGCTTGCTTTAAAGCCTCGCGCGCGGCTGCCAAGGAGGTTCGTCGCGTCGAGGAGGCCTCGCGTGCGCAGGGGAGTCGCGTCGAGGAGGCGCGCTTTGCCCTCGAGCGCATCGGCGAGGTCGACCCCAAGCCGGGCGAGTATGAGGAACTCGAGGAACTGCTGCCGCGCTCCGAACATGCCGAGGTACTGGTTGCCACGGCTAACGATGCCCATGCATCGCTTGCCTCTGAAGGGGGAGCGCTCGATGCCGTGAACAGCGCCGTGGCAGAGCTTTCCCGAATGGCTACCGTCGATCGCAAACTGGGCGACATTGCCGATGCGCTTTCGGATGCCTGCATCTCCCTTGAGGATTGCGCGAACGAGCTTCGTTCCTATCGCGATGGGGTCGCCTTCGATTCTCGCGAGCTCGCTCGCATGCGCGAGCGGTTTTCCGACCTCAAGGGCCTGCTGCGTCAGTGGGGTCCGACCATGGACGATGTCTTTGCCATGCGCGACCGCTCACAAGAGCTGTTGTCGCTGGTCGATGATGGCGATGAACAGATCAAAAAGGCGCGTGAGGCACTCGGGAGCGCCGAGCGCGAGTTGTTTGCCGCCGCCAAGGCACTTAAGCGCGCTCGCAATACGGCGGCCCCGCGCTTCTGTCACGAGGTCGGCCGTCAGATGGCTCGCCTGGAGATGGGTAGTGCCGAGCTCGTCTGGGAGTCGCGCGATCTTCCCCGTGCTGAGTGGACGTCCGTTGGTCCTTCGAGCTACGAGCTGCTATACCGCAGCGGTGCCGGCTTGACGCCACGTCCCCTGCGCCGCATTGCGTCGGGCGGTGAGCTCAGCCGCGTCATGCTGGCAAGCAAGGTTGTCCTCGGTAACGCGGACGGTGTCGATACGCTGGTGTTTGACGAGGTCGATGCCGGTGTCGGTGGCTCCACGGCGCGTGCACTCGCGGGCGTGCTGGCAGATCTCGCCGCTACGCATCAGGTGATTGTCGTAACCCACTTGGCGCAGGTCGCCGTCATGGCCGACAAGCATTACGTGGTCAGTAAAGAGCCCGGCGACGTTCCCCAAACGCATCTGGACGAGGTGACCGGCGATGCCCGTACCGCAGAGATCGCCCGTATGCTGAGCGGCGATCAATCGGAGGCAAGCCTAGCGCACGCCAGGCAGATGCTGGAAGAAGCGCGTGCTTAGGCCGTGCCGCCACATGCATGTCCGACCTGTCCGCCACGAAACCGGCCCATCTACTACGTTTAATAGGCCATCGGGAACCACGTCAAGAATTGCAAAAAGAAAACCGCAGGTAGAGCGCCTGCGGTTTTCTCTATTTTCGGTATGTGGTTGGGCCATACGGATAAAACGTAGTAGATAGGCCGGTTTCGTGGCGAGTGGCGTTTATCGGCTCCCTAAAATGTCTACTCTACGACCTTATCCGGCTGGATGAGCTCCTCGTAGTAGCTGATATGCTCGCGGGCGTCTTCGATTTCGGGCAGCAGGAAGTTGTAGATGACCTCGATGATCATCGTGGCGCTCATCTTGGAGAACGCGAAGTCGCCCGTTGTCAGTAGTGCTTCGTGGTTGACGGTATTAAAAGTGTAGTCTGCCAGGCGCGCGAGTGGAGACTTGCTGTCGCTGCTGATGACGACCACGGTTGCGCCGCAGTCGCGAGCCGCTTTTGCCATGCGATTCAGTCGGCGCGATTTGCCGGAGTTTGAGATTAGCACGATGACGTCACCCGGGCGCAACGTGAGCGCAAAGCCGATTGATGTCTCGCTAATGGTACTCGTCATGCAGCGCAGGCCCAGCTGCGAAAACTTAAATGTCGCGTCGAGCGCGACCGCGTTTGTATTGCCCACGGCGGCGAACTCAATAACGCCGGCATTCTTAAGCGCGTGTACAACTGCGGCCAACGTGTCGTGATCAATGCCGTCGATGGTCGCATTAAGCTCGCTCACCTTGGCAGCCAGGATGTTCTTGAGGCTCTGCTCCATATTGTCGAGTGAGACCTCGTCAGTCAGGCCCTCGTTACGCTGGCTTTCCAAATCCCTCGCCAACGAAAACTGAAAGCTGCGGAAGCTACCAAAGCCAAGCTTGCGGCAAAAGCGCGAAACGGTCGCCTCGGACGTGGCGGCGGCGCGCGAGAGCTGAGCGGCCGTGAGGCGTGGCGCCTCGGACTGGTGCTCCAATATATAGTCGACAATGCGCTGCTCGGACTCGCTGTATCCCTGATGGGTGCTAATGAGGGAAAGTGCGCTCTTGCTACTATCGGTCATGGATGGCTCCTGGTTGGCATGAAAATCTAATTTGATTCGCAATGCCATAGTATACGGGCATTTTCAATTACAAGATACACCTTGCCGTTTCAAGTGTTGATGGTAAACTTTCACTTACCGTTTACGGTTATGAAAGAACCTTTCACCGGAGATTTGCACCTTAGCTCTTCTCACGCGGACGGTAGGTTGGTATCTTTCAGTTGTGGAAAAACGCGCATCGAAGCGCGTGTAGGGGAGCGCCCGCGGGCGCTGTACTCAAGAAGGAGGGACACATGGCTAAGTTTGACATCATCGCCGCGACCGGTTGCCCGACCGGCATTGCGCACACCTTCATGGCGAAGGAGGCGCTGGAGAAGGCAGCTGCCGAGCGTGGTCTGACCATTAAGGTCGAGACACATGGCCAGGTCGGTGTCGAGAACGAGCTCACCAAGAGTGAGATCGCTGGTGCCAAGGCCGTCGTCGTCGCAGCCGATAAGGATGTCCAGGCTGAGCGTTTCGCCGGCAAGCCCATGGTTTCCGTCGGTGTTTCCAAGGCCCTGTCCGTCGAGGCCGCCGGAAAGCTGATCGACCGCGCGCTCGCCGCCAAGGGTGACGACACGGTTGCCGCTGCCGCCGATGTCGAGGACGAGGTCGAGGAGAAGGAGTCCATCGGTCACGTCATCTACAAGCACCTCATGAACGGCGTCAGCCACATGCTGGTCTTCGTCGTTGCCGGTGGTGTTCTGACCGCCATTTCGTTCCTGTGGGGCATCACGTCCTTTGATTCGACGGCTGCCGACTACAACAGCTTTGCCGCGATGCTCAAGATTATCGGCGGTATCGCCATGAATCTCATGGTTCCGGTGCTCTCCGCCTACATCGCCGAGTCTATCGGCAAGCGCCCGGCGCTCGTCCCCGGCTTTGTTGCCGGTATGATTGCCATCCAGGGTCTTCCCATCAACGCCGATACCGGCATGATCGACGCTGGAGGCTCGGGTGTGGGCTTCGGCTTCCTGGGCGGCATCGTCGGCGGCTTCCTCGCTGGCTATGTCATCCTGCTGCTCGAGAAGGTTTTCTCTAAAATTCCCGCGAGCCTTAATGGCCTGAAGGCAATCTTCCTGTATCCGCTTTGCTCTACCGCCATCGTCGGCCTGGTCATGCTCGGTATTTCCGGCCCCATGGCTGCCATTAACCAGGGCATGATGGATTTCCTGCAGAGCCTCGGTAACTCCGGTCCGGTGATCCTTGGCCTGGCCATCGGCTGCATGTGCGCATTTGACATGGGCGGCCCGGTCAACAAGGCTGCTTACGCTACTGGCACCTTCCTGCTCGGTACCGCTCTCGAAGCTGGCGTCGGCACCGAGACCTACAACTTCGGCACCAACTTCATGGCTGCCGTCTCCGCCGCTTGCATCGTTCCGCCGCTGATCACCACCTTCGCCGTCGTTGTCGGCAAGAAGTACTTCAGCCAGGAGGATCATGACGCCGGTATCGTCAACCTCATCCTTGGTTGCACCCACATCACCGAGGGCGCCATTCCGTTCATGACCAAGAACATCTGGCCCGTCATGCCCATCATGATGCTCGGTTCTTCCATCGCTTCCATCTTGACCATCTTCTTCAACGTTCACGATCCGGCGCCTCACGGTGGCTTCCTGGTCCTGCCCGTTGTCGAGAACGGTCCGCTGTGGGTCCTCGCGATCCTCATCGGCGCCGTGGTCGGTGGCATCCTGTTCGTGGCTTTCAAGAAGTACGACTTCGAGAAGAACCAGAAGCCCGCTCCTGCAACCAAGCCGGTTGAGGCCCCCAAGGCCGCTGCCGTCGAGGCCCCCAAGGCCGAGGCTGCCGACTTCGTGAAGGTCGAGAACGTCTTTGTCGCCGAGGACTTCGCTTCTCGTGACGAGGCTCTGAGCTTCGTTTCCAACCAGGCTGTCAAGGCCGGTATCGCCAGCGACGCCGACGCCGTGATGAACGCCTTCCTGGCCCGCGAGGCCGAGGGCACCACGGGCATGATGGAGGGCTTCGCCATCCCGCATGCCAAGTCCGACGCCATTACCGAGGCTGCCGTCATCGTCGTCAAGGACGAGTCCGGCGTGACCGGTTGGGACACCATGGACGGCGCTCCCGTTAACGTGGCTATCGCCCTGCTCATCCCCGGTGCCCAGGCCGGCACTACGCACCTCAAGATCCTGTCCAAGGTCGCCGAGGCGCTCATGGACGAGGACTTCCGTGCCACCGTCAAGGGTTCCACCGACGCCGCCGAGATCGCCAAGACGATCAACGCCCGCCTGGTCTAATCCCCCAGCCCGCGAATAACATCGCCCCCTGTATATAAGGCGGAGTCCCTCTCCAGGGCCTCCGCCTTTTTCGAATCAGAGAACGCATCGGTTATCCCATCAGCCAGAATACCTTTCAGCCGACATTACTCTGGACCGACCGTGTTTCCGCAGCTTGCTCGCCCACAGGGGCCCGTGCGCGGCCTGTGAGATTTATCGCGAGTTCCGCACGAGCCGAAGAACACTTAATGTGCTCTTCGTGCGAGCAGGACTGTAGAGCAGGAAATCTCACAGGCCGCGCGCGGGCCCCTGTGGGCGAGCAAGCGGACGACAAACACATCTGTCCAATAATTCGTCTGAAACACAATGAAAAACCGTTTGATGTGAGTTAATATAAACAACGTCGTGAATCTGACTCCTGCCACATGCATGACAGGGGTTAAACACAAAAAAGGAGTCAACTATGGTTTCTGAGAAGGCTACCCTCGTTAATCCTCAGGGTCTGCACATGCGTCCGGCTGGTCTGTTCGCCTCCACCATGGGCAAGTACGCCTGTGACGTGACGGTCGTCACCCCCGAGAAGGAGGTCAACGGCAAGTCCCCGATGGCCCTCATGGCTGCTGGTATCCCCTGCGGTACCGAGGTCGAGGTCAAGTGCGACGGCGCCGACGAGGCCGAGGCTCTGGCTGCTGCCATCGAGCTCATCAAGAGCGGTCTTGGCGAGTAGAACTCAAACGGGTCGCATGTTGAACAACTAAGTTCATATTTGGGGGCGCAGTGACCTGTTGTAAGGTAACTGCGCCCTTTTGTCATGGATATTGCAAAACGCTTTATCACATGACACGGAGAGAGGAATGGGAATGTATCAGGGAGTCAACGCTTCCGAGGGCATCGGTATCGGCACCGTCATGGTCGCCGTCGATCCCGACTTGACGTTTGAGCCGCACGAGGTTGCTGATTCGGCAGCAGAGAAGGAGCGCTATCAGTCCGCTCTTTCGGTCTTCTGCGAGAAGACCCAGGCTCAGGCCGACCACATGAAGGAGACGGTGGGCGAGGCCGAGGCCGAGATCATGAGCGGACACATTGTCCTGGCTCAGGATCCGGGTATGACCGACGCCATCAACGCCGCCATTGACGGCGGTACCTGCGCCGAGCAGGCGCTCATGGACACCTCGACCATGTTCGAGAACATGTTCCTGTCCATGGACGACGAGATGTTTCGTCTTCGCGCGGCCGACATCGCCGACATCCGCACCGGTATTCTGGCTGAGCTGCTGGGCAAGGAGGTCGTCGACCTCTCCGTCCTGCCCGAGAACACCGTCGTTGTCGTGCACGACCTCACGCCGTCCATGACCGCCACGATCGATAAGGCCCACGTTGCCGGTATCGTCACCGAGACCGGTGGCCGCACGTCGCACTCTGCGATCATTGCGCGTGCCCTCGAGATCCCGGCTGTCCTTTCGGTTTCCAACAGCTGCACCGCACTGCGCAACGGCATGACCGTTGTCGTCGACGGCGGTAAGGGTATCGTCGAGGCCGATCCCGACGAGGAGACGCTCGCCGCCTACACCGCTAAGGCCGAGGCCTTCGCTGCCGAGAAGGCAGCCCTCGAGGCCTTCCGTGGCAAGCCGTCCGTGACTGCCGATGGCATCAAGAAGATCATCGCCTGCAACATCGGTAACCCCGATGACGTGCCCAACGCGCTCGATCACGACGCCGAGGCCATCGGTCTGTTCCGCTCCGAGTTCCTGTTCATGGACTCTGCTGAGCTTCCTTCCGAGGAGGAGCAGTTCAACTCCTACCGTAAGGTCGCCAGCGCGCTCAAGGGTGCTCCGGTCATCATCCGCACGCTCGATGTGGGTGGCGACAAGGAGATTCCGTATCTGCATATGGTCAAGGAAGACAACCCCTTCATGGGCTTCCGCGCCGTGCGTTACTGCCTGGCCAATCCCGACCAGTACAAGGTCCAGCTCCGCGCTCTGCTGCGCGCTAGCGCCTTCGGTGACGTCAAGATCATGATCCCGCTCGTCACCTGCGTCGAGGAGGTCTTGGCTGTCAAGGAGCTCGTCGAGCAGTGCAAGGCCGAGCTGACCGAAGAGGGTCGCAAGTTCAACGAGAACATCGAGGTCGGCATCATGGTCGAGACACCCGCCGCTTCGCTGCTCGCAGACCGTCTTGCCGAGGTTGCCGACTTCTTCTCCATCGGCACCAACGACCTGATCGGCTACACCATGTGCGCCGACCGTGGTAACGACACCATCTCCAACCTGTACCAGGTTTACTATCCCGCCGTGCTCCGCTCGCTCAAGAACATCATCGAGAGCGGCGTGAAGGCCGGCATCATGGTCGGTATGTGCGGCGAGGCCGCTGCCGATCCGCTGCTCGAGCCGCTGCTGATCAGCTGGGGCCTGGAGGAGTTCTCGATGAGCGCTCCGTCGATCCTGCGCGCCCGCAAGACCATCAGCCAGTGGACCAAGGCCGAGTGCGACGAGCTCGCCGAGAAGGCACTCGCCTGCAACACCGCCGCCGAGGTCAAGGCACTGCTCGAGTCCGCAGCTCGCTAATTTGGTATCAGAGGTAACCGCGTGGTTGGAATGGGCCGGCCATGCGGCCCTCACATATACAGGGGGTACTGTAAATGTTCTACACGCTAACCGCTAACCCGGCTGTCGACATGACGGTTTCGAGCTCTCCGCTCGAGCCCGACGAGAACGTCCGCACCGGCTCGGCCAGCTACACGGCTAACGGCAAGGGCCTCGACGTGTCCTTCGCCTTTAAGAAGATGGGCGTCGACACCGTCGCGCTCGGCTTCTTCGCCGGCTTCACGGGCAAGTTCATCGTCGAGGAGGTCATGAACCTGGGTTGCCTCTGCCGCCCGGTCTGGACCGACGGTATCACGCGCATTAACACCTATGTCAACGATGGCCAGCACGAGTACGGCATCCTGAACCCGGGTGCTCCGATCACGCCGCAGCACCAGGAGGAGCTCTACAACATCCTGGACACCGCGGGCGATCTCGAGTGCCTGATCGTTTCCGGCTCCGTGCCTCCCAAAGCTACGCCTGACTTCCTGGCTAAGGTCATGGAGCACGCTCAGGCTCGTGGCGCCGATGTCGTCTTGGACCTGTCCTCCGACAAGCTCAAGGAGCTCGCTCACAAGAAGCCGCTGCTCATCAAGCCGAACCATCATGAGATGAAGGCCATCTTCGGCGTGCCGGTCGACACCGACGACGAGGTCCGCGTTGCCATGAAGATGGCTCACGACGCCGGCGTTCAGAACGTGCTGCTCACCCGTGGTAGCCGCGGCGACGCTTACTTCTCCAACGGCGAGGACATCTGGTACGCCAAGCGTGAGTTCAACATTAAGCTGGTCTCCTCCGTCTGCGCCGGCGACTGCACCCTCGCTGCGTTCCTGCACAAGTGGTACAGGGATCGCGACAACGTCGAGGAGGCCATGAAGCTCGCTATGGCCACCGGCGCCAACGTTGCCGAGTCCGTCGGCATTGGCGACTTTGGTCACGTCGATGAGTACAGCAAGCGCGTTGCCGTCCGCAAGCTCGATCGTCAGTAATCGAATCGCGACATATTCGTGCGCATGCGGCGCCCCGGTTTCGGTCGGGGCGCCTTTTTTGTTCCGCCATGGGGGAGAGGTGTCCTGCCGTACTTCATCGCTTCCACACCGTTCACCGAGTTGTTGTAGCCTTTTGTCGATGCGTGGAATATACTTTCATCAACACGTTGTTTCGTGAAAGGAACATCCATGATTTACACGCTCACTGCAAATCCCGCCATTGACTACAACATCGCCTGCGACGGCCTTACTGCCAATACCGTCACGCGTACCCGCAATGCCGTCTACACGCCCAACGGCAAGGGCCTCAACGTCTCGTTTACGCTTGACCACTATGGTGTCGAAACCACGATCCTGGGTTTCTTCGCCGGCTTCTCGGGTGAGTTTATCGTTAAGGGCGCCGAGGCCCTGGGCGTGCCCGTCAAGCCCGTGTGGACCGACGGCATCACGCGCGTCAACGTGTTCCTCAATGCCGGACCCGACACCGAGTACAACATGGTCAACGCCGGTGCCGCCATCAACGAGGCCAACGAGCAGGAAATGTTTGAGCTCATCGATTCGCTCGATGACATGACCTGCCTGGTCATCAGCGGCTCGCTGCCTCCCAACACTTCCGAGGGCTTCTTGGCCGAGGTCCTGCGCCGCGTCAAGGCCAAGGGGGCCGAGTTCGTCCTCGACATCTCGAGCCATCAGCTGGCAGACCTCATTGCCATGGAGCCGCTGCTGATCAAGCCCAATGACGACGAGCTGCTCGACATCTTTGGCATTAAGGTGAGCGGTGGCGACGATGAGTCCGTCAAGGGCGCTATGGCCGAGCTGCACGCTAAGGGCGCCAAGAACGTGCTGCTGACCCTCGGTGGCGCCGGTGCGTACTTCTCCAACGGCGAGCACATCTGGTTTGCCAATCGCACCTTCGACGTCAAGCTGCTGTCGACGGTGTGCGCCGGCGATTCCTCGCTCGCTGCCTTCCTGTCCGTGTGGCACGACGCCCCCGAGCGCGTCGAGGACGCCCTGCGCCTTTCGATGGCCACCGGCGCCAACGTTGTCGAGTGCCCGGGCTTGGGCGATTTTGCCAAGGTGGACGAATATAAGAAGCACATCGAGGTTCGCCAGGTCTGCTAACCGCATCGATATATCGTTGCCGAGCACCCGCTTTGGATTTCCAAGGCGGGTGTTTTTTGTGCACTGAACGCATATGGCGTCTGCTGTCTCGTTTTATGGAATTGACGACGCGATTGCGTGTGCGCGCTTTCTCGTTTCTTGTTAGACTTCTTGAGAACCATCGATTAACGCTCACAAGTGCAGGAGGCCATAGGCATGTGCAATGTTTCGCTCAACGGTACTCAACCGTCCGATGCGTCCCTGTGCGTCCTGCGCGCGCTTGAGGCGGCTGGTCTTGAGGCTTGGTACGTGGGCGGTTGGGTGCGCGACGCCCTGATGGGGTGCCCCAGCCACGATGTTGATATGTGCTGTAGCGGCCTGTGGCAGGAGTCCAAAGCGGCGCTCGAGGTCGCCGGCATCGCGGTTGTGGAGTCGGGCATTAAATTTGGCGGAATCACGGCTATTTCCGATGGCGAGCGTATCGAGGTCACCACGTACCGTCTGGATGGCTTTTACACCGATGGTCGCCATCCCCAGAGTGTGGAGCGTGCCGCCTCGCTCGAGGACGATCTGGCGCGCCGCGACTTTACCGTCAACGCTATGGCCTGGCATCCTGAGCGCGGGCTTGTCGACCGCTACGACGGCCAGGGTGACTTGGAGCGCAAGCTGATTCGCGCTGTCGGCGATCCCAAGCGTCGCTTTAACGAGGACGCCCTGCGCATGTTGCGTGCGGTGCGCTTTGCCTGCCGCCTGGACTTTATGATTGAGCCCGAGACTAAGCGCGCGCTTGCCGAGTGCGCGCCGCTGCTCGATGCCGTGGCGCGTGAGCGTGTGGGTATTGAGCTCGAGGGCATTCTTTCGACCGGTCATGGGGGAGACGCGATGCTCCGCTATCCCGAGCTCATCTGTGCCGCTGTGCCCGAGCTGGCCCCGGCCCGTGGCTTTGACCAGCGTAGCGTCTACCATGCCTTTAACGTCTACGAGCATATCGCCCGTGTGCTGACGGTGGCAGGGGAGCTGGCGCTGTGCGACGGCGTTGCGCCCTCGTCGAGCCTGATGTGGGCGGCGTTTTTGCACGATGTGTCCAAGCCCGAGTGCTTTACGGTCGATCACGCCGGCAGCGGACACTTCTACGGTCATCCCGAGCTCGGCGCCAAGAAGGCGCGCGTCATTATGGATCGCCTGGCGCTCTCGCACGACTTGGTGCGCGACGTGTGCCTGCTCATCAAATACCATGACAAGCCGCTGCGCCCAGAGCGCTCCTGCCTGCTCAATATGATGCGCGCGCTTTCGGGCGAGGGCGTCGATACGTCGCGTCTGATTGACGAGCTCATGGATCTTAAGCGTGCCGATACGCTCGGCAAGGCCCCGTCGTGCTTCTATTACGTCGAGACGATTGAGGAGATGCGCGCGATGGCGCACGAGCTACTGGAGGCGGGGGAGCCCCATACGCTCAAGATGCTCGCCATCAACGGCGGCGACCTGATCCGCGCCGGTCTGAAGCCGGGGCCCGAGCTAGGCCAACTACTCAAGTCCGCCCTCGACGCCGTGATCGAAGACAACATTCCCAACGAGCGCGAAGCTCTTTTGGTCCATCTCAACTTGAATTAGCTACCCAGTTTACCTGCGTGTTCCATAACCTGCCGACAATTTTTCGGCAATTTGGAATTTCTTCTTGCGCTGACGTTTTTTGTCCCGTAATATATTTCCTCGCAGCACGGCAGTGCAGATGTCATGTGGCCCGTTCGTCTAGCGGTTTAGGACGCCGCCCTCTCAAGGCGGAGATCACCAG
>UQPP01000009.1 GCA_900543025.1 uncultured Collinsella sp.
CTCAAGGTGCACGCCTGCGCTGGTTCCCGGTTCCACCGGGCCGCGCGGCAAGGAGTTATATTGCCAGACCGGAGGGGCCCCGTGGGCGGGAATCGCGCACTCCATATTTTGTTCACAAATGAATAGGTTCCTCAGTCGCATCACTGAGGTTAAAACTGAAGCATTTGCTTCTGATATTGGCGATGACCAGCTGTTTTATGAGTATTGAGACATCGGTCATCTCTGGAGCGCTACTTTACTCCAAAGGCATCAGCTATTTGTTTCCCATCGGTAAAAGGCGGGTTTTGTTCGCCAAGCGTTCTTATATATAGATAGATACGGGTTCGAACCCATGAAAGGGCGACAAAAAAAGACAGCCAACCGAAGTTGACCGCTTTCTATTCTATGCTGGAGCATCCAGAGGGTGCTTCCGAACTCGTTTTCTCGCTGCCATTCATGCTTTCGAAGCATCTTTCGACCTTCGCAGTCTCATGTTTTGAGGATCTGCCGTGTTTATCACTGTTATCAATGAGTGTGTGGAAGTGATCCTCATACAGATTCATGCGATCCGCCAGAGAACTGAGAAGCATCTTTCTGCAGCCCTCGTTGTCTATCCTCGCATCTCTCAGGTCTTCCGGAAATTCACAAGCAGTCTTAGGGTCAATTTGTTTCTGCTTTCAGAGACTTGTTTGAGAGTTTTTAAAGACAGTTCAAAACAATAAGCGAGACACCATAAAGCAGAGCAAGATGTGCCGGATAGAAAATGTAGAAGAAATATTTCAGCTTCAGCCCTCGCTTGCCATTATAAAGATTGATAAGCAACAACGAAATTATCGCGGCAGCAACATCAGGATTAAAAATATTAGCTGTAGTGAACTCAAATCCGCCGCCAATTATATGGCATGACGAAAGGAGCACTGCACATACTGCAGCAAAGAACATCTTAGCTTTGCTGTCGTGGAATAAATAGAATGCAGCCACAAGCAGAATGCCATACGCACCGCCATCCAGCTTAGTGTATTCAGCTGCCAGTGCTGTCAAAACAATCAGAGCAATTTCTGCAATGTGCCTCTTCCATTTTGAAAGACTTTGTATCTTTTCCAGAATAATCAAAAAGACCAAGGAAAGCAGGAGCTCATACATAACATTCTGTTGCCGAAGGTCAAATAGCTGCCCGGTTTGAACGAAATCGTATATGGGCTCCGCAATGATTGCGAAGACAAGCATATTTCGCAGGTACTTCTTTATGTCATGAGTATGCAAAAATCCCTCAACTATCAAAAAGCAAAATAAGGGAAATGCAATTCTGCCAAGAACATGAAGCACATCCGAAGCCTCGCTTAGAATCGCCCACTGTTCGTCTGATATCTGATTGTACGATGCATGAGTCATGATTCCATTGGTCAGGACGATCCTGCTTACATGATCGAGAACCATCGAAATGGCCGCTATTATCTTTAATGTGCTGCCGCTAATTCCGTATCTATCTGTTTTCATTTCGTTTCCCTTTCTTTGGGTGGGCCGTCAGGGGTTCAGCCTGCTTCGCACGCGAACGCTGCGGCGCTTTCGCGCCTTGCGCGCTGCGCTGGCAAACGCTCACGCGTTTACTCAGCTCCGCGCCCCGACGGGTTCGAACCCATGAAAGGGCGACAAAAAAGACGGCCAACCGAAGTTGACCGTCTCAACAATCTTTGGGTGGGCCGTCAGGGGTTCGAACCCTGGACCTTGGGATTAAAAGTCCCCTGCTCTGCCAGCTGAGCTAACGGCCCGCGGGTGGCATTGTACCACGGTCTGGGACTATTCCCAACTCCATTGGCCGTTCTGGAAAATCACAACTTCACGTCCATCAGGCGTAATGCCCGTAATATCGATGTCGTCCGTGCCGATCATAAAATCGACGTGCGTGCTCGAGACGTTAACACCATGCTCCAGGAGCTCCTCCTTGGACATGTCGTACCCACCCTCGATGCATTCGGGGAAACCGACACCTAGCGCGAGATGGCAGCTAGCGTTCTCGTCATAGAGCGTATCGTAGAACAGAACGCCGCTTTCGCGGATCGGCGTGTTCTTGGAAATGAGCGCGACCTCTCCCAGGTGAGCAGCGCCCTCGTCAGTATCGATGATACTTGCGAGCGTTGCCTTGCCCACGCGGGCGTCGTAGTCCACCACGCGGCCGCCCTCGAACTTAATCCAAAAATCGTCGACTTTATTGCCGTGGTGGATGAGCGGCATGGCCGAGTACACGATACCGTCGGCGCGCATGCGATCGGGCGAAGTGAAGACTTCCTCGGTGGGAATGTTGGGGAAGAAGGGGTGCCCATCGGGCGTCTTGCCCTTGCCGCCGGCCCACTCGTGACCCTTCGTCATGCCAATCGTCAGATCGGTTCCATTTGCCGCGGTGTAATGCAGGCAGTCGAAACGATTGCCGTTCAGGAAACGCAGGTTCTTTTCGAATGCGGCGTCATGGAGCTCCCAGTCGCTCTCTGGGTCCTGGCCATCGGCGCGAGCGGTGTGCAGAATCGCATTCCACAGCTTATAGATTGCAACCTCATCGGCGTCTCCCGGGAACACCTCGCGCGCCCAAGCCACGACCGGAGCGCCGGCGATGCACCACGGATTGATGTTGTAATCCAGTCCACGGCGGAAAACTTTGCACTGCGTGTTCTTTGCCTTAGAAGCTGCAGCGGGCTTAGCGGGATCGATGCCCTTAAGGGCGGCGGGGTCCGCACCCTCGATAAAGATAAAGCAGGCACCGTCCTGGGCCAGGGAATCCAGCTGCAGGCGCTTCCACTCGGGCGTCTGCTCAAAATAGCTTTTCTCGACATGCTCGTACGTGAGCCTCGTCACGGCATCATCGGCCCAGATGACCGTCACGTGGCCGGCGCCGGCAGCATAGGCCTCCGCGACCACCACGCGCGCAAACGGCGCGCACTCAACCGGAGACTGAACGACGACTTCCTGGCCGGGCTTGACGTTTACGCCCTTGCGGACGACCAGGCGCGCATAGTTTTTAATCTTGGGCTCCAGGGACTTCATACCCTCCAGGGCCTCTTCGACCGTCAGGGCAGCTCGAATCATGTGCCACTCCATCTATCTATAGAACAGTAAAAAGGCGCGCCGCAAAAACGACGCGCCTTATATCTTAGCGATAAGTATGTATGCAAACGCTACTTCTTCTTGGAGTCCTTCTTGTCCTCCTCGGCAGCCGCGCGCTCAATAAGAGCGTTGAGCTTGTTCTCGGACATGCCCTCGGCCTGCGCGCGGTACATGTTGCGCAAGGGACGAATACGAGCGAAGTCATAGATAAAGTCGCCCAAAATGATGACGTAGGACAAAACAATGCCGACCATCTGGACAGGGCTGGACACCATGCCAGCGGGAGCGAAGTACAGCGAGGCCCAAATTGCCACGACGAGCACCATGCCAATGGCGAGCACAATCCACCAGATGCGACGGCGCTTGGTGTAGTCCTCGTCCTGCTTGAGGAGGATATTCGACACCGTATAGATGCGGTCCTCCTTGGCGCGCTGCTTAGCCTTGCGGGCGCGCTTCTCCTCTTTAGAGAGGCCCTCGAGGTTCTCGCCCTTCTCGAGCTCTTTGCGGCGTGCCTTAGACGAAGCCGGCACGACGCGAACGGAGCTCGCTGCTTGGCGGGCGGGCTTAGCAGATGCGGCAGACTTGCGCGCAACCCCGGTAACTTCGTGGGATTGCGTGCGCTTGTTCGTGGCGCTACGGGTACTCACTTATGCGTTCTCCTTCATGCTTGTGAACTGGGAGCCCGTGATGATCTGGAAGGCCTCGCGATAGCGCTCGGACGTGCCATCGATGACCTCGGCGGGCAGGTGCGGGGTCTCCCCCGTCATATCCCAGTTGGCCTTGAGCCAATTGCGGACGAATTGCTTGTCGTAGCTAGGCTGGATCTTGCCCTCCTCGTAGCTGGCAGCAGGCCAGAAACGGCTGGAGTCGGGCGTGAGGCACTCGTCGATCAGCGTGACCTTGCCATCGATGACACCAAACTCGAACTTGGTGTCGGCAATGATGATGCCACGGGTCGCGGCGTACTCGGCAGCGGCCTTGTAGATCTTGAGGGAAAGGTCGCGAATCTGCGTGGCGATGTCCTCGCCCACGATCTCGCAGCAACGCTCGAACGAGATGTTCTCGTCGTGGTCACCGATCTCGGCCTTCGTGGACGGCGTGAACAGCGGCTCAGGAAGCTTGGAAGCCTCGGTCAGGCCCTCAGGCAGCTGGATGCCGCAGACGGTGCCGTTCTCGTCGTAGGTCTTCTTGCCCGAACCGGTCAGATAGCCGCGGACGATGCACTCGATAGGAATCGTCTGGGCCTTCTTGACCAGCATGGCGCGGCCAGCGAGGTAGTCACGATACTCAGCAAACTCCTCGGGGAAATCCGCCGGGTCGATGGAAACGAGATGGTTGGGGACGATGTCGGCAAACTTATCGAACCAGAATGCCGAGATGCGATTGAGTACCTCTCCCTTAAACGGAATCTCGTCGGGAAGAATGAAGTCGAACGCAGAAATGCGGTCGGTGGCGACCATCAGCAGGTTTTCACCGGCATCGTAAATATCACGAACCTTGCCACGGGAATCCGGACGACGCTCCATCGTTGTCACGTGAGTCACTCCTTACCTAAATACGACAGAAATGCGGGTTCTTTCCCGCATGTTTTCGCAAACTCGGAGCGGCAGGGACGCGGCCCCTCCTTCACCGAATAGCGAAAAGCTAGTGCTCCATTGTAGTAGATGCCGCGTCTGCCGTGTGCTCGCGGGGCAGATGAATTGTAAAAGTCGTACCCTTTCCAAGCTCCGACTCCACGGATATGTAGCCATGGTGACGCTCGACGATCTGCTTGGTCACGGCGAGGCCAACGCCCAGGCCGCCAGCTTCGCGGGCGCGGCTGGCATCGGCGCGCCAAAACCGCCCGAAAATGCGCGACAGATCGTCCTTGGCAATACCGATGCCGGTATCAGAAACGGCAATGCTGACGTGCCTGCGGTCACTGAGCACCGACACCACGACCCAACCGCCCTCGGGGGTGTAGCGCATGGCGTTGCTCATGAGGTTGATAACACATTGCGTGATCATGTCGGGATCGGCCTCGACGACATCGTCGTGCCCTTGGGTTTCATCTGCAAAGCGAAGACGAAGGTCACGGTCGGCAAACAGACGCTCCTGGCCGTTCACAATCGATCGCACGAACGGAACCATGTCCACCGGTTCTAGATTGAGCGGAGCCGTGCTGTTTTCCATACGCGATAGGTCGAGCATCTGCTGCACCAGACGAGCCAGGCGACGCGTCTCGGAAGCAACGGTCTCCAAATGCTCATCGTCGGTGGGATACACGCCATCCTGCATGGCCTCGACCGTTGCGAGCATGGCCATAAGCGGCGTGCGAAGCTCGTGTGCAACGTCTGAGGTCAGGCGCTTCTCGTGTTTCATATCCTTCTCGAGCGAGGTGGCCATCTCATCGAAGGTCTCACCCAGCTGATCGATCTCGTCATCACCGCGCAGCCCCGTGCGAGCCGACAGGTCGCCGTCACGGATTTGCTTTGCGGTACTGGTGATGCGATGAATCGGTTTGGTGAGCATGCGCGACACGAGCGATCCGATAACGACCGAAATGCAGATTGCAACAACCGCGGCGAGGGCCATGGCGTTAAAGGTCTTCTCCCTAAACGCAGAGTCCGCCTTGGTGAGCAGAGCGTCGGAGCCGATGGCCCACAGCTTTACCTGTCCGGCATGCTCGCCGGAAGACGTTACAATCTCGACGTTAGCAACGCTATCGGAGTCGGTTGGAGCAGACGAGACCGGGCTATGCGATGCCCTCTTGCCGCTCGTGTCGTCGGTCGTAGCCTGGTTTTCGCGTACATCGGCGGTGGCGCTTGCCGAGGGCCAGGAATCGTCATAAACGATCACACCCTTTTTATTGACGACCTGCATGCCCAGATCGTCGGAAACCAAACTCGACGTTGCGACCGTGCGCAGTTCTCCCGCGGTCCAAGAGCCGTTTTCCTCATATGAGGTCGCCAACTTCTCGGCAGCGGAATTTGCGATTTCGACGATATTGGAGCGTGTGTAATCCGAAAAGACCGTGCCCCACACAACAGAGACAACGCCCACCAGCACCAATACCGTCATGAGCGATGTCAGAGCAAAAGCAAGTGCCATGCGCGAGGGATAGCTCATCGTTGGCCGTGAATCGGAACGAGGCGTGTTCCAACTAGCCTTGGAACCCGCCTCGCTCTCCTGCTTGTGCTTTTGTCCGATTTCAAAGCGCGCAGGTGTCATATGTGATTTCCCTATTTCTCGTCCGACTTATCGGTCTTGGCCGGAGCCTCGAAGCGATAGCCGACACCATGGACGGTGTAGAGCCACTTGGGCTTCTTGGGATCATCGCCCAGCTTGGCGCGAAGATTCTTCACGTGGCTATCGATGGTGCGCTCATAGCCCTCAAAGTCATACCCGAGCACTTTCTCGACCAGCTCCATGCGGTTATACACACGGCCGGGATGGCGGGCAAGCGTGGTGAGCAGCTTGAACTCGGAAGCCGTCAGATCGACTTCCTTGCCCTCGACCAAGATCTTGTGGCCCGAGATATCGATGACCAGATCGCCGAAGTCGAGTACCTCGACGGCGGGCTCGTCGGCCTGATGGGCACGGCGGAACAGAGCGCGAACGCGGGCGACGAGCTCGCGCGGCGAGAACGGCTTAATCAGATAGTCGTCGGCGCCGAGCTCAAGACCGATAATACGGTCCTCGATCTCGCCCTTAGCCGTCAGCATGATGATGGGGACATCCGAGGTATCGCGAATGGTGCGGCAAACGCGCTCGCCGGGAATCTTGGGGAGCATAAGGTCGAGCACGACCAGGTCGAACTGATGCTTCTCGAACTCCTCGATCGCGGACTGGCCGTCGCCGACGCCCACAACCCAGTAGCCTTCGCGCTCGAGATAGGCAGCGACGGCGTCACGGATTGCCTTCTCATCCTCGACCAGCAGAATCTTTTTTGCATCTGAAGCCATAACACGGCCCCCCTGTCTCAATTAGCTAAGAACAAGCCCATTTTAACGCACCTGAGCCCGCCGGATGCCGCTATGACGCGGCAGCTCGGCGGGCGGTACTCACAATTACAACGCGTTTATTCCCCTGTTGGCGCCTTTTTAACCCCTCTAAGCTTAAAGAGAGAATAGGCGTGCAGTGACCGTCTCTGGTATACCCTGGCTGTTACGCACCGTGGCGTACGTAAGGAATGAGTCCGATTTTCCCGCCGTAGCTGGATAATCGCCATACTCCAAAGCGCGGTCGGGCGACAGCAGCGAGCCATAGGTCTTGGCAGAGGTGTCGATCAGGAAATGCGACGCCTGTACCTTAACAAGGTATTTATTCTTCTTGCCAGCCGCACATGCGAGCGGCTCGCGTGACAGAAAGAGGTACGGCCCTCCCTCATTACCGATATACGTGCCCATATTGCCCAGGCTGCCCACGCCGCTATAGGCCGCCTCGATAGAAAACACGAAGGTATCGCCCATATACACGGCCTCGAAAGGCGAGACTGACGAGGGAAGGACTAGCTGGGCACGCTTGGTGTTGTTGCCGTCGGTCAGATCGATTGCCGTTATGCCGTAGTAGACGCCCTCGTCGTTGCGGACACGCGGCGAGATGGTCAAAATGCCGTCGCTCGCGCGCGGGGCCGATGCAAAGCGGCCCGTCGATTTCCAAATTGTCTCGGCCTTGGATTCATCAAGTGAGCGACGATAGCAAAACGAATCACTACTCGTTTTATTGCCGCCTGCCGAAGGCATTTTATACCAGATGACTGATGACCCGAACGCCGTAAACAGGGGCGGATCATAGTCCTTGCCACCTCGATCGAGCTCAACCACATCGCCAGAGAGCGAAGCGCCCGACAGATTTTGAGCGTAGAGCTTCCACGATGAATTGGCAAAGTTCATCTCAACCCACGCGAATACGCCGTCGCCGGCACGGACATCGTAGAATGCATATCCCGTGCCCTCGATAGGATCCTCGATTAATGTGGTAAGCGAGCCATCGCCCAGGTTGAGCACACCGAGTGTGTTGGCGTGCAGTGCCGATGCGGGCGCCATCATTGCCGCGGCGTAATCGCCGTCGCAGTAGTACAGCAGCGTACCCAGAGGCAGCGTCCACGACGCCGCCGGCTCAAGATCGATGTCGACAGCCTCATACTCATCCGTAATCGAGATAATTTTGGAATCGTCCTTGATAACCTGCGGCTCGCCGGCGGCATCATCGCTGGTACCCGTTTTTTTCGAGCATCCGGCAAGCACCGTGGCAGCGCCCGCGGCAGCCCCACCGAGTACAAAGCCGCGACGCGATATTCCGTTCTTGATGTGATCGGCGATACCCATTAGGCGATCTCGGCGCGAGCGGCCTCGATGGCGCGCGTAAGCTGGTCGGCGCAGGAGGTCTTTTTCATACCGCAGGTATTACCGGCGAGAACCTCGATTACGCGATCGGCAGGAGCGCCCTCGACCAGCTTGGAGATTGCCTTGAGATTGCCGTCGCAGCCACCGGTAAACTCAACGCCTATCACCTTGTTGCCGTCATCGGAAAGGTCAAGGTGAACATTGCGAGCACACACGCCCTGAGGCTTGTAATCAAACGAAATCATGCGATCCCCTCTCAGAATGTTATTCGAGACGACTATTATCCCCGTCTTTCCCTAAATGCAACGAGGCGCTTTGCCGGCAACACACATTACCAGCAAAGCGCCCTAAAAAGCTAACGTTATGCCCGAACCTACTCGAAGCTCAGCTGCTCCAGGCGGTCGAAGACCGTGTCGATACGGGTGAGGAAGTCCCATGGATCAAAGATCTCGTCGAGCTTCTCCTGGCTGACGGTGCAGCGCGGGTCGGCCTCGAGACGCTCCTTAAAGGTGGGGCCGGAGACACAATCCTGTACCTCGTGCCAGGTTGCCATGGCGTTCTCCTGCACAATGGCGTACGCGTCCTCGCGGGTGATGCCCGTATCGACGAGGGCGAGCAGCACCTTGGAGGAGAAGATGAGGCCGCGGGTCTTATTGAGGTTGGCCATCATGCGGGCAGGGTACAGCTGCAGGCCGTCGATAACGCGGATGAGGCACTGGAACATGTGGTCGAGTGCGATGAAGCTATCGGCCTGGGCGACACGCTCGGCAGAGGAGTGCGAAATGTCACGCTCGTGCCACAGGGCGACGTTATCGAAGGCGACCTGGGCGTTGGACTTCACGACGCGCGACAGGCCGCAGACCTTCTCCATGGTGATGGGATTGCGCTTGTGCGGCATGGCGGAGCTGCCCTTTTGGCCCTTACGGAACGGCTCCTCGGCCTCGAGCGTATCAGTCTTCTGCAGATTGCGGACCTCGGTCGCGATGCGCTCGCAGGTGGCTGCGGTGGTGGCGAGAACGCCGGCGAGATAGGCGTGATGGTCGCGGCTGATAACCTGCGTGGACAGCGGGTCGTGAACCAGGCCCAGGTGCTCGCAGACGTACTCCTCGACAAACGGCTCGATGGAGCTGTACGTGCCGACAGCGCCCGAGATGGCACCAAAGGCAACGTTCTTGCGGGCATCCTCAAGACGGTCCAGATCGCGCTTGAGCTCCCAGGCCCAAGAGCCAAACTTCATGCCAAAGGTCATCGGCTCGGCATGGATGCCATGAGTACGGCCGGCGCAGAGCGTGTTGCGCTCCTCAAAGGCGCGACGCTTGCAGATCTCGCCGAGTTTTTTGACGTCCTCGATGATCAGGTCGCAGGCCTGGGTGAGCTGGTAGCACAGGGCCGTGTCGCCCAGATCGGAGCTGGTCATGCCATAGTGAACCCAGCGGCTGGGCTTGGGGTCGTCCTCGGGAACATCGGCATCGATGTATTCCTTCATGTTGGTCAGGAAGGCAATGACGTCGTGGCGCGTGACTTCCTCGATCTCATCGACCTTCGCCTTCTCAAAGTTGGCATGGTCGCGGATCCACTGGGCCTCGTCTTTGGAAATACCGATCTTGCCGAGCTCCGCCTGGGCCTCGCAGGCCAAGACCTCGATCTCCTGCCAAATGGCGTACTTGTTCTCGAGGGAGAAGATGTGTCCCATCTCCGGGCGGGTATAGCGATCGATCATAGCGGCTCCTTTTTGGTTATTGGCACGTTGGTCGTAACCCAACCATTGTACCGTGCGCAGGTGCAAGTATGGGCAGCAGGCATTAACCTAACATTTTGGAATTGGAGCGGGCAACGGGACATCCGCGTATTTGCTTCGCAAATACGCACCGGCTGCGGTCGGCAGACCCGGTCCGCGCACACGCACGGGCACAGCGGGTTGGACCCGACGTTCCCGAGGTCCCCCGTACTCGATGGAGCGGGCAACGGGACATCCGCGTATTTGCTTCGCAAATACGCACCGGCTTCAGGCGCCTGTCGGCGCCTTCGCCTGCTCACTATAAACGCTTCGCGTTTATTTAACGCTCGCACCCTGTCGGGTTCGAGTCCCGGCACTTTATTGAAAAAAGCACGGCACCGTAATGGTGCCGTGCTTGTGCTTCTAGCTGGAGCGGGCAACGGGACTCGAACCCGCGAGTGTCAGCTTGGGAAGCTGATGCCTTACCACTTGGCGATGCCCGCATATGTGGGGGATAGTATAACGCGGTTGTCTTGTTCGATACAAGGGTGGCGATGCTTGTTTTAGCTGTGGAGATTCGTTTGAAAATCGCGTCAATTGTGGAGACGAGGACCTTTGGCTTCCTGTTCCCCTTATCTTCTACCTGCGCTTTTGCTTGATTGTTGTATTTGAGCTCAATTTGTCAGGAATTGGGCAAGCTTTTGGTCAGGCTCCGGTACTTACCCGCATGAACCTCGGGGGTAGCCTCATCCTACGCGTCGCAGCCTCCCCGTGCGACGCACGAGGGATAAGGAGCAGCCATGTCCAACGCACCCACGCACTCTGTCCACAGCGCAATCGCAACAGGTCCGCTGCTCCTGCTCCTCTTCCTGCTTTTCGGCTGTCTGGCACCGGGAGCCGCATTTGCCGTCGATGGCTACGCCCAGCTCGGCTTCCGCACTATTAGCGATGATTGTGGACCCTTCTTCATCGGCAAGTATGAAGCTCAAGATACCTCGATTGCCTACTGCATGAACCAGGAGCGCCCCGGCCCCACCAAGCCGGGCGGCCCATGGCTCAACTTTGATCAAGGCTGGGTGTGGCTCGACGACGAGTTCGCGGCAATCGTTTGTCACGGATATCCTACCGCCACGTCGTTTGGCGGTTACCATCTTTCACCCGATCGCGCCCGCGCCGCAACCCAGCTTGCCGTATGGATGCTCAACGGCACTACCCATGTCGACGGTACTTACTCTTACACGACCGCTCAGGGCAAAACCAAGAGTGGGCACTTTACCACTGACAATGAAGTCGTGGCGGCGGCGCGGTGGCTCCACGACAGCGCAAAATCAGGAAGCATCAAAGCCGCTCCGCACCGCGCGCGACGCTATCTAGGAGCCGTATCGGGCGGCAGCAAACGTCAGGACATGCTCTATGTACTGCCGGCGGTCTCTGTTTCCTTCAAAAAACAGTCTGCAAACGCCGCCATTACCAGCGGAAACAATACTTATCAGTTTGACGGGGCAACATTCGATATTTTTGAGAGCGCCAGCGGCGCGCATGTCGGCACCATCCAGATGGACAGCAACGGTCGGGCGCAGGCAACACTTCTGCCCAACACGGCATACTACCTAGTTGAAACGAAGGCGCCGGCCGGCTATGTCCCCCGTCGTGATCGCATCGCCTTTACCACGGGGAATGACGGTGGACAGGTCGCCATTGATGAACAGCCCGGCACCATCAACCTGCGTATCGTAAAACTCGATGCTGCGACGAATGCCGGCCCCCAGGTGGGATCTTCACTCGCAGGAGCAGAGTTCACGTGTGTGTCGCAATCAACCCCTGGATGGGCGCAGATCCTCACGACCGACGAAAGCGGTCGGGCTACCCTCGTCGATGTCCCCTTAGGAACCTTTACCATCTACGAATCAAAAGCCCCCGAGGGCTACCTGCCATCCAACGACAGCTGGACCTATACCGTTGGAGCCGACCAGCTCGGCGATTCAGGCGTAGTCGAGATCGAATCTCGCATTTCCGATATCCCCATTGCGTTTGACCTTGAGATTTCCAAATTCAAGGATTACGGCAATAGCGACCAATCCGGCCTGGAGCAACCGGCGGGTGGTGTTGTCTTTGAGGTTGTCAGCAACAGTTCTCAGCAGGTTGTTGGCACACTGACCACAAACATCTATGGCTTTGCCTCCACCAAAGATCAGCCCGAAGCATGGTTCGGCACAGGCAAGCGACCCGCCGGTGTCCACGGAGCTGTCCCATACGACCGTGCCGGCTACACGATTCGCGAGGTTCCGGAAACCGTCCCCGAGGGTTTTAAACGTGCAGGGGAATGGACCGTCGGGGCCAATCAGATTTCCAACGGCGCCGAGCTTCAATATATCGTGGACAACCACGCGCTGTCGACGCATCTCCAGATTGTAAAACGCGATGCCCAAACAGGCGCTTCTGTTCCACTAGCCGGATTCACCTTCCAACTCCTCGACAGCAATCACGAACCTGTCTCACAAACTTGCTGGTATCCAGCACATAACGTAATGGACACCTTTACGACTGACGCGACCGGGACCGTCACACTGCCCGAATCGCTCGTGCCGGGCACCTATTATGTACGCGAAACCTCGGCCAAAGAGCCCTATCTTGTCGGCGAGGAGATCGAGGTAAACATACCCGCCGACATGAACCTAACGCCCGTTGCAATTGCCTCGTATTATGACCACGCCGCGACCGGAAACATCAGGATCGTTAAAACCGATGCCGTAGACGGCAGCAGCCTCGCGGGCGCCGTCTTTGAGATCCGTGCCTCGGGTGATATCGTGCGCCCCGACGGTAGCATTGCCGCGCTCGACGGTGAGACTGTCGCTACCGTCACGACGGATGAAACTGGAGAAGCACGCGCGGACAACCTGCCGCTGGGATCTGGTACCGCACGCTACGAGGTTGTCGAGACTCAAGCGCCGGCAGGCTTCTTACTCGATCGGACATCCCATATTGTCGACCTTACTTATGCCGACCAGAAAACACCCGTTATAGAAGCACGGCTTAACGTATCCGACGATTACACCAAGGTTGATATCTCCAAGGTCGATGCAAGCGGTGAGCAGGAAGTAGAAGGCGCACAACTCACCTTATATGGTCCCGATAAAACCGAAATAGACTCCTGGACCTCATCCGACAAGCCACACCGCGTCGAACATCTTGCACCCGGCACCTACTCGTTGCGCGAAATGATGTCTCCGCGGACCTATGACCTTGCCGAGGAAATAACGTTTGAAATAAAGGATACGGGAGAAGTCCAATCCGTCGCGATGAAGGATGCGCCCATCGAGGTCAAGGGACAGGTCGACAAGCGTCAGGAACTTGTCCAACCTATCGAAAAGGGCCTGTTGGCTAACGGCGATGGTAAAAACCGCGCCACGACGCAAACCAATACGGATGGGCTTTTCTCCTATACCATCGACGCTCGAAACGATTCAACTACCATGGTTGATGAGTTCACAATTACCGATGATCTTGAGTGTGCCGAGGACGATACGGCGAGATTCGTCTCAATCGAAACCCCCGTCGCCATCGGCGACCTCAATGGTCTGTGCAACGTGTGGTATCGCACGACGCCGTTGGACTCGACAGACGTCGATGAGCCGGCAAACGCGACACTTGACGATGGGCACGAAAATCCTTGGCTTGAGTCCGACGAAGTAAGGGAAAGTCTGGGTGAGGATTGCCGCCTCGTCGATTACGACGGCTGGCACCTCTGGAAGGCGGATGTCTCGACCACGGAATCCACCACACTCGAGGCGAAAGAACTCGACCTTGCGTCCAATACCGTCGTAACGGGCATTCGCATTGAATACGGTGCGGTAGCCGCCGACTTTACGACTCGAAGCGATGCGGATTCTTGGACCCGCGATGATCTCAAAGATGAGCACGACGACCTTGACGATGCCAAAGCAATCCTTGGCACAGACGCTCGGGGCGCAGTCGTACACATGCAGGCAACGTCGGCTTATACGCCCCAAACCGCACTCACCAACAGCGCACGCGTCGATCTTTGCCGCAACGGTGGCGGCGATAAACTTGAGTCGCATGACGAGGACAGCGTCATTCAACGCTGTACCCTACCGCAGGACCTACCGGCAACAGGATCAGTTCCCATCGCCGCTTGCATCACCGCGCTCCTGACCTCGGGTGCCGCAGCCCTATGGTTCGCTCGCCTTAGGTCGATCCCAAAGAAGCGCTAGCGCGATGAAAAAGCGGGCGAGCCAGGGGACTGGCTCGCCCGCTTTCAATCATGTAAATCGCCGTATCTACTCTGCAGACGAAGATCCACCATCAACGATTGCCTGCTCGGACTCAGGAATCCCATCGGCACCCGTACTCTGTTCTTGCTCCACCTCTTCGCTGATTGCGGAGGCGGGGGTCGAGCCCTTCGCACCCACGATGTAGGCAGCCCCAAATCCTAACGCAATGGCAATCAAGGTCAAAATCACGTAGACAGGCCAATGGCGCTTAATATACGAAAACACGTTGACTCCTTAGAGCTCCGTCTACGAACGGCGGATAACCTCGGTCACGACCTCGGATACCGTGGCAATGTTCGTCGGGTTGACATTGTGGGGCAGGTCGTCCTCGGTACGAGCGCAAGCCAGACGCGTGCCGTCCACGCCGGCGATGGTGAGGGCTCGGCGGCTCGCCTCGAGCGCGGCATAGGCATCGGTCTTGGCATAGGGCATCTCGAGCGCGCCACAATCGACATGGAACGACTTGCACACCTTGCTGACCAGGTTCATGATGCGGCGATCGCCCTTGAGCAGCTGCTGTTCGCCCTCGACCGTCACCACCGAAAGCCTACCGGCGCCGACGGATTCAAGATTGATGAAGAATACGCCGCGGAGCTTATCGCGATGCGAAGCCAAGAAGGCCTTCATACCGGCGCCATCACAATCCGAGGCGCCCGTTGCCACAAACCAGATATCGTGACCGAGCAGCTCATCATCGCCCATAGAGGCGACAGCCGAGAGCATATCTTCGGAAGAAGCGCCGTCGGAAGACGTAGCGCCGCCCTTCCAGCCATCGTTATCGTCCTCGAAATTATCCCACGAACCGATGCCGCGACCGGACTTCTTGGCATCGTAATCGTCTTCGACGCCCAGCCAGTCACTCATGCTGTCCTGCTCGTTTTTCTTTTTACGACCGAACAGGCCACCCAGGCCGCGTTTGCGAGACTTGGGTGCCGCTGGGGCGGGAGCCGAAATGGTCTCGATCGGCTGCGCGCCCGACGCAACGGGCATAGAAGGCGCAACGGGTGCCGATGTGGGTTCGGGACCCTGGGCAGTAGCAAAGGGGTCGTTGACCTGGGCAGAGGGATCGGGAAGGTCGAACAGCGACGTGCGAGACGCAACGTTTGCCTGCTTCATAGACGGCAGCGACGGATCGGGGACCGAAGCCAGCGGAGACGAGGAAGGTGCAGGCGACGGTGCCGACGCCGGATCGGGAACATTCATCTGCGGACGCGGCGATGCCTGGGAGGAAATCTGGGCCATAAGGGAATCGACCGTTTCGTCCTGGGTGGGAGCGACATTGGCAACCGTGGCACCGGAACCACTCGGGGTCGGCATGGTGAAAATCTGCGTGGAGTAAGGCCTCGACTCATCCGTCTCGGGAGTCTCGGAAACCGCAGGCACTTCCTCCTGCTCGACCTCGGTCGAATCACCTTGATCGGCTGCCGCGTATTGCTCTTCGTCAGAGTTGGCCTCGACGGACTCGTCCTCGGCGGCATCTTGGATTTCGGCAGCATCAATGGGCTCGTCATCGTCTGCCGTGTCGCCCTGCTCATCGGAAACAGGAAGGGGCTCGGCAATTGCGGTGCCTTGCTTTTCAAACGTTATCGTGAAATCGAACTGCGCGGCATCAAACGACATGGTGCTATCGACGTGCTGCTGAGCCTCGAAAGACGTTGTTGCCTCAACAACATCCGCTGACGTCGGTTGCTGGGACTCAAAGGACGTCGTAGCTTCGGCAGCGTCGACGGGCCCGGACTGCATAGCCTCGTTCTGCTCAAACTCTTGCGCCGCGCGCTCACGTGCCGCCTCGGTTGCCTGCTGCTGAGCGATAGCCTCCTGCTCGGCAGCCTCGCGTGCGGCAGCGCGCTTCTCCTCGAAATCGTCGACAAATTTCCTGCCCTTTGCAAGCGCACCCTTAAAGAAGCTGGAAGCGCTGGCGCCAATCGAAGAGAACGCGGATGCAATATCGGCATGGGGCGTTGCCGCGGGAATCTCGGCAGAGAAATCAGTATCGCTCTCGTAAGACACGCGCCTCGGCTGTTCAACGTAATCGTCGTCAGACTCGTCCGCAACGTCTTGCGCCGGCGCGGCGGGAGCCAAAATGTCCAGTCCTGCCGCGGGATCGATCGCAGACACCGCCTCGGGCTCGGCAACGGCAGCGGTAACCGCGGCAGACTCATCATCCGCAGTGACAACGGGCGCAGGCTCGGGCTCAAACGTCGGCTCCTCGCCCTCCTCGTAATCGAGTGTGCAGGACTCGGGAAGCATTCCGAGCGCACGGATGGCATCCGAACCAAAGCGGATGTTGCCGGCGGCGTTGCGATAGAGCTTGGGCTCGGGCTCGGCCGCGGCAGGCTCCTCCGCCGGCTCAGCAGCGGGAACCTCGTCATTGAACTCTTCGGCCTGGACAGCCTGATTCTGATCCTCGGGCACGATGGCGCCGATCAGCGTCTCGTCGGCAGACGCACCCTCAAAGCCCTCGATCTGCTCGTCGAAAGCCTCGCCCTGTTCGGGCTCGGTTTGAGCGTCGGGAGCAATCGGCTGACCGAACTCGTCCTCGGCGTAGGTAGGCTCTTCGTACTCGATGGTGTTGCCGTAGTCGTTTTGCTGCTGGGCCGCGGCATACTCCGCCGCCGCGCGCGCCATTTCCTCGGCACGACGTTTCTGCTCCCCAAAATAGGTATCGAACGGAACATCGTCGGGAAACTCTTTCTCGCCCTGGAAGGGAGCAACGTTGTCCATAACGCCGAGCATAGCGGCGACAGAAGACTTGTTGCACACCGCGCCGGACGTATAGGGAAGAATGTGGCGGTTAGAGATGATGTTTGCCGCGTTGGCAAGTGCAACGAGGGAAGCGAGGATCGCGACAATCCACAGCAGAACCTTGAGCGCGCCGGGGAGCGGCAGGATACGCAGGATGGCAACGGCAGCAGGGGCAACCGTGGCAACGGGCAACAGCTTGGCGATGAGCGCACGATACGAAGCATAGGGCTCGCGGGCGAGCAGCTCAGCACGGGGAGAGTCGTAGTGTGCGACAACGACCACCGGGCGGTTGCGCGGAGACGCGAGCGGGCCCGAGGCCTTGTGGTAGGCGATGACATTTTGGCTCACGCCCGTCTTGCCCAGGCGCGAAACCACGGGGTGGCCCGTGCGCTCGAGCACGTAAAGAACGGCGCCGACAATGGCCAGCAAGGTGCCGACCAAGCCGATACCGCCGCCGATGCCCATCAGCAGGGCGCCGGCAAACGCAAGAATACCGGTAACGGCAAATGCCAATCTACTGGGCGCCGGGGCATTGAACTCCTGAACCTCGGGGTCAAAGCCGTGGTTGCGGAAGATCTGAGCGATATCCTCGGCAGCCAAGCGCTCTTCTTCGCTGCATGCCGGCGTAATGCCGGTGTTCTGCAGCAGGTGGTTAATATAGTTCTGGGTGTTCGCCATGTGCGCTCCACATCCATAATCCGACAAATAGGCCCAATGCATGCACATTAGAACCGTATATAGTCGAAAGTATACCCCGAGCGAGCGCAAACGACCGAATTCGGGCCATCTTAACGCCTCGAGCGGACAAGGATATAGCCTAATCTCCATATCGGACTAAAATCATGGCAGCAAACCACCTTCTCATGCGAGGACTCTATGACGGCAAGCGACACGACCGCGACAATTAAAAAGGGGAATTCGGAGCCCGGTTTCGATAAAACGGCTCAGCGCATCCTCAATCTTTTCTTTGTGATCAACAGCTCCCCCGAACCGCTGACGACCGAGCAGATCGTCTTGGATTCTGACCTGGGATATGGCTCGGGCAATATCGACTCGGATAAGCGCAAGTTTCGGCGCGATCGTGACAAACTGCTCGAGCGTGGCATCTTAATCAAGGAGGTTCGCCCCGCCGGCGCGCAGGAGACCGAGGAAAGCTCGTGGACAATCGACCGCGAGCACACGTTTGCTGCAGGCGGCCTCATCACCGCAGACGACGCCGATATCCTGCTCAACGCCATCGACCAGACGCTAGCGGCCGGCTCTTCCACCTTTGCCGCGCCGCTTGCCGATATTCGCTCCAAAATTGCCTACCTCACCGGCATGTCGGCGGTGGACGAAGTACCGATCCGCCGCTCTCCCACCGTCGATGCGGTATGGAGCGCCTTTGCCGAGCGATGCGCGCTGCGATTTTTATATCAGAACGGACGCGGCGAGCAGAAAGAACGTACCGTCTGTGTCTACGGCATGTTCGAACGCGAGGGCGTGGCGTACTTCTGCGGCCTCGACAATGTCACCGACGACATCAGGACATTCCGCTGCGACCGTATCGTTCGCGCATGGCGTCCTTCGAAGGCCTACGCCATCCCTGCGGACTTCAATCTCAACGACTATCTGTTCTTTGAATTCGATTTCGCCGACCGACCGCCCGTTGCAGCCACGTTCTCGTTCGCCCCTCAGACGCAGATCGATATGATCAACGGCCTCACGCGCGGGCGAGGTGAGCTCACACACACCGATGCGGGATGGATCTGGACCGTTGACGTGCGCGACCTTGAAGCCGCCGCCTCATTTTGCATGGCCCACGCCATGGACGGCATGAGGCCCGTGGCCCCCAAATCGCTCAAGCAGGCGTGGAACCACCTCATTGAAAGGACGGTGCACGAGTATGCCCGTGCGTAAACTCACCAGCGAGCAGAGACTCTCGCGCGCCATCGACATCATGGAGGCCCTCTACGCCGCCGGCGAGAGCGGCATGACACGAACCGAAATTTGCGGCCGCTTTGACATCACGGGAGTATCGCTCGACGAGATTCTCGAGATCGTCTCGACGCTCGCGGACCGAGAATCGGGTGCGCGCATCATCTGCGAATGCCACGGCGAGCGTGTGGTTCTCACCGGTGACGCCGGACGTGTGCTACCGCTGCGCCTGAGTGCCGCCGAAGGCGCTGTGCTCAACCATGAACTTGAATCGTTGGGGATCGAGCCGCAGACGGCAGCTCGGATTCGACATGCCCTTCTACCCGAAGAGCTCGGCTATAACCAGCGCGTCTTTGACACCGTCAACCACGGGTCGCACTGGCAGCAGCTGAGCTGCGCCATTCAGGACGGCGTTCGTTGCCGCATCTTGTATCGCTCGATGGACGATGCACGGCCACGCGAGCGTCTGGTCGATCCCTTGCGCATTACGGCAAACGGCGACCAAACATACCTGATTGCCTGGGACATCACAGTCGATGAGCAGCGCACCTATCGCATGGATAAAATCGAGGGACTCGCCTTGACGGAAGACTCCGTCGTGCCTCACGCACCGGGCGTCGCATCCCTCCGCGATTCCCTTGCCCGGACACAGCGTAGCGCAAAGCTCCTGATGCCATTCGATATGGCGGAGCATCTGGACTGGGCCGGCATCACCCTAATCGAGCGCAGCGGGGCAGACATGGCAACGGTAACCGTGCATTATGGCTCCGAGCGTTGGCTACTGAGCCAGGTAATCGCAGCGGGCGGAGCCATCCGCATCTTGGATGACCCCGCCCTGTCAAAGCGTCTGTGCGATATGGCAAAGACCCTCGTCTGTCCGCTTTAGCGCCGCCGCTCGTGGCGTGCACGCCACAGTTGCAGATAGTGCCCGATCTGCGCCGATTCGATGCGCTGGTAGGAGCTCGTAGGCAGCGACGTTAAGAACTTCTTTCCGTAGCCCTTCGTCACCAGGCGCGGGTCGGCCAGAATCAGCACGCCGCAATCGGTCGACGAGCGGATAAGGCGGCCGGCCGCCTGCTTGACCTCGAGCACCGCCTCGGGCAGCGAATAGCGCGCCCAAGCGCGGTCTTCGCGCAAGTTGCGCTCGCACGAGAGCGGGTCCGTGGGGCTCGAGAACGGCAGCTTGGGAATGATGACGCAGCGCAGCGTCTCGCCGCTGGCGTCGAATCCCTCCCAGAAGGCCTTAAGCGCAAAAAGCGACGAGGTCGGCTCGTTGATAAACCGGTCGCGCAGGCGACGAGGAGATGAGTTGCGCTGCTGGCAGTTGAGTTCCAGACCCGCACGGGCCATCTTGGGCTCAACGCGGGTGTACAGGTCTTCCATGTCGCGCCGATTGGTGAACAGCGTGAGCACCGATCCGCCCATGGCAAGATGGGCGTCGACCAGCACGCGCTCGAGCGCCGTAAGATAGCTCTCACGATCGCGCGGATCGGGGATATCGCCCGCAACGACTACGGCCATGTTCGAATCGAAGTCGTAGCTCGAATCCAAGTGCAGCGATGAGGATGCCGAAGCACCGATGCGATCGAGGCCGACCGCGTGGTTAAAGTGTTCAAAGCTTTTGGACACCGTCATGGTCGCCGAGGCAAAGATAGCCGTTTGAACCTCGGGCAGCCACTCGGTTGCCAAGGCCTCGCCAATGTCGATGCGCTCTGCGGTCATTGACTCTCCGCCGGCACGCAACCTGCGATTGAGCTGCAGCGAATACACGTAGTGTTCATCGGTGCCGTCGATGATGAGTTTGAGGTTCTCGGCCAGCTCGTGCAGGCGGCGCGAGATATCGCCCAGGTCGACAACAACCTCGGGCTTGTCGGCGGCGACGGCCTGCACCAGCGCGTCGACGCTCTTGTCAGCTTGTTCCAATGCATCGATGGCAGCGTAGGCCGACGGTAAGAAATCATGCCAGTCGTCAGATTCGCGCAGCTCGGGGCCAATCCATAGATTGGCATTGTCATAACCCCCACGGGCACGGCGGCCGAGCTCGCGAACGCCATCGAACACGTCGGCGATTGCCATGCTCGCGCGCGCAACCGTCGACGTCGCCTTGGCAGTAAGGCCCAGATAGAGCGTAGAGCCCTCAGAGGTTGCCAAATCACGGGAGATCTGGCTTAGCGCACCGGTGCTCGAGCCACCCAGGCGCTCAAACAGAACGCGTGATTCGTCCGCCGACACCACGCGCGCCCACTGACGGCGCGCCTCGCGCTCGATAGAATGAGCCTCGTCGATTACCCAATGACGAATCGGAGGCAAAATCCTGCCCTCGGCCGCAACATTGCGGAACAGCAGGGAATGGTTGGTGACCACCACATCGGCATGCGCCGCACGACGGCGAGCGCCGTGGACCAAACATTTATCAGGGAAAAACGGGCAGAGGCGACGAGCACACTCGCGCGAGGCCGTTGTAAAGTCGGGGCGGTTGACGCTGCGCCACCGAATGCCGAGCGAGTCGAGGTCGCCATCGGCTGATTGGCAGACGTACGCCATAATGACCGCGACCGCCGTGAGCGTGTCCGCCGGATCGCGCTTGGTGGTAATCTCGACCTGGCCGTGGCTCATGCGCTCGAGCTTGCGCAGGCACGGATAGTGGTCATACCCCTTGAGAGCGCAAAATGACAGACCACCTTCCAGTTGCTCGGCAAGTTTTGGAAGCTCATGGTACATGAGCTGGTCTGCAAGATTGTTCGATTTGGTCGCAATACCAACCGTGATGTTGTTACGGCGTGCTGCCTCGGCAAAAGGCACCAGATAGGCCATCGATTTGCCGACGCCTGTGCCCGCCTCAATTACACGATGAGTGCCCGTGACCAGCGCATCGCGGACCTCGAGCGCCATCGCGATCTGCTCATCACGCGGCTCGTAAGTGGGATACATGCGATTGACCAGGCCACCCGGCGCATAGTCTGCCTCAATCTCCTCACGACTCGGCATCTTGAGGACCGGTAGTTCGTCGGCGTCCACCCGATCGTCGGCGCGATCGGCCTTGAGAACGTCAGCACGAGCGGCGCTGAGAGAGAAGATAGAACCAGGGTTCTGCCCTGCCAAGAATGAGAAGATAGGACGATAGGACCAAGGCACGTCCGGATGCATGTCGGCTAGGCGCGCCATGAGGCCCTGGGGCAAGTCGGTGAGTGCCACAAGCAACACGCGCCATACGCCACACAGGGCGTCGACGTCGGCATTGGCACGGTGTGATACCGAGTCACAGCCAAACAGATCGGCCATAAAAGACAGCTTGTGCGAGGCCAGGCGCGGTAGCGCGATGCGCGACAGCGCCAGCGAATCGATCCAAATATCGCTCACGTTGACGCCGCCTTTGACCGACTCGATAAACGAGCGGTCGAACGTGGCGTTATGTGCAATCACCGGGCAACCACCGACAAAATCGGCGAGGGCGGCGACGGCCTCAACGGCCGACGGGGCATCTGCCACATCGGCATTTGTAATGCTCGTGAGCTCGGTAATCTCGGCAGGAATCAGCTGCTTGGGATGCACGAAGGTATCGAAGCGGTCGATAACCTCGCGGCCCGAAAGACGGGCCGCCGAGATCTCGATCAGCTCGTTGTCCTGCACCGAAAGACCCGTGGTCTCGGTATCGAGGACAATCACATCTTCCTCGATAAGGCCGAAGGACTGCGTTTTGGCGCGTTCGGCAAGCGTGGCATAGGAGTCGATGACAAACTGCGGCGTTCCTGACGAAACCGCGTCCTCGATTAGCATGCAATGCCCGCTCGACGAAGACCCATACGGATCAGACTGTCGCAGACCTGCGGGAACGTCATGTCGTCGGTGTGGCGGATCTCATCCGGATACAGCGACGTATCGGTCATGCCGGGAATGGTATTGGTCTCGAGGATAACGGGGCCGTCCTCGCTCACGATAAAATCGCTGCGCGAGATGCCCAGGCAACCGAGCGCCTTGTGAGCGGCACAGGCAAGCTCCTGGGCACGAGCGTAGTTCTCGGGTGAAATCTGCGCCGGAATGCGATGGATGTCCGTAGGGTCGACATATTTCACGTCCAGATCGTAGAACTCGCAGTCCTCGGGCTTGCGAATCTCGACAATCGGCAGAGCGCGCACGTCATCTTCGCCGTATACGCCGACGGTGATCTCGGTACCCTCGATGCACTTCTCGACCAGCACTTTGTCGCCGTACTCAAACGCCTTGGCGATTGCCGCGGGCAGCTCGGAGGGCTCATGGACCAGGGAAATGCCATAGCTGGAACCGTTGACGGCCGGCTTCACAAAGCAGCGCTCGCCACAAACCTCGACGATATGATCGATATCGATTTCATCGCCCACCTCGAGCGCAAGGCCGGGGGCAACGGGAATGCCCGCCTTGGCGTACAGGAGCTTAGAGACCTCCTTGTCGGCACCGCAGGCGCTGGCAAGCACGCCCGAGGCCGTGTAGGGGATACCCAGGGTCTCCATAGCGCCCTGCATGGCGCCATCCTCGCCGCCGACACCGTGCATGGCGATAAACGCCACGTCAAAGCCGCCGGTCGCCATGGTTACCATAAAATCATCGGCAGCCGTGTCGAGCAACTCCACCGAAGTGTAGCCGGCCTCCTTCAAGGCAACCACGACGTTCTTTCCCGAATTGAGCGAGATCTCGCGCTCAGCGGAATGACCGCCCGCCAAGACCGCTACGTGCATGTTCTCTAGGCTTTTACCCGGCATGGGCAGACTCCTCCTCTATAATTTCTGCAGCTGATACCATATTGTAGCGATACCCTCTACGTTTCCCCAAAATCGAAAGGCTTCCATGAATCCCAGGACTAAATCTCAGGACATTCGCGACTTGAGCCAAAACGATATTCGCGACCTTGTGTCCGAACTTGGCCAGCCCGCCTTCCGCGCGAAGCAGCTCATCGAATGGGTCTTTGAGAAGAACGTTTGTTCGTTTGACGATATGACCAACCTTCCCAAGGCTTTCCGCGAGCAGCTTAAAGAGGCTTTTGCCTTTGACACGCCGACTGAACTCACCAAGCAGGTTTCCAAAGATGGCTCTCGCAAGTATCTGCTCGAGTACCACGACGGCGTTTCCGTCGAGACCGTCGGCATGCCCCGTCGTAACAAGCTTTCCGTCTGCGTTTCCACCCAGGCAGGCTGTGGCATGGGCTGTGCCTTTTGCGCTACCGGTCTCAACGGCCTCAAGCGCTCTCTGACCGCTCAAGAGATCGTCGACCAGGTACTTCATGTATCCAACGACTTTGGCGAGCGCGCCACGAGCGTTGTCTTCATGGGCCAGGGCGAGCCGTTTGCCAACTACGACGAGGTTCTCAAGGCGCTGCGAATCCTCAACGACCCCGATGGCATCGGTATCGGCGCTCGTCACCTCACCGTCTCTACCAGCGGCGTTATTCCCGGTATTCGCAAATTTGCCGACATCCCCGAGCAGTTCACGCTTGCCGTTTCCCTGCATTCCGCCATCCAGTCGACGCGCAATAAGCTCATGCCCGGTGTTAAGAAGTACACGCTGCTTCGCCTTCACGAAGCGCTTCAGCTCTACACCGAGAAGACCGGCCGCCGCCCGACCTATGAGTACGCCATGATCGAAGGCGTCAACGATACGAATCCCGAAATGCAGGCGCTCTGCGACTTCTGCGAGGGAACGCTGTGCCACGTTAACCTCATTCAGCTTAACGACATCGAGGGTAGCCCGCTCAAGCCGTCGCCGATTCATAAGGTTGAGGATCTTCAGCGTCGTCTTGAGTCCCGTGGCATCGAGACCACGATTCGTAACTCCCGTGGTAACGATATTGACGCCGCTTGCGGACAGCTGAAGCAGCGCTTCAAAGTTCAGAAGAACGCATAGGGGAGTCGCATCCCAAAACGTTTCATGTGAAACATCGAACGACCCCGGTTACAGAATATGCAACCGGGGTCGTTTCATTTATTGACCTTAATTTTGAATCAGCTGCTACCTGTCCCATTTTTTACGGCCAAAATAAGGGGTCCTTGTCTCATGAATCAGACAAGAACCCCTCAAAATACGCTGAGTAATTGTTAGGTACCTAATAGCCTACATTTTCCCATTGGTTGCTGACCCAACCTTGATTAATCTTGGGATTCTTCGTTACCTGAGCAGTACGCATGGCAACATCTTCCGTCATAACATCCATTTTCTTTTTGGAAGTATCGACGATATCTTGCGCGCCACGAAGCAAACGACCTCGAAGTTCATCGTCTGTCGCGATCTTATAGCCAGCAAAGGCACCAGCCGCGACAGTCGTCACCAATGCAATCGCTGTTAAAATCTTATTCCTCATCTTGGCCTCCTTGATCAAACTGAATCATTTCGCCAAGAATACGAGAGAGCTCTTCCTCGTCTTTAAACTCAATCTCAATCTTATTCTTTCCACGCGAGCTCTTCACACGCACGTTGGTATTAAATACCTGACGAAGCACACGGGCAGCCTTTTTAAAGGACTGAGGCGTTGCAGGCCTTGGCGTCTTAGGTGTCTCTCCGGCAGAAAACAACGGAGCAAGATTTTCTGTCGCTCTTACGGAAAGGCCCTCTATAACAACTTTCTCTGCAAGTCGAATACGCGCGTCCTCATAGGGAACTGCAAGAATCGCACGTGCATGACCAGCGGTAAGTTTGCCCTCAAAAATCATCTTCTGAACTACTTCGGGAAGATCGAGAAGACGCAGCGAGTTTGTAATTGCAGAGCGTGACTTGCTTACTGCCTTCGACAATGCCTCCTGGGTCATCCCGCTGGCATCAATGAGTTGGCGATAGCCCTTAGCCTCTTCGACGGGATTCAGATCAGAACGCTGAAGGTTTTCGATAAGAGCAAGAGCCAGCATCTCTTCATCATTTACCTCTTTAATGATGACTGGCAATTCTTCAAGGCCAGCAAGCTTTGACGCCTGGTAACGACGCTCACCAGCGATGATCTCATAGCCGTTTCCATGCTTGCGAACCAAAAGCGGCTGCAAAACTCCATGTTCTTGGATTGACTCGCTCAACTCGCGAAGTTCAGTTTCGTTAAAGTGAATTCGCGGCTGATTAGGGTTGGGAACGATATCCTCAATAGGTAGTTTTGTTTCAGATGCGGCATTTGAAGCCGATGCAGCCGAACCGCCGGTCTCATACTCGGCCTCTGAGACCAAAGCATTGAGTCCACGTCCCAATCCGCCACGTTTCTTTACACTAGGCACGCTTGATCACCTCTTTTGCAAGGTTCATATATGCTTTTGCACCCTTATTTTGAGGTGCATAGGTAATTACCGGTTCTCCAAAAGACGGAGCTTCGGAGATTTTAACCGTACGGGGGATTAGCGTCTTAAACGCCTTATCACCAAAGTACGATTGAACCTCCTCAACAACCTGATTCGATAGTGAAGTACGCGAGTCATACATGGTCATAAGCACACCATAGGTGTCTAAGCCCTTGTTCAGCCGTGATTTGACCATCTTCATTGACTCAAGCAGCTTCGTGACGCCCTCGAGTGCGTAATATTCGCACTGGATCGGAATCAAAACGCTGTCTGCTGCGGTCAAAGCGTTGATAGTAAGCAGGCCGAGCGAAGGAGGACAGTCAATGAAAATAAAGTCAAACTCGTCCTGAATCGGCTCAAGCAAATCTTTGAGGCGGGTTTCACGAGCAATTGCGCTTACGAGCTCAATTTCCGCGCCTGCAAGTTGAATTGTAGCCGGAATAACGAATACCTTTTTACAATTTGTATCAAGAACAAGCGATTCTGCCGGCACATCATTCAACAATGCATCATAGATGCATTGATCAAGGTCTTCTTTTTCAATTCCGAATCCACTGGTGCTGTTTCCCTGCGGATCAAAATCGACAATCAGTGTCTTACGACCCTGCTCACCCAGTGCTGCTGCAAGGTTTACAGCCGTCGTTGACTTACCGACGCCGCCTTTTTGATTGATGATAGCAATGATACGCGTGTCTTTTGCGCTCTTAGAACGCTTAACGTCGCGAAATCCCACGGTCCCTCCTGGTGTGTATTAAAGCTGTCAAACGGAGGATGTTTCACGTGAAACATTCCGAATCGATATCAACCGCCATGTTTCACGTGAAACACTGCAAGTTGTTAGTATCCATTATGTTTCACGTGAAACATCTAGGCAAGCGGATTCTTCTTTGCAACGCCATTTGCACGAGGCAATGAGACGGATGCTGGATGACTCTTCTTAAGAACAATGAACTCCCTGTGACCCAAGCACTCAGGCAAATCAATTGCGTCATTCAGAAGCAAAGTGAAGCCGCAAATCTTTGCAGCTGACATGCCAGAAGCAAGCTCCTCATCCGAAGGATTGCCCTTGGTGATAACAAATAGCCCTCCATCCTTGAGGTACGGAGCCGCATACTCAACAAGAATCGGTAGAGGGGCCAGTGCGCGGGCGGTTACAACAGAGAACTGCTTCTTATGGCTTCGAGCATATTCTTCAAGACGATCATGAACCGCATGAGCACGTTTCAATCCAAGAGCATGGACAAAGGAATTCACAGCATCAACCTTCTTGCCAACAGAGTCAATATAAGTAGCTTTACGATGCGTGGTTATGGTTAATGGAATACCAGGGAAGCCCGCACCTGTTCCCATATCGAGCAAAGCTCCCTCAGGAGCCTTATTGATATATGGGAGCAAAACAAGTGAGTCAAGGATATGAAGTACTGCAGCATCTTCTACGTTAAGAATACGGGTGAGATTGGTTGTCTTATTTGTTTCAAGAACCAAATCCAAATGCTGGATACATTTCCTCAGCTCAACATCAGTTACGCTGAAGGAATACTCTTTGCAATAGGAAGTTAGACGACTCAACATCTCGTCAGCCTGCTGATCAGTAAGTACTAACAACGAAAGCTCCTTTCTGACAAAAATCAGTGTATCGAGAACTTTTGACAAAAAAAAGGGGACGTGGAAACCACGTCCCCTTAGCATAAGCTCGAGTAGATTATCGAGCAACAATCACTACATGGCGATCAGGGTCAGAACCCTCAGAATGAGTATCGACCGCATCATTGCCGCGAAGTGCAATGTGAACCAGTCGGCGCTCGTAGGCATTCATGGGCGGAAGCGAAACACTCTTGTGAGTGCGGATGGCGCGCTCGGCAGCAGACTGAGCCATGGAGGCAACCTTGTCCTGACGGCGGCTCTTGTATCCCTCGACGTCCACTACAACCGGATACCTAAAGCCAAGCTTGCGGCTCACCAGCAAAGAGAACATAACCTGAAGGGCATCAAGGGTGCGACCATGACGGCCAATGAGAACAGCAAGATCGGGAGCCGTTACATCCAGAATCAGCTCACCCTCGTCACCCTCATACTCATCGATGGGAGAGTTGGCGGCATCGAAGTGCGAAAGGATGGAACGCAGGATGGAAATCGCAACATCGGCAATGGTGTCGAGCTCCTCATCGGTCAGCTCTTCACCAGCCTTGTAGCGCTGTGCAATCTCGGGATAATCGCCCGCGACCTGCGGGGCAACCTCCTCAAGCATATCCTCGATGATCTCTTCAGACATAACGTACTCCAAAAGTTAGGTACCTAAATAAGATTGATATCCCACTACTTCTTCTTGTGCGGGCGCGGCTTCTTCTCTCGACGAGTGACCTCAACCTGCAGCGGCGCGTTCTTAAGACGCTCCTCCTCATCGGCCTTGGCCTTCTCGATAACCTTCTGCGTCACAAAAATCTGCTGGATAACCTGCCAAGCAGACGAGACGTCGTAGTACAGCAGAACACCAACGGGAAGGCTCCAGCCCATCCAAAGCATCATGACCGTCATGACAACAGCCATCATACGCATGCTCTGAGCCTGCTGGCCGGTCTGGTTGCGCGACATATAGAGCTGCGGAATCAGGGTCAGGACGGCGAACAGAATCAGGCAGACCAGCGCAGGCAGCGCAACCATAAAGCCATCGGCAAAGGAAGCGCTCGGCGTGGTGGTCAGGTCGGGCAGGATGTTGAAGAACGAGAACGTGCCGTCGTTAAAGTACTGCGGCAGGTTGCGCAGCAATGTAAACAGGGCGAACAGGATAGGCATCTGGATCAACAGCGGCAGACAGCCAGCCATGGGGTTGAACTTGTTCTCGCTGTAGAACTTCTGCATCTCCTCGGCCTGGCGCTGAGGATCGTCGGCATAGCGCTCCTGGATCTCGAGCATCTTGGGCTGCAGCACCTGCATGCGAGCCGTCGACTTGGTCGACTTGAGCATGAGCGGCGTCAGCAGCAGACGGATGATGACCACCAGGATGATGATGGACAGGCCCCAGTCGACCGCAAAGGTCTGGATGAGCTTGAGCAGCTCGAAAAGGATGTTAACGATCCAATCCCACATGTAAGTTTTCCTCCGATAGCGAGTGCCCGCTAGGGCACAGGGTCATAACCGCCGACGTGCAGGGGATTGCAGCGAGCGATGCGCCTCACGGCAAGCCAGCAGCCTCTCAAAACACCGTACTTCTCAATCGCCTGGACGGCGTATTGCGAGCACGTTGGGTAATAAATGCAGGCGTCAGGCAATAAGGGCGAAATAACCTGTTGATATATGCGAATAGGAGCGATGGCAACACGTCGCAAAACGTGATTGCTCATCGCTCCTCCCCGGCAACGCCGGCGCGTTTCACAAGCGAACGCAATGCCTTGTCCATCTCCTGCGGCGAGGAAACCCTCGTCTTGGGAGTTGCGAACAAGATGATGTCATAACCCGCAACGGGAAATCCGCAGCTGCGGGCGGCCTCGCGCATCACACGCTTAGAACGGTTGCGCACGACAGCACAACCGAGCCGTTTAGCACCAACGAAGGCGACCCTTCCGGAGTCGCCTTCGCCAACCGATTCACATATGGTCATTCGAATCAGAGGGTGATTGAAACGACGCCCCTGACTGAACACATGCTCGAAATCTTGCCGAGACTTAATAGTCTTCATGCGAGATGTGTGTATCGCTGCTAGACAGTGAGACGCTTGCGGCCCTTGGCGCGACGACGGGCGAGCACGGCACGACCACCCTTAGTGGCCATACGGGCACGGAAGCCATGGGTCTTGGCACGCTTACGCTTATTAGGCTGATACGTACGCTTCATCTTAAGTTCCTCCTGCTGCATTTCGAGTGTCCGCGGGGGCGCGGACGCAGATATAGACACGTGAGCTTGAAGATTGTAGGGAAATCAATGTTCAAATGTCAAGAAATCGAAGGTAAAAGGTTGCGCAGTTCACACGGTTCCCCCATAAGCCAAGCTCGATTTAGTGGTGCATGGCAACTTTTCACGATATTTCATCGAGTTTTCAACAGGTCATGTTGGCAATGTTGAGAACTTTTCGCCCGTTTTCCAAAGTTTTCAACAGGTTTTGAAAAGTTGTCGAAAGATGAGAAACATTGCACGGTGAGCTACTATTTGTTCGAAACCTTTTGAAAGATTGCGAGCAGCATGTCTGACGACTTTTACACCATGGTCGATTCCGGAGACCCGGCACCCGACAACGAGCACATCACCGGCGTGCGCGAAGAGCGTGCGGAAGGCGAGCAGACGACCACGCAGGCGCCAAAAGCCATGTACGCCGCGCGCATTGCCGTCTATGACGACATGCTGTCGACACCGCGGGTGATCGTCATTGATCCGCAAGATGTCCGCACGTATTTGGAAGAGACGACCAACACCGTCTACCAGTGCATGAAAGAACAAGGTGGCCATATCTCGCTCATGGTCATCCGCGAGATTGTCGAAAACTTTATCCACGCGCACTTTGCCGAGCCCATCATCTCGATTCTGGACGGCGGAGACACCATCCGCTTTGCTGATCAAGGACCCGGCATCGACGACAAGGAGCGCGCTTTCGACTTTGGCGTTACCAGCGCAAACAGCAAGATGAAGCGCTATATCCGTGGAACCGGAGCAGGTTTTCCCATGGTGCAGGAGTATTTGGAAAACGCCGGCGGTGCCGTATCCATCGAGGACAACATGGGCAACGGCACCGTGGTTACGGTAAGTCTGAACCCTAAACGCGTACAGGAAATCGAGCGTGCCGGCGGACGCGGTGCTGCCGTGCGGCCCGAGACGGATCAGCCCACATATCCCCTGCCGGGAGCTTTTGCGCAGCAGCCCATGGCAACGCAGCAGATGCGGCCCCCCGTGGGACAGATGCAGCAGCCCGGAATGCTTCCTACACAAGAGTCCCAGGCGGCATCGATGTCGATGCCGCCAAACATGCCAGAGGCCATGCCGCTGGCGGATCAGGATGCAGCAGCAATGCAGCAGGCGACGGGGGTACCGGGTGGCCAGAAAATGGGCTATCAGCCGTACCAACAGGGATATCCATATCAGCAGATGCCGCCACTGGGGTATGGCCAGCAGTTCCCGCAGCAGTACCAGCAGGGATATCAGCAGCCGTACCAGCAGATGCCGCAGCAGCAGTACAACCCCTGGGCCCAGCAGATGCCTCCGCAGCCTTACCAACAGTGGCCTCAAAGTTTTCAACAGCAAATGCCGCCGATGCAGAGTTCTCAACAACCAGCAGCTCAAATGATGTATCCTAGTGCAGCAAATCAGTATGCACAGCCACAACCGGACGTGTTCGTAAGCGATCGCGGCAACGCCGCGCTGGGCTATCTGGCGCAAAATCAAGCGTGCGGCGCAACCGATCTTGCGAGGGCGTTTGGAAACTCGGCCCCCACTTGGTCACGCACGCTCAATGACTTGGCGCAGGCCGGCTTGGTCATCAAACATGGCCAGAAATACCATCTGACCGAACTCGGCGCCGCTCGCGTGCGAGCTCAGAGCTAAAGAACGGGAGAGACAGTGGACGAGGAAGCAAGCATCATCCTGGGGGATGCCATCGCCTTTTGCCAGCGCGACGGCCAAGATGCACGCCTCATCAACATGCTGGGGCAATCGCGCGCCATAAGCCTGACCGAAGATACGCTCACGATCGAGGCCCCCTCGCGCTTTGCCATCGCGCAGCTCAAAAAGCATCAGCCGACTATTGAGGCTTATCTGGAAGAAATCGCCTTTGCACCGATCGCGCTCGACATCGTGGCACCGCAAGGCGTCGCGACGGAATCCGCCGCCGCGACGGCGCCCGCCACGGCTCCCGCTGCTTCCCCGGCGGTGCCGGCCTCCGCAGGCGACGTGTCGACAATCGAGCACCAGCACAGCGATGTTTCCCGTGAAACCATGGCACCGTTGCCGACCGCGGCGGCGACGTCAACGAACGCACCCGTCACGCACATGCCCATCGCTCACGACGCAGCGGCGGGCGCGGATTCGGGCATTGCAATCAAGAACACGCTCTCGGCCGATGATTTTCGTCGCATGATGAACCAGATGAAGGGCGGAGCGCCGACCAAATCCACGCAAACTGCGACCCCCGCTTCACCCGTGCCAGCACCGACCGTGCCGGCCGAGCAGAATACGGATGGAGCCCCGCTCGCCGCGAACTCAAAATTTACCTTTGAGAACTTTGTCTACGGACCCGAGAACAGCCATGCCTATCGCTCGGCACTCAAGTTTGCCGCCCTCGCGGACGAGCGCGGCACGTGCACATCGCTGTTCATCTACGGCAAATCGGGCCTGGGCAAGACGCACCTGCTGCTTGCCATCAAAAACGAGCTCGCCGAGAAGTCGCCCGAGATCAAGGTCAAGTATGCAAACTCCCAGGCGTATCTGGACGACCTGATGACCGAGTTCGACCGTCAAAAGAAGAGCAACGCCCCCATCATGCAGGCGTACCACGGCGTGGACGTGCTCATCATCGATGACATCCAAAACATCATAGGCAAGCGCGCGAGCGTGGACTACTTTTTCCAGCTCATGGACGAGTTCATCCGCAACAACAAGAAGGTCGTCATCGCGGCAGACCGCGCCCCCAAGGACCTGAGCATGGACGAGCGTCTGACCAGCCGCTTCAACGCCGGCATGCTCTGCCTGGTCGCAGAGCCCAGCTACGAGATGAAATACAAGATCTTGCAGCGCTATTACGAGAACACCATCGTCGCCGCTCCCGAGGCAGGCGACGACTCGCTGCTGGCGGCCTATGGGGGCGACGGCGGGCACCTGACCGACGAACACTTTAAACACATGGCCGAGGTGTCGGGCACCAACATCCGCGAACTCGAGAGCTTCTGCGAGCGCTGCGCCGGCGAGGCGGGCGACCGCGAACGCGAGGGCGGGGAGCTCACCTTTGACGATATCGACGCCATCGCCAGCCAGTACTTCGACACATCGGCCAAAAAGATCAACGTGCAAACGGTTCAGTCCGTCATCGAAGAGCAGTACGGCGTGACGCACGAGGAGCTCATCGGCCCGCGTCGCAACGCCAATATCGCCAAAGCGCGCCATATCGCTATCTACCTGGCCATCGAGATGTGCGAGATGACGACCACGGCGGTGGGCGCCGAATTTGGCAACCGCAACCACTCGACCGTCAGCACGAGCTACAAAAAGGTCCAGAAGATGATCCAGGAAGACCGCACCGTCACCGAAGATCTCAAGTCGCTGCGCGATAAAATTACACTGCGCTCGTAGGGAAATAGAGACACCTGTTGAAAACTTGTCGAAACCACGGGCATAAGGTGTCTAAAACCCAACCCGCGGTGATGAAAAGTTTTGCGCAGGTTTTGAACGTGGAAAACTACCCCCGTTGCACACAGGTTGCTGTCGATTCTCTTTCTGGGTCTGACCTGCGTCTTTGGGAGTAATCAACAGTTTCGTCAGTGCTATTACTATTATTAAGATATTTATATCTATAGAAAGGTATTAAAAGATGAAGTTCACCGTCAGCCAGAGCTCGCTCACACAAGCCATCGGCGTCGTTATGAAGGGCGTCGCTTCGGCATCCACCCTTCCCATCCTGTCGGGCGTGCTCGTCAAGGCGCAAGACGGCATCTTGGAATTCCAGACCTCTAACTACACCATCTCGATCCGTCATCGCATCGCGGCGCATGTCGAAGAAGAGGGCGAGATGGTTATCCCCTGTAAGATGCTCTCCAATATCACCAAGACTCTCCCCGATGCCCCGGTCACCTTTGAGCTGTCCGAGCGCCAGGTGCTGATTGGTTGTGAGAAGAGCTCTTTCCGCCTGAACACGCTCGATGCCAATGACTTCCCCGAGTTTCCGGCCTATGCCATCGAGAGCGCCGTGGAACTGCCGACCGATATCTTGTCCGAAATGGTCGGCCGCGTGTGGCGCGTCACCTCGACTGACAAGGCCCGACCCATCCTGGGTGGCGTGCACATGAAGGTCGAGAACAACACCGTGCGCCTGGTGGCGACCGATTCCTTCCGCTTGGCCGTGTGCGATACGCAGGTCGAGACCTCAACCCTCGAGGGCTCCTTTGAACTCAACGTTCCGGCCGACGCCTTTAACGACGCGCTGAACATCATGGCCAGCCAGGCGACCATCATGATCGGGGCTACCGACACCCAGGTCGTCTTTGAGGCCGGCGACACCACCTACGTGTCGCGCCGCATCGAGGGCGTGTACCCCAACTACAAGCAGCTCATCCCCGATTCGTGCGTGACGAGCGTCAAGATCGACGTCGCCGCCTTTAACGCCGCCCTCAAGCGCGTGGCCGTTATCGCGAGCGCCAACCCCGCCGTCAAGTTCGAGATCGATGTCGAGAACGGGCAGATGGGCCTGTCCTCCATTTCCAATGACCAGGACCTTGCGCAGGAGACGATCGATGTCGAGGCCGAGGGCGAGTCGGGTACCATCGCCTTCAACTACCACTACATCTTCGGCTGCCTCAATGCCCTGTCCAAGGAGAAGGAGATCACGCTGGAGCTCAAGAGCTACTCGCAGGCGGGCATCTTCAAGTCCTACGACAAGATCAACTATCTGTACCTGGTCATGCCGGTTCGCATCTAGCGCTGCGCCATGACCATGTTCGCCCGCGATCTTTCCGTCGCGCACTACCGCAGTTTCGAGAGCTATCGTCTTGCCCTGGACGAGGGCGTGACGATACTTGCGGGACCCAACGCGGCGGGAAAGACCAATCTCATAGAGGCGCTGCAGCTGCTGACGAGCGGCGCCTCGTTTAGGCATCCGACCGCAGCCGAGCTCGTCCATGATGGCGTGGGCTCGTGCAAGATCGAGCTGAGGCTCGAGGGCGACGGCCGCGTACTTGATATGGGATTGAGCGCGGAGGACGGTAAACGCTCGTTTAGCCGCAACGGCAAGAGATGCTCTGCCGCCGGTGTGCGCGGGGTTCTGCCGAGCGTGCTGTTTTGCCCCGACCATCTGGACATGGTTAAGCGAGGCGCCAGTGTGCGCCGCGCCGCCCTCGACGACTTTGGCATGCAACTGAGCGCACGCTATGCCGATCTTGCGAGCACCTATGGTCGCTGCGTGACCCAGCGTAACGCCTTGCTCAAGGAGGCCTGGTGCTGCCGCGAGATGCTCGGCGCGTGGAACGATTCGATTGCCCGCGCGGGCGCGGCTCTGCTCGTGCACCGGTTGGCCCTGCTCGACCGGCTGGCGGGCCATGTGCGTACTGCCTACGGGCAAGTGGCGTCCGGTGAAGCCGCCAACGTGTCCTATGCGTCCACGCTGGGGGATTTGCCCCAGGTCGAGGATCGCGAAGAGCTGAAGGGCTGGGCGTACGAGCGCATGCTGGCTGCCCTTGATGGGCGCGCCGACGAGGAAATTCGCCGCGGCGTGACGCTGGTGGGACCGCATCGCGACGAGATTGAGTTTACCGTTGCGGGTCGCTCCGCCCGTTCATTTGCCAGCCAAGGACAGCAGCGAACGTTGGTACTGTCCTGGAAGGTGGCCGAGGTGGCCGTGGCTCGCGATGTCCTGGGCACCGCCCCGCTGCTGCTTTTGGACGACGTGATGAGCGAGCTCGACGGCGAGCGTCGCGGTGCTTTCCTGCGGCTGATCGGCGATGATATCCAGACGGTCATAACCACGACCAACCTGGGGTACTTTACCGATGACCTGCTTGATCGAGCCAAGGTGGTGAGCATGGGTGAGACGTGCTAATTACGAGCGCGAGAGCGAAACGGTCGCCTTCAGTGGCTTTTTGAACGCAGAGCGCCAGCGCATCCTGGCGGCTGCGACCCCTGAGCGCCGTGCGCAGATGGAGGCCGCCGAGGAGTCGCGCGCGGTCTATCGCGCGTGGAACGCGGTGTGCTCGGGCACGCGCGAGGGGCGGCATGTGACGGGCCTGCGCTACCTGCCCGAGTCCAATGAGCTGCTGGTATATCTCGACTCGCCCTCGTGGACGCAGGAAATGACGTTGTTGCGCGAGATCATCCGCGCGCGCATGGAGCGCGCCGGTGCGCATGTGGACGGCCTGGTGTTCAAAACCACCGCGCCCGGTCACACGCCGCCCGCCGCCAAGGAGCGCCTTCGCCCAGCGACGACCGAGCGCCCGCCGGCCCCACACGCCGACCTCAGCGATGCCGAGCGCACCGAGATTGAGCGCCAAGTGGCGCCCATCGAAGACCAAAAACTGCGCGCGGCCCTCGAGAACGCCATGAGAGCCAGTGCCGAGTGGGCCAAGGGCGTGCAAAGCAAAAAAGAGCCTTAAATCGCATCTGGTGGCCTTGTAGAGCCAAATACCCTCGTTCCCGAGGGTATTTTTTACGATAAACTAGTAAGGCTGTACACATTTTCTTGACTGAAGGAGGACGTGTGGCAAACGAAAACGATTACGATGGCGGCGAGATTAAGATTCTCGAAGGTCTCGAGGCCGTTCGTAAGCGCCCGGGCATGTATATCGGCTCGACGAGCGCCAGCGGTCTGCATCACCTGGTGTGGGAGATCGTTGACAACTCCGTCGACGAGGCCATGGCCGGTTTCTGCACCGAGATCCAGGTGACGGTCCACGCCGACAACTCCATCACGGTCGTCGACAACGGGCGCGGCATCCCCGTCGACGAACACCCTGTTAAAAAGATCCCGACGCTCGAGGTCGTCATGACGATTTTGCACGCCGGCGGTAAGTTCGATAATTCGGCCTATAAGGTCTCGGGCGGCCTGCACGGCGTTGGCATCTCCGTCGTCAACGCACTGTCCAAGCGCGTGGTCGTTCAGGTTCGTCGCGACGGCAACACCTACGAGATGGAGTTCTCGCGCGGCAAGACCGTCAAGAAGATGGAGGTCGTGGGCACCTCGGATTCGACGGGCACCACCGTCACCTTCTGGCCCGACGACGAGATCTTCGAGACCTGCATCTACGATTTCGATACGCTGCGCAACCGTCTGCAGGAGACGGCGTTCCTCAATAAGAACCTCAAAATCGTGCTGACCGACGAGCGCGAGGCGACTCCCCACGTGGAGGAGTTTTGCTACGAGGGCGGCATCATCGACTTCGTCAAGTTCCTCAACGAGGGCAAGGACGTCCCCGAGGCCTTTAAGGAGCCTATCTACATCGAGGGCAAATCGGACCCGGACGCACCTGTGGCCAAGATGGGCGAGGTCGAGGTTTCCCTGCAGTGGAATAGCGGTTACGGCGAGAACGTCATGTCGTTTGCCAACGACATCTACACCCCCGAAGGCGGCATGCACCTTGAGGGCTTCCGCACCGCGCTCACCCGCGTGATCAACGACTATGCGCGCAAGCAGAACCTGCTCAAGGAAAAAGACGCCAATCTGACCGGCGACGATGTGCGCGAGGGCCTTTCGGCCGTTATCTCGGTCAAGCTGCCCGATCCGCAGTTTGAGGGCCAGACCAAGGCAAAGCTCGGCAGCTCCTATATGCGAGCGCTCACGCTCAAGATTGTGACCGACGGCCTTGTCGATTACCTCGAGGAGCATCCCAAGCCCGCTCGCGAGATCGTCAAGAAGGCGCAACAGGCCTGCAAGGCGCGCAATGCCGCCCGCAAGGCGCGCGAGGCGACCCGCCGCAAGAGCCTGCTCGAGACGGCGTCCCTGCCCGGTAAGCTCGCTGACTGCTCGGTGCGCGATGCCGAGCTGACCGAGCTCTTCATCGTAGAGGGCGACTCGGCAGGCGGTTCGGCCAAGGACGGCCGTCGCCGAGACATCCAGGCGATTCTGCCCCTGCGCGGCAAGATTTTGAACGTCGAACGCGTTGGTGACCATCGCGCGTTCTCGAGTGACACCATTCAGTCGCTGATTACCGCGATCGGCTGCGGCGTCACGACGAGTGCCGGCGACGGCGGCGACTTCGATATCACCAAGGCGCGCTACCACAAGATCATCATCATGACCGATGCAGACGTCGACGGCGCGCATATCCGCATCCTGCTGCTGACGTTCTTCTACAAGTACATGCGTCCGCTGATCGATGCCGGCTACGTCTATGTTGCCTGCCCGCCCATCTTTGGCGTTAAGGTGCGCAACAAGATCCACTACGTGTATCCCAACGGCCGCCAGCCCGAAGACGAGATCCTGCGCGACACCATCCAGAGCCTGGGCCTGAACCCCGACGATAACGACGAGGACGGCAAGGCCAAGGACGGCAAGATCACCAAAAAGCGCAAGGGCTATACCGTCCAGCGCTACAAGGGCCTGGGCGAGATGGACCCCAAGCAGCTTGCCTCGACGACGATGGACCCCAAGACCCGCATCCTGCAGCGCGTGTCGATCGAGGACGCCGTGGTGGCGGACCGCGCCGTGCGCGAGCTGATGGGTTCCGAGGTCGGCTATCGCCGCGAGTACATTGAAAAACACGCGCATGATGCACGATTCCTTGACGCTTAAGAGGAGGTAACGTGGCAGACGATATCAACAACAACGAGGGTATGGACGAGGCCGGCGATGCCGGCATGCCCGATGATCTGAAGCGCCTGCTTGCCCGTGCTGAGCAGGGCGAGGATGGCGACCCGGACGCCTATAACCCCGATGCCGATGATGATGAGGAAGAAGACGACGCCGAGCTTGAGGAGAGCTTTGGCGAAGTCGACCGTGGCGCCTCGGCCGGCGAGGACATCAACGGCGGCCAGCTCCAGATTTCGGAGTTCGGTCGCGAGATGAAGCAGTCGTTCATCGAGTATTCGATGTCGGTTATCACGGCGCGCGCCCTGCCGGACGTGCGCGACGGCTTAAAGCCGGTTCACCGCCGCATCCTGTACGCGATGAACGAGAGCGGCATCTACCCCAACCGACCGCACAAGAAGTCGGCCTGGACGGTCGGCGAAGTTATCGGTAAGTACCACCCGCATGGCGACTCCGCGGTCTATGAGGCCATGGTCCGCCTGGCGCAGTGGTTCTCCATGCGCACGCCGCTCATCGACGGTCACGGCAACTTCGGCAATATCGACGGCGACGGCGCCGCCGCCATGCGTTACACCGAGAGCCGCCTAGCCAAGCCCGCCATGGAACTGCTGCGTGACTTGCAGAAGGATACCGTCGACTGGCAGCCCAACTACGACGAATCGCTCGCCGAGCCCGTGGCGCTGCCTGCGCGCTTCCCCAACCTGCTGGTTAACGGCAGCCAAGGCATCGCCGTCGGCATGGCCACCAACATCGCCCCGCATAACCTCACCGAGGCGATCGAGGCCACCTGCTACCTGATCGACAACCCCGACGCCACCGTCGACGAGCTCATGCAAATCATGCCCGGTCCGGACTTCCCCACCGGCGCCATCATCATGGGCAGCGCCGGCATTAAGCAGAGCTACGAGACCGGCCGCGGCTCCATTACCGTGCGTGCCAAGGCGCATGTGGAGTCCACCAAGACCGGCCGCAGCCGCCTGGTCTTTACCGAGATTCCCTACATGGTCAACAAGGGCACCCTGCAGGAGAAGATCGCCCAGCTCGTCAACGACAAGCGCATCGAGGGCATCTCGGATATGCGCGATGAATCCAACCAGAAGGGTATCCGTCTGGTCATCGAGCTCAAGAAGGGCGTCATTCCGCAGGTCGTGCTCAACAACCTGTATAAGTACACCTCGCTGCAGACGACCTTCGGCGCCAACAACCTGGCGCTCGTCAACGGCGTTCCCAAATGCCTGAGCCTGCGCGAGATGCTGCAGCACTACATTGACCACCAGGTCGACGTCGTCACTCGCCGCACCCGCTTCGACCTTAAGAAGGCCCAGGCGCGTGCCCATATCCTCGAGGGCTACCTGATGGCCCTTGACCATATCGACGAGGTCATTAGCATCATCCGCTCCTCGCAGACCGACTCCGAGGCCAGCAGCCGCCTGATCGAGCGCTTTGGCTTTACGCCCGAGCAGACCACGGCCATCCTCGAGATGAAGCTGCGCCGCCTGACCGGCCTGGAGCGCGACAAGATCCAAGAAGAGTTGGACGGCCTGCGCCGCGCCATCGCCTACTACGAGGACCTGCTGGCGCATGAGGAGAAGATCCTGGGCGTCATCAAAGAAGAGATGCGCGAGATCTCCAAGAAGTTCGGCGACAAGCGCCGCACCGAGATCAGCCAGGTTGAGAAGGACCTGGATGTCGAGGACCTCATCGCCGACGAGGACATGGTCGTGACCATCACCCACACCGGCTACGTTAAGCGTATCCCGGTGGCTGCCTACCGTGCCCAGAAGCGCGGAGGCAAGGGCGTGTCGGGCGTCAACCTCAAAGAGGACGATGTTATCGACGAGATGTTTATCGCGTCCACGCACGAGTACGTGCTGTTCTTCTCGAGCAAGGGCAAGGTCTATCGCCTGAAGGTGCACGAGCTGCCGGTGGGTACGCGCCAGGCGCGCGGTACCGCGATCGTCAACCTGCTGCCCTTTGAGGACGGCGAGAAGATCGCGAGCGTCATCAGCTGCCGCGAGTTCCCTGCCGACGAGTACCTGATGTTTGCCACCAAGAGTGGCATGGTCAAGAAGACCGTGATGAGCGCTTACGATCGTAGCCGCCGTGATGGACTCATTGCCATCAACCTGCGCGACGACGACGCACTGCTGAACGTGCGCCGCGTGCGCGAGGGTGACAAGATTATCCTGGCCACCACCGCGGGCAAGGCGATCATGTTCTCCGAGGAGCAGGTGCGCGCCACCGGCCGCGATACCAGCGGCGTTCGCGGTATCGGTATGAAGGACGGCGTGAGCGTTCTGGGCATGGAAGTCACTGACGGCAACGGCGATCTGTTCGTCATCACCGAGCGCGGCTACGGCAAGCGCACGCCGGTCGCGGACTACCCGGAGCAGAATCGCGGCGGCCAGGGCGTCTACACCATCCAAATGACCGAGCGTAAGGGTAACCTCGCGGCCATGAAGACGGTGGGCCCGCAGCACGAGCTGTTCATCGTGACGGAGGGCGCGACGGTCATTCGCGTCAAGACCGACGAGATCAGCCAGACCGGCCGCGCCACCCAGGGCGTCAAGATGATGACCGTCGACGACAACGACCGCATCTGCGCCGTGGCCCGCATGACGGCAGCCAAAGAGAAGCCCGAAGGCGAAGCAACAGAAGACGGTTCTGCCCCCGAAGAAGCCCCAGTCGATCTAGGCGACGGCAACGACATGCCAGAAGATCTCCTAGACGAGTAAGAGGCTCTAGCTGGTAAAAATCATCAGACCCCATATATCGGCGGTCGGCGCACTGCGCGCCGACCGCTTTTTTGAAAACCTTTGAACCCCACGTCGCCCCCGGCTGCCCGGCGGCATGCGAAGTCGATCGCGAGTTCCGCACGAGCAGGAGAGCACTTAATGTGCTCTCCGTGCGAGCAGGACTGTCCGAGCAGGCGACTTCGCATGCCGCCGGGCAGCCGGGGGCGACACCCCTCAAAGATTTTCAAAAAAGTTGTTGACGTGCGCGTAACGACTCGTCTAATATATCCCTTGCGCGATGGACCTGTAGCTCAGTTGGTTAGAGCGTCCGGCTGATAACCGGGAGGTCACAAGTTCGAATCTTGTCAGGTCCACCACTTTCTTTCGCAATAAACACCCCAGCGAGAGCCGAGTCGCCGCTGGGGTGTTTATTACTGTCTCCGTGGGGGTTTAGCTCAGCTGGGAGAGCGCGGGCTTTGCAAGCCTGAGGTCAGGGGTTCGATCCCCCTAACCTCCACCATGATGGACCTGTAGCTCAGTTGGTTAGAGCGTCCGGCTGATAACCGGGAGGTCACAAGTTCGAATCTTGTCAGGTCCACCATCAAAACTGTGAAGAGCCCTGGGGCGTTGCCTCGGGGCTTTTTTCTTGTCTGCGATAAATCTCATTTTGGTTTTGTGTGCTGTGCGAAAGATTGGGTAGTATAGCTATTCAATGCGGCGACCTTGCCGCGTGTTAACCGCTACGTACCGGAGGTGTTCCATGGTTCGTGTCGACATAGAGACCATCGTCATGGCCGCCGGTCCCGTGCCATCGCTTATCGTGCTTCGCGAGCGCTGCAGCAAATCGGACTCGCCCGCGCCACTGCGTTCCCTTTCCATTCAAACTGGTTCGTTTGAAGCCGCTGCCATCAGCCGCGGCATCGATAGCGGCCGCGCCGAGCGCCCGATTACCCATGACCTGTTGCTCGATACTGTTGGCGCCCTGGGTGCCAAGCTCGAACGCATCGAAATCGTTCGCGCCGAGCCGCCCGTGTTTTACGCGACGGTTGTCGTGTTGGCCGATGGCAACGAGCATAAGATCGATGCGCGTCCCAGTGATGCCATTGCCCTTGCCGTGCGCAGCAATGCCCCCATGTTTGTGGAGGACGACATCATGAATCGCCTGGGCACCGTTTCTGCCCATGCCGAGGAAGTTGACGACGAGCGGGAGTTCGAGAAGTTCGACGAGTTCGTCCATACACTCTCCCCCGATGACTTCTAAATGTGGGGCGCCCAGGCTGCGGAGCGTTCGCTGATGGCCGGCGGTATGTCGGCTGAGGCGGCGGCCATTGCGCGCGAGGCCCAGATGCGCTCGGAGGCTTCTGAGGCGGCTCGCATTGCCTATGTGACGCAGGCCCGCACGCTTCGCGAACGCCGCGGCTCGTTTATCAAGATGGTTGTCGTCTCCGCCCTTGTCGCGGCAATCTGCTCGCGCCTTCGTGGTACAGTTGGTGCGCTTGGGTTTTCGATCTCTACGGGCCTCGTGATCTGGGGTGTGGTCGATGCGGTCATGCTGACCAGTCAGATCAAGGTGCTCGACAAGCGCGCGATGGATATGATGCGCACCCGCGACGCTGCCGCTAAGATCGCCGCCGAGGCACAAGAACTGTAATGACGCCAGACTCGATGGGAAGGTCTAAAGATGGCACAGGATATGCAGGACGCCGGTAACGTCTCCGCCGAGCTCGACGCCATGGTGTGTGACCTGATTGGTGCGTTCTTGGATGACCTTGCCGCCGGCGAGAATCCGGGCGTAGTTGTGGCGATTGAGGACGCTGCTTCCAACCGATATCTGGCGGCGCTCGACGAGGACGGCGAAGAGGCGTGCCTGGAGGCGGCCACCAACTTTATTTCCGAGCACAAGATGGGTCTTAAGGACGAGGGCCTGGGCCGTATCGCCCGCTATGCCATCGGCTACACCGGCTGCGTCGAGATTGACGGCGGCTATCACGATGCTCTGCTCGTGAGCTTCTTCGAAACCACGCTCGAGAGTGGTTTTTCGGCATATGTGCTGTATGAGGGCATGGGCGCCGGCGATAGTTTTATGTGGAGCGACCCTGAACCTGCAGGTGAGGAAACCCCTCTTATCTAAAATCGCTAAAATAAACGAGTTTTCGGTAAAAGGCTCAATATTCCCGCCGAGCGTTGTGTTGCTAGGCGGGTCGCATACGCGTGCCGTTTGTATATGGATAGAAGATAGGGGAACTACATGCGCGTAGACAATCTGAGGAACATCGCCATCATCGCCCACGTCGACCACGGCAAGACGACGATGGTCGATAAGCTCCTGCGTGCCACGGACGCCTTCCGTGCCAACCAGCAGGTCGAGGACCGCGTCCTGGACTCTAACGACCAGGAGCGCGAGCGCGGCATTACGATTCTCGCCAAGAACATCTCTATCGAGTACAAGGACGTTAAGATCAACGTCATCGACACCCCGGGCCACGCCGACTTTGGCGGCGAGGTCGAGCGCGTGCTGCGTATGGCCGACGGCGCCCTGCTGCTGGTCGACGCTTTTGAGGGCCCCATGCCCCAGACCCGCTTCGTGCTGCGTCACGCTATCGACACCGGCCTCAAGATCATGATCGTCATCAACAAGATCGATCGCCCGGGCGCCAACCCCGAGAAGGCCTACAACGACTGCCTGGACCTCATGGCCGACCTGGGTGCCACCGACGACCAGCTTGAGTTCGCCATGGAGCACGTGGTCTACGCCAGCGCCATGAATGGCTTTGCCCGCCTTGACCCCAACGACGGCAACATGGACATGTATCCGCTGCTCGATATGATCATCGACGACATGCCCGCGCCCGAGGTTGACGAGAACGCCCCGCTGGCCATGCAGTGCGTGACCATCGACCACTCCAACTTCGTTGGCCGTATCGGCATCGGTCGCGTGTACTCCGGTACCATCCACCAGGGCGACCAGATCCTGGTTGTCAAGAACGACGGCTCCAGCGCCACCTCTACCGTCAAGCAGCTCTTTACCTTCGACTACCTGGGCCGCACCGAGTGCCAGGAAGTCGGCGCCGGCGACATCGCCGCCGTCGTGGGCATCGACCGTACCGATATCGGCGATGTCTACACCGATCCCGAGAACCCCGTCGAGCTCGAGCCCATCGAGATCGACCCGCCGACCCTGTCCATCGTCTTTGAGGCATCGACCTCCCCGCTCGTCGGCCGCGACGGCGACATCGTGGGCGCCCGTCAGCTCAAGGAGCGCCTGTTCAACGAGGCCGAGAACAACGTGACCATGAAGATCGAGGAGCTCGAGGACAAGAGCGGCGTCGAGGTCTCGGGCCGCGGCATTCTGCACCTGTCTGTTCTGATGGAGTCCATGCGCCGCGAGGGCTTTGAGTTCCAGGTCGGCCGTCCCCGCGTTCTGTTTAAGAAGGACGAGAACGGCAACAAGATGGAGCCTGTCGAGCAGGCCGTCGTCGAGTGCCCGGACGAGTACTCGGGCAAGGTCGTTGAGGTCTTCGGCACCTCCGGCGGCATCATGACGAGCATGGACACCTCGGGCATCGTGACGCACCTCGAGTTTAAGATCCCGACGCGCGGCATCATGGGGCTTAAGAACCGCATCATGAACGTCACCCACGGCGAGGGCGTGTTCTACCACACCTTCCTGGAGTATGGTCCTTACGCCGGCGAGATCGGCAACCGTCAGAACGGCGCCATGATCTCCATGACCACCGAGAAGGCCGTTGCCTACGCTCTGGGTACGCTGCAGGAGCGCGGCCAGCTGTTTGTTGAGCCGGGCACCGAGTGCTATGAGGGCATGATCGTGGGCGAGCGCAGCAAGGCTGGCGACATGGTCGTCAACATCGCGCGTACCAAGAACCTGGGCAACCAGCGTTCCTCGACCTCCGATATCTCCGTCCAGCTGGTGCCGCCCCGCACCTTCTCGCTGGAGGAAGCGCTGGAGTACATCGCCGACGACGAGCTGGTCGAAATAACTCCCAAGAACATCCGCCTGCGCAAGCGTCTGCTCAACGCCACCGACCGCAAGAAGGCTGCCGTTCGCGCCGGCCAGGTCAACAAATAAGCGCTGGGCTTTATAGCGACTAACAAGAAAGGGCGTCGACCGCGATGGTCGGCGCCCTTTTTGGTGTAAGGGGACAGGTTCGTTTGCACCACGGCGGGGGCGGTTATCCCCCCGAGCGGCTTTTCAGGCAAAGTTAAGTTGTTTAAACATATACACGAATCATTGAAATACAACCGCTTTGATACAAAACTGTCAACAGGTAAATATCAACTGGTATTACATTAAAAGACCTCTTTACCAGCGGTTTACATGACTGTTATCTATATTGTATTTTATGCATTGTGGCATAGACGAACCGTCTTAGAAGTTGCCCCCAATGGGTTCTTGCAATGCGCTAGGTAGGTTCTCGTAGATGTTGGGGCTTGTGTTCGATCCGACGATTCGCCGTATTCCACACTGTGTTGTAGGAATTAAGGGACAACTATGGACGCACACCGCTCGCGGTCGCTTGGTATGGCGGCCCTGATCTTCATTTTGATTAGCCTCACCGCCGCAGTTTTTCACGGCGCATCCCCCGTGCGCGCCGATGACGTTGCGAAGCCCGATCCGATTGCGATCGATGGGGATACGGCGACGGTTGATGTCAGGCTGTATAAAGATGGCAGTCGTACAGAGCTTTTGGGCAATGACGCCGTGACTTCAGTTTCGACCCTCTACGGAACCTTCTCGGCGAGCTTTCTGACCGACAAGGCACCTACGCCTAAGAACTATGTCGCCGTCTATAAGTTCCCTGACACTATTGACGTCGATAACAATGATGGCGGCGAATTTAGGGATGGGCCTGGTGCTGACGCTGCAATAGCTGGTACATGGAAGATTGAAGACAATAAGGTTGTCTTTACGTTTGACAAGGGCTGGCTTGAACGGAACCCTGCGAACATTTATGTCGCGGCAAACTTCTCGTTCCAGCTTAAAAAAAGGATGTCGGTTCTGGCGGCAACGCATCTGTCGTGTTCCCCGGTGCGGGAACGATCAATATCCCCACCAAGGACGGCAAAGTCACGGGGACTAAGTTGGGGACCTTCTCCCAGGGAGCAGATGGCGTGGCCAATGTTACCTGGACCGTTACACTCACCGTCGAGTCGTATGCCACGAAAGTTAGCTTCACCGATACACTGGGCGACAACTTCTACTTTGTGAAAGGCAGCTTCGCGCTCGACGGCACGAAGCTCGAACCCCAGCCGAAGATCGACGGCCAAGTCGCGACCCTCGACAGCCTGGGCAACCTTTCCCGGGGCGACCACACGATCACATACGAGACGGAGCTGAAGAGCGACGTCACCGCGATCAATCGCGAGTTCCTCAACGCTGAGAATACGGCAAAGTGGGATTGGGCTGGCTCAAGCGATGGCGATAACAAAGAAGCTACGGCTAATCCTGTTAAGTTCCGCTACGACATGATCAGCAAGTCCAGCGGATCGGGCACGCCGTCTGACATCAAGTGGACGGTCAAGCTCAACCAAGGCGAGCTCAAGGCGAACATGAGCGGCTATGTGTTCACTGACACGCTTGACAATAAGCAAACGTATAAGGGGAGCTACGCGGTATATAAAGGCGACTCTAGTTCGGTTCTTTATACCGACGTGATCGACCCGTCGAAGAACTCCTTTAGCTTCCAGTTTCCGGCCAACCTTGCCGACAAATACGCCACTTATCGCATTGAATATCACACCATGATGAACGACGCGAATTCATACGAAACAGTGAGCAATGAGGCGAAGATTGAGCATGAGGGCGGTGTATCAGGCAACAGCGGCAATACGTTTACGCCGCAGCTTGTCGGTAACTCTTTTGTTGTCAAGAGCAAAGAGGATTCGAGCACTGCCGCCACGGATGGGATGGTAACCTGGAAGCTAGTCGTTGACCTGGGTTCTATCGTGAACGCGTACAATCCGAAAAGCGTTACCGTGTACGACACATTTCAGAGCGCTTTGAGTCAGACGCTCGGTCCTGTTCCCGAAAGCTACTCCATCAAGATCGGAGATAAGGAGCTGAAAAAGGGTCGAGACTGGGGTTTCTGGGACAGGTACGATAGCTCTTCGGTTGGCACCAAAAAGAACATCAACCTCGATATATACACCAATAGCGATAAAGTAAAGGAAGCACTTGAGCAGTCACGGTATGCGGAGATTACCTATAAAACGAAGGCCGACGCTCTGCCGGGTTGGTATTCGAATTTCGCCGCCGTTGGAGTCCAAGGTTGGAAGTCTTCCCTTACCGATGTAGTCACCTATGTCGTCAACAACGAGGCGCCTTGCCCTGCTGTGGAAAAGCCCACCTCGAAAGCTGTTGCAAAATGGGATGAGGACTTCGACTGGAACATGGTCGACCGCTCGAATGAAAAGGGCGCTTGGGTTATCAGCTGGACGATCTATGCGAACCGCGCCTCTACGGTGGGCGGGGGTTGCTATGGCGCCGCCAAGCTCGGCGGTAATTCGCTTAATATCGTCGATACCCTTCCAGCCGGCATGAGCTATGTGCCTGGTTCCGCCAAATACTTGCTGTATCAGAACCCGCACACGCCTCCGGCGGCGAACAATTACGGTCGTGGCGATGAAGTAACTATGCTCCCGCAAGGTTTTCCGAATGGCAAGGACCTTGTGGGCGACCAGGTGAAGTCCGACGCTTCGGCAAATGCTGTCACCTTTTCCATTCCCACGACGGAACTCGGCGACTACGCCGGTTACGCCAAGCTTACGTATCAGACGGCGGTCAAGCGCGGTGAACTCGATACCTCCACGAACGAGGTGAAGTTCACCAATTCTGCGCGCGCCGAGTCGGGAAGCAAGAAATTCGACTCTGGCAGTGGTGCTGTCACCATTAAGAACAACGTTATCAAGAAGACCGGCGAACAGGTCGACAATAGTAATCGCATCAAGTACACCATTTTCGTTAACGAGTCAGCTGTCGATCTTAAGAGTGGCACTGGTGTCCTCGAGCTGGTCGATACCATGGATGCCAAGTGCACGTTGGTGCCGTCGACGCTTAAGGTCTATGAGCGCGTGAACGACGATTGGTCTGAGCTGGTCGATAAGGATTATTCGTCAAAGATGGAGCAGGTCAACAATGAATCTGGCTCATGTACGAGATTGACGCTTAACGTGCCCGATGAGAAATACCTCAAGGTCGAGTACGAGGTTATCCCGACCGGAAACCCCAATGATAAGGTGCCTCTTTCCAATACCGCAAAACTTACGGGTGTGACGGAAGGCACGGCGATCGACGAGCAAATATGGACCATCAAGGGTGTTTCTGTCAGCGCGGGCGGCAACGGCTACGGCATCACGATGACCAAGTTCGACGCAGGGCGGGTTGGCGCAACGCTCGCGGACGCCGAGTTCACGCTCTACAGAGTGGATATAGACCAGGCTTCGGGGGTGAGCACCAAAACATTGTTCGCCACCGCAAAGACCGACGCCAACGGCAAGATTTCATTCGGAACGAGTGCCCAGAGGATGAACAATTGCGTGCTCTACCAGCTCGTGGAGACGAAGGCACCAGTTGGCTATGACGTGGCCGCGCCCACCTGGATTATGCTCAAGGGCGATGCGAGCGACGATGAGTATCAGGCTGCACTCGATAAGGCAGCACCCGTAGTCGGAAACGCGGAGATTATCGGCGATGCCAAGAAGGACGAGATCTGGGTCTACGACAATCGTTTGACGGGATCAGCGGTTATCCAGGCAAAGAAAAGACTTGAAGGCGGGACGTTCAAGAAAGGACAGTTCTCGTTTGCGCTTAAGGACGGCGACGGTAAGGTGCTCCAGACGGTGGCTAACGACGCTGACGGAAACATCACCTTTGATGTCAAGTACACCAAGGCCGGCATCTATACTTACACCATTTCCGAGGTCGAGCCTGAGGGTGCTGTCGGCCATGTTAAAGACCACATCACCTACGACAGGACTGTGTACAACGCTAAAGTTAAGGTGACTAACGGTAAGAAGCAGCTCGATACCAAGGTCACTTACGCTCCCGCCGACCCCACGACTCCGCCGACCTTTACCACGACCTTGCCGACTTTTACCAACAGATACTCGACCACGCTTCCCGAGGCGGGCGGGGCTGGCTTGACTATGACATATCTTGCCGGCGCTTCGCTGTTGTGTTTTGCCGCGACGTGGATGCATGCTCGTCGCCACCGTGGTCTTGATCGAGATGGTCGCCGTGAGTAAACTGCACCGCCGCTTGTTGACCGTCATGATGGTGGCCATGACGACTATCCTCGCTTCTGCAGCGTCGCCCGAGACGGCCCGTGCTGCCGATGCCGGAGCCATCACGATTGGCGGCGACGTCGCGACGCAATACGATGCATACCAGCTCTTTTCGGCAACTGTTACCGATAAAGCCGGCTCCGATCAAAAGGTCGCGACGGACTTGGCGTGGGCAAGCGATGCAGCTCGTCAGGCTGTCCTTCCCGTTCTTTATGATGCGGGGTTTGATAGCTCGGCATCGACGGCGCAAGAGGCTGCCGAGTGGCTGAATGCCGACGGACATATGTCGACCGCTCTGGCGGCAAGGCTCGCCTGTGCGATTTGCAATGCAGGTGCCGCTTCTGTTCCCCTCAACGCGGGTATGGCGGCCGAGCTGCCCTGTGGCTACTGGCTCATCGTCGCCGACGACGACGCCATCGCTCAGAACGAGGCCGGCACCGCGCCGATCATGGCCCTGGTGGGCGGCAGCGCCGTCACCGTCAAGCCCAAGGCGGCGACCCCCAAGGTGTCCAAGCACGTGCTGGAGGACGGCACCGCCGCCTGGCAGAAGGCCGCCGACGCCACGGTCGCCGACGACCTGTACTGGCGCCTCTCCGCCACGGTCCCGGCGGGCCTTGCCGCCTACGACACCTATACGGTGCGGTTCGTCGACACCATGAGCGCGGGGCTCGACCCCTCCAAGGTGGCCGCGAGCATGCGCGTGTACGTGGCGGCGGGCGCGGACGGCGGCTTTGACGCCGTCTCGGCCGGCAAGGACGGGCGCGCCGGCACCGAGCCCGCGAAGGGCTGGACCGACATCACGGCCCAGTGCAGGGTCTCAGTCGACGGCAAGACCTTCACCGTGCGCACCGGCAACCTGGTCGCCGCGCTCGGCGGGGCTGACGCCTTCGCCGCGGGCGCCCGCGTGGTTGCTGTCTACAATGCGCCTTTGGGGGGCAAACTGCAATCAAGGCGCTACCAAGGGCAACCCCAACGAGGTCTACCTGCGTTACCCGCGCTCTCCCCTCGCCGACCAGTCCGGCGACGCCGGATTCACCCGCACGCCGAGCGATGACGCGTGCGCCTACACCTGGGGACTCAGTCTGATCAAGCGCTCAAGCTCGGACGATAAGCCGCTCGCGGGCGCCAAACTGCGCATCATCGACGACCGCGGTCGCATCCTAACGACTGACGGCTCGTGGTCGACGGATGCCGACGCGTGCGTCACCACGGGCGCAGATGGCCATGTGGAATTGAACGGTGTGGACGCGGGTGTCTACACCGTCGAAGAGGTCGCGGCTCCCAAGGGCTACACCGCCTTTGAGGAAAAACGTGCGGTGACAGTTACGGCCGAGGGCCTGGACGTTAAACAGGTAGCAACAGCGAAGCCCAAAGTGGCCGTGTCGGCCGAAAGCCCCCTACGGGTTGATACCGCCGATGCCGGGACGGGTTCGATTGAGCTGTCGGTGCTCAACACCCCAAGCAAAGAAGCAAGTCGAGGCTTTATGCCCTCGACGGGAGATAGAACGTTGGTGCTGGTGGCGGTTTTGGCTGCCATCGGAGTGGCGGCTATTGTTGTCGCGCTCGTCATCAAGCGGGGAGGCAGTCGCCGTGAAAAATAATTGCCACCCCCTTGCTCAATGACGAACTGCCTTCGTAGCGAGTGACGCGCAGGCCTAGCGACCTGATGATCATTGGTTTTGTAAAAGTTACTAGAGAACCCTCCAAGAAAAGCGGGGCACCCGGTCGATATGACCGAGTGCCCCGCCTCGTTTGTTGGTGCAAAGTAACCTGACCCCTTTGCACCACCACAAAGGTGCCTGGCCCCTTTGTGGTGGTTGGCGGCTAAGCGGTGGGGAGTCCTGGCGTGTTGGCCGGCTGCTGCGGTTTGAGGTGGGCGTTGCGCCAGATGATTTGGATGATGTAGCCGAGTGTAAAGACGAAGGCCACGCCGCTGATGAAGTCGCCTACGAGGGGAAGCCCCGTGAGGGCGCCTGCGATTATGCCGCCCACGGCTGCCATGGCGTAGCGGTTCTGGTTGTGTCCGACCATGTGGGCGATCGCGCACCCCGCAAAGGCACTCGACACCAACGCGATGCCGATAACGCCGCACAAGAGGGCTCCGGCAAGCGACAGACCAGCGATGGAGATAATCAGCAGTAGGACGGCGGGGACGATAGCAATCGTGCTCAGAAGACCGCTCACCCACAGGGGCATGGGGCGCTGGTGGAGCATACCGGCGGCGCTGGCGGTCGCGCGCGGAAAGACGAGCTCGAGCAGCAGAGCGACAAAGCAGGTCGAGAGTGCCGCGGCGACGATACCGCCGATGACATCGTTAACGGTGGAAGTATCCTCGTTCTCGGTGCGGTCGATCTTGAGCGCGCCTACCTCGGCTCCTGCGGCACGCTCGGGGTCCTCGGAGACGTGCGCGTTCACGGTGCCGGTGATGTGGGCGTTCTTGCCCAGGATGAGCTTGTCGGCCCAAACCTCGACATCGCCCTCGACGGTGCCATCGATGGTCACCGTATCGCCCGCGAGCGCTGCCGACTTGGTGGAGCCTCGCAGGGCAACCGTCTCGCCTATCGCGTAGAAACAGTTGGCGGTGCTGTCGGAATTGAGCACGACATGCTGGCCAGCGACGGTCACGCTGCCATCAACCGTGGTCTTGGCAATGTCGATGGTGCGTGCCGCCAGACGGACGGCGCCGCCCACTGTGCAGTCACGGATCGAGAGGGTATCGCCCGCGGCGATGATATCGCGGTCGATGGACACATCATCCAAGTTGAGGGCCTGACCTGCCCAGTACAGGTCACCTTCGACGCCGGACGGATTGGCGTCATTGTCGGTCGCAAGTACGTTTCCTGCGGTGTCCGTGCCAGCGAACGACGCCGTGGGAAGCACGGTGATCGCCAGCGCGATGAGCGCGAATAGGATGGTGATGCGGCCCCATGCTTTACGGCGCTGGGTCAACGGGAGTTGATTGCAGGGCATAGTGAATCCTTCGTTAGATACTCGGCATATACCTAACAGGGTACCCAACGCGTGGGCGCTCTAAAAGAACCTCTCGGTTGCATTTCGAAGGATGAGCCCGCGCTACCTACTTTTTGCGATGCAAAAAGCGCGCGATGTCTTCTTCGGTGGGGCTTTTGATGTCAAAGCGCAGCGAGAGCCAGCGCAGACCCATGGTCACGACAACGCATACGATCAGCGCGGCGACATTGCTCATGATGCCGCTCATAACGAGACACACGTAGCTTGTCGATCCGGCGATGGCCGCGATGGCATAAAAGTTAGTGCGTTGGAAAATGCCCGGAACCACGCCCATAAAGCCGTCGCGCAGCATGCCGCCACCTACTGCGGTGAAGAAGCCCATCATGATGCAAACCGCCGGTGCAAAGCCGTAGACAAGCGCCTTGTCCGCTCCGGTGGCGGCATAGATGCCGACCGAGATGATATCGAGCAGGGGGATGAGTTTTTCGGGTTTGTCGACGATTGCCGGGAAAATGTAGATGATAGCTGCCGTGGCAATGGAAAGCGGGAGTGCCATCGGCTGGTTGAGGATGTAGACGTTGCCCACCTGCAGCGTCATATCGCGCAAAAGACCGCCGCCCAGGCCGCAAACCACGGCGAGTGCGACGGCGCCCACCAGGTCGAGCTTGTGCTCGCGCGCAACCAGCACACCCGAGATCGATGCAGCGACAACGGCGAACATCTCGAGCCAAAACGGAATAGCGACCATGGCATCCGAGGCATGTGAGGTAATGGTTATGGCGGCGACGACGGGCAAGACGGGGTCCTTTGGATTGTGGGTTTAGACAATGCCCGTACATAGTACATGTTCGGCGCCGATTGCGATCCTATTGCTCGGTAAACGGTTGACAGCGGATGCTGACATGGCATTGCTGGAATGCCAGGGATCCAAAACATGTACGCCACCCTCCAAAAACGACATTTTTCGACATCTTTGGAGGCGGACGTACATGTTTGGATTGAGCTCACAGCATGAGTGAGTTGATTTACTCACATCCGGTATATTTCCCCACTTCAACGGACATAAGAGTTGGATACCGGCTCAGAGCGAGAGGCCCTTAATGGATACCCCTGTTCTCATTTCGCATAAAACCGCATGGCTTGTCCATCATGCACCCCAGAATTTGGTTCAGTCTCTTGCGCGGCACGACTACCAGATAGGCGCACAAGGCATCTCAACCCAGCAACGTGTTGCGCGCATACGACAGGCTCTTACCGACTGCGGCATTCCGTCCGATATGCTTAAGACTATCGATATCGCGGTTGTATTCGAATTCGAGCGAATTCGTACCAAAGGCGTCGTTTGTCACATTCTTGGACAAAATCTTCCCTACGAGCATATTAACGAGTTGACGCCCGGAATCTTCATCACCGACGAAGCCTTCACCTTTGTGCTCGCTGCCGAGTGGATGGATAGGATCGAATATCTCGAATATGGCTATGAAGTTTGCGGCGATTATCGCATGAGGCTCAATCCCGCCGACCCTTATACCGGGCAACCAGCCACTACCTCCAAGGATGAAATAACCAAACTGCTCGATCGGCACCCCGGCAAACCCGGTGCCACACGTGCACGGCTCGCGCTCAGGCACATCTACGATCACTCGGCCTCGCCTATGGAGACCGCTTCGGCAATTGCCCTCTCGCTCCCAACAAGCGAAGGCGGCGTTGGTATCCGAGGTATCGAACTCAACAAACCGCTCGAGATCCCTCAACGTCTCTGGCATTGCACAAAAGCCCGAACACTCAAAATCGATGCCCTCATTACCTATAAGCGCAGGGAGCTCGGTATCGAATATAAGGGCGGTTTTCACGATGAGTTCGAGCGCAAGGGAGCAGATGCGGAGCGAGAGGCCGTTCTCTCCCAAATGGGATATCGAATCGTTACGCTCACTTCGGCTCAGTTCGGCAGCCAGCTCGCCTTTCACCGCGCCATGAACAACATTCGCGAAGCACTCGGCATGCCTCGCTGTACCGACACCGGGTACCAGCGAGAGCAAAACGAACTACGCAAGGCGCTTATTCGCAACTGGAAGGGCATGCGAGACGAAGAGGCACCTTCCGAATAGTGCCACTCCCGTGAACTCAATCCAAACGTGTACGTCAGCCTTCAAAGATGTCGAAAAATGTCGGTTTTGGAGGGTGACGTACATGTTTGGGGAAGCGTGGGATCGAGACGTATTTCGATAACAAAAAAGCTCCCATTCTCGGGAGCTTTCTCAACCAAAATGGCGGAGGAGGAGGGATTCGAACCCTCGTGACCTTATACAGGCCAAACGGTTTTCGAGACCGCCGCATTCAACCACTCTGCCACCCCTCCGCGTGGGGTAAAAACAAAGCAGGCTCAAAGGCCTGCTTTGGAATTAACTGGCGGAGAGTCAGGGATTTGAACCCTGGAGACGCTTTTGACGCCTACACGATTTCCAATCGTGCTCCTTCGGCCACTCGGACAACTCTCCGTTAAATGCGAAAGTCAGTATACACGAGGAATCGCAAAGTGCAAACAGAAAAGTTGGCATTTTTTAAAACGCTTGGCTGCGCTTGTCGTTGCAGTGGGGTTTGAGGTGCCAAAAAACGGCTTCCGACCAGCGTGGTTGATTAACTCAATTGTTCAAAAGGGGTATTCATAAGCGACTTGGCAATGAATCTAAAAATCTTTGGGTGGTGCTGTGGGCCACTGGTATGCATTTTGCGACCACAGCCTTGTGCCCGTTGACCTGCGGCTTGGCTCAGCTTGTCCCCGCGGCACCGTATCTTGTCCACAAATCCGTCAAGCTCTTGGTCGGCATTTGGTTGGAATGCGCATGAAACGTGGTGCGAGCATGGGTATATGTGGAGGTCATGAGGTTGTAGCTGCATATTCTTGCGGCCTGGGAGGTTGAAAGATATTATTACCAAGTCTTTTCCTGCTTCAGGCGCACCTTCACGACCTGAAGCCACATTTGCCCAGAGGAGGTGACAATATGAAGGCTTATGAACTGCTGTTCTTTGTTGACCCGTCGCTCGACCCCGAGACTCGTCTCGCTGTTATGAAGCGTATCGATACCACGATCGCTGAGGGCGCTGGCAAGGTCGACTCCGTTGACGAGTGGGGCAAGCGCAAGCTCGCCTACGAGATCAACGACCTCACCGATGGTGACTACACCCTCATCAACTTCCACGCAGATCCTACCCAGATCGCCGAGCTTGATCGCGTCCTGCGCATCACCGACGCTGTGGTCCGCCACATGATCGTCCGTCGCGACGACCAGGAGTAAGACTGTCGTTTTGGACTGGGCTTGTGCCCCAAGAGGAAGTAGTGAGTTATGAGCATCAATCGAGTGAACATCACCGGTAACCTCACCCGCGATCCCGAGCTGCGCGCCACCGCCGGCGGAACCCAGGTTCTGTCCTTTGGCGTCGCCGTGAACGATCGTCGCCGCAACGCGCAGACTGGCGAGTGGGAGGACTATCCCAACTTTGTCGACTGCACCATGTTCGGCACCCGCGCCGAGGCCGTGAGCCGTTTCCTGGCAAAGGGAAACAAGGTCGCGATCGAGGGCAAGCTGCGCTACAGCTCTTGGGAGCGCGACGGCCAGCGCCGGAGCAAGCTTGAGGTCATCGTCGATGAGATCGAGTTTATGAGCTCCCGTGGTGGCCAGGGTGGCTACGATCAGGGCGGTTACGCCCCCGCAGCTCCCGCGCCCGCAGCACGTCCTGCCGCACCGGTGGCCACGCCGCCCGCGGTCGACGTCTACGATGAGGACATCCCGTTCTAAGGGTTGTTCACCTATTTTTGAGTGAGAGGCGGCTTCGGTTCGCCGAAGTTGCCAAACGAAAGGTATTTTGACATGGCTAATGATTTTTCTGCACGTCAGCCGCGTCGTAAGTACTGCCAGTTCTGCAAGGAGAACACTGAGTTCATCGACTATAAGGACACTCAGCTTCTCCGTAAGTACATGACCGACCGTGGCAAGATCAAGCCCCGTCGCGTCACTGGCGCTTGCACGCAGCATCAGCATGACATCGCCAACGCCATCAAGCGCGCCCGCGAGATGGCTCTCCTGCCGTACACCGTCCCCGTGGTTTCCTCTCGTGGCAACCGCGACCGCGGCTAAGAAGGGAGACGCATCATGAAGGTTATTCTTCTCGATGAGATCAAGGGCAAGGGCGGCGAGGGTGACGTCGTAGAGGTCGCTCAGGGTTACGCTGAGAACTTCCTGTTCCCCAAGAAGCTCGCTGTTGCCGCCACCAAGGGCAACCTCAAGCAGCTTGACGAGCGTCGCAACAACATCGCCAAGCGCGAGGCCGTCCGTCTGGCTACCGCCAACGAGACCAAGGCTGCCTTCGAGGGCAAGACGGTCACCGTTGACGTCAAGGTCGGCGACGAGGGCATCCTCTTTGGCTCCGTTACCGCCGCTATGATCGCTGACGCCATCAAGGCTCAGCTCGGTATGGACATCGACCGCAAGCGCGTCGAGCTCGGTAAGCCCATCAAGGTTGCCGGTGCCCACACCGTTGCCATCTCGCTGTACCGCGAGATCAAGGCCGAGGTTGTCGTTCTCGTCGGCGTTACCGCCGAGGAGCTCGCTGCCGAGGCTGAGGTCGAGGAGGCCGCTGAGGTCGCCGAGGCCGAGACCGCCGAGGTCGAGACTGAGGCTGCTGCCGAGTAGCATTTGCTGCAACGCAACAATCTTGTTCTAAGAAGGGCGCTCTGGGAAACCAGGGCGCTCTTTTGTTTTTTGCGCTGAGCGAGTGTCATGGTGAACGTTGCGTCGAAGTCCTATATGCAGGACCGTTCATCCGTTTGGTTCGGTGATGATTGGCGGCGCGCGGCGCGTTTTGGGACCGTGGCTGATACTATGGATGCTCGCAAGCGATATGAATGAGGATGCTCATGGCATATGACGATAGGGAGACCGGGCTGACGGTTGAGGACCGCGGCTCAAAGTTGGGTCTTCCCCAAAACCAAGATGCAGAGGCCAATGTACTGGCCGCTATGCTGCTATCGCCCGAGGTGGTCGAAGAGGCCCAGGTCGAGCTGCAGCCCGATGACTTCTACCGGCCCATTCATAAGACCATCTATACTGCGATGGTCGATATGTACAACAGCCGCATTCCCATCGACTCCATCTCGCTGATCGATTACCTGCGAAGCATCAACAAGCTCGATGCCGTGGGCGGCGAAGCGTACATTTTGGAGTTGATGGGTCAGACCCTGTCGCTCGTCAACTGGCAGCACCATGCCGCCATCGTTCGCCGCGACTCGATGCTGCGCGAGCTGATCGGCGCCACTAACGAGATCAACGCGCTGGCATATAACGCCCCCACCGACACCAAAGAGGTTGTCGAGCTGGCCGAGAGCAAGCTGCTCAAGGTTACGGCACGCGAGGTCAAGTCGAGCTACAAGACGTTGACCGAGTTTATGGTCGAGGCCTATAACGAGGCCGAGGAAGTGTGCCAGGCCGGTGGCCAGGCTGCGGGCGTGCCCACGGGCTTTCCGTCACTCGACCGCATGCTCATGGGTTTTCGCGAGGGCCAGCTCATCATCATCGGCGCCCGTCCTGCTGTAGGTAAGACGTCGTTCGCACTGAATCTGGCACTCAACGCTGCCGCTGCCGGTTATACTGTCGGCTTCTTCTCTCTGGAGATGTCGGGCAAGGAAATTGCCCAGCGTCTGATTTGCGCCTACGCCATGATCTCGATCAGTGACTTCCGCATGGGCCGCATTAGCCCCGAGCAGTGGGCCAATATCAACGAGGCCACGCAGACCTTGTCCAAGCTCGATATTCTGATTGACGATACGCCCGGCACCACAGTGACCGAGATTCGCGCCAAGAGCCGCCGTATGCTCCATAACAAGGAGAAGGCAATCATCATCCTGGACTACCTGCAGCTGGTGAGTCCTCCGCCGGGACGCCGCTCCGAGAGCCGTACCGTCGAGGTCTCGGAGATGTCGCGTGGTTTGAAGATCATGGCCAAGGAGCTCAAGATCCCGCTCATCGCGCTGTCGCAGCTCTCACGTCAGGTCGAATCCCGTACCGGCAAGCGCCCGCAGCTTTCCGACCTTCGTGAATCGGGCTCCATCGAGCAGGACGCCGATATCGTTATGTTCTTGGACCGTTCCGCCGACGAGGCCGAGGCCTCGCGCGACGATCGACCCGACGAGGGCGTTACGCGTATCGTCGTGGCCAAGAACCGTTCGGGCCCGATCGGCGACGTCGACCTGATGTTCCTGCCGGCATCCACCAAGTTCTATGAGCTTGATGGGGCGCATGCCGAGGAGTAGGACAGGCGCCCGTTGCACGGGTATACTGGGAATGTTTTGTGCTTCTGCGTGCCGGCGTGGTGCGTAGACAGTCCATGAATGTAAGGAGTAAACATGCCGTCAACCGTTTTGGTCGGTGCCCAGTGGGGCGATGAGGGCAAGGGTAAGATTTGCGATCTGGTCGCCGGCGACTTCGATGCCGTCGTGCGCTACTCGGGCGGCAACAACGCCGGTCACACCATCGTCGTCAACGGCAAGAAATACGGCCTGCACCAGGTGCCCTCCGGCATCATGTATTCCGACCACGTGTCGGTGATCGGTAACGGCTGCGTCGTCAACCCCAAGGTTGTCCTTGAGGAGATCGACATGTTCGAGGCCGACGGCATCACCACCAAGAACCTCAAGATCAGCGGCAACGCGCATGTCATCATGCCGTACCACATCGATCTGGATGGCGCCTTTGAGCAGAAGCTCGGCAAGAAGAACATCGGTACCACCAAGCGCGGCATCGGTCCGTGCTATCAGGACAAGATGGCCCGCATTGGCCTGCGCATGCAGGACATGCTGGACGAGGCACTGTTCCGCGACAAGCTGGAGACCGCTCTCGCCCGCGTGAACCCCGAGCTCGAGCTCATCTACAACCTGCCCACCTACACCGTGGATCAGATTTGCGACGAGTACCTGCCGATGGCCGAGCGCCTGCGTCCCTACATCACCGAGACGAGTCTGCTGCTCAACAACATGATCGACGAGGGCAAGGACCTGCTGTTTGAGGGCGCCCAGGCGACGCTGCTCGACATCGACCACGGCACCTATCCGTACGTGACGTCTTCCAACTGCACCGCCGGCGGTGCCATCACCGGATCCGGCGTCGGTATGAAGAATGTCGACCGCGTGCTGGGCGTCATGAAGGCCTATATCACCCGCGTCGGTTCGGGCCCCATGCCCACCGAGCTTTCCTATGAGTCCGAGGCCGGTCACACGCTGACCGAGGAGGGCCACGAGTACGGCGTGACCACCGGTCGTCGTCGTCGCTGCGGCTGGTTCGACGGCCCCATCGCCAACTACGCTTCGCGCGTCAACGGCCTCACCGATATCGCCATGACCAAGCTCGACGTGCTTTCGGCTTTCGACACCATCAAGGTGTGCGTGGCCTACGACGTCGATGGCGAGCGCTATACCAGCGTGCCCGAGCATCAGGTTCGCTTTGAGCACGCCAAGCCCATCTACGA
>UQPP01000010.1 GCA_900543025.1 uncultured Collinsella sp.
GCAGAGTACATCTACAACGCTTACAAGAACACCAAGACCTGTGGTGTCCTGGAGCGCGACGAGGCTTACGGCATCACCAAGATCGCCGAGCCCATCGGCATCGTGGGCGCCGTCATCCCGACGACCAACCCCACCTCCACCGCGATCTTCAAGACGTTGATCTGCCTGAAGACCCGCAACGCCATCATCATCTCCCCGCACCCGGCTGCCGCCAAGTGCACCATCGCCGCCGCCAAGCTCGTGCTTGACGCTGCCGTCAAGGCCGGCGCCCCCGAGGGCATCATCGGATGGGTCGATGTCCCCTCCATCGAGCTGACCAACATGGTCATGCGCGACGTCGACATCATCCTCGCCACCGGTGGCCCGGGCATGGTCAAGGCCGCTTACTCCTCGGGCAAGCCCGCCCTGGGCGTTGGCGCCGGTAATACCCCGGTCGTCATCGACGACACCGCCGACGTGCTGCTCGCCGTCAACTCCATCATCCACTCCAAGACCTTCGACAACGGCATGATCTGCGCTTCCGAGCAGTCCGTGACCGTCATCGACACCATCTATGACCAGGTCAAGGCCGAGTTCCAGAAGCGCGGCTGCTACTTCGTCAAGCAGGGTGCCGAGATGGAGGCCCTGCGTGCCGCCATGTTCAAGAACGGCGCTCTCGACCACCGCATCCCCGGCATGGCTGCCGCCAAGATCGCCGAGCTCGCCGGCATCGAGGTTCCCGCCAAGACCAAGATCCTGATCGCCGAGGTCACCTCCACCGACCCCGCCAAGGAGGAGTTCTCCCACGAGAAGCTCTCCCCGGTCCTGGCCATGTACCACGCCAAGGACTTCCAGGAGGCCGTCGACAAGGCCGAGCACCTGGTGCTCGCCGGTGGCCCGGGCCACACCGCCTCTCTGTACGTGCACCCCGCCCAGGCCGAGAAGATCAGCCTGTTCGAGCACGTCATGAAGGCCTGCCGTATCGTCATCAACACCCCGTCCTCGCACGGCGGCATCGGTGACCTGTACAACTTTGGCATGAAGCCGTCTCTGACCCTGGGCTGCGGCTCCTGGGGCGGCAACTCCGTCTCCGAGAACGTTGGGGTGAAGCACTTGATCAACGTTAAGACTGTGGCCGAGCGCCGTGAGAACATGCTGTGGTTCCGCGCTCCCGAGAAGGTCTACTTCAAGAAGGGTTCCACGCCCGTCGCCCTCGACGAGCTGGGCAACGTCATGGGCAAGAAGCGCGCCTTCATCGTCACCGACCAGTTCCTCTTCAAGAATGGCAACACCCGCGCCATCGAGGCCAAGCTCGACGAGATGGGCATCGCCCACGACTGCTTCTACGACGTCGAGCCCGATCCGTCGCTGCAGTGCGCACGTCGCGGCGCCAAGCAGATGGCTCTCTTTGAGCCGGACGTCATCATCGCCGTCGGCGGTGGCTCCGCTATGGACGCCGGCAAGATCATGTGGATGATGTACGAGCACCCCGAGTGCAAGTTTGAGGACATGGCCATGGACTTCATGGACATCCGCAAGCGTATCTTCACCTTCCCCGAGATGGGCAAGAAGGCCTACTTCGTCGCCGTCCCGACCTCTTCGGGTACCGGCTCCGAGTGCACGCCGTTCGCCATCATCACCGACAAGGAGACCGGCATCAAGTGGCCGCTCGCCGACTACGCGCTGCTCCCCAACATGGCTATCGTCGACGCCGACAACTGCATGACCGCCCCGCGCGGCCTGACCGCTGCCTCCGGCATCGACGTCATGACCCACGCCATCGAGTCCTACGTCTCCATCATGGCTTCCGACTACACCAAGGGCCTCTCCGAGCGCGCTGCCAAGCTCGTCTTCGAGAACCTGCCCTCCAGCTTCACGAACGGCGCCAAGGACCCGCACGCCCGCGAGGAGATGCACAACGCCTCCTGCATGGCCGGTATGGCCTTCGCCAACGCCTTCCTGGGCCTCAACCACTCCATGGCCCACAAGCTCGGCGCTTTCCATCACCTGCCCCACGGCCTCGCAAACGCTGTCATCCTGACCCGCGTCATGCGCTACAACGCCGCCGAGGCTCCCGTCAAGATGGGTACCTTCTCCCAGTATCCTTACCCCAACGCGCTGCACAACTACGCCGAGATGGCCAAGTACTGCGGCATCGAGGGCAAGGACGACAAGGAGGTCTTCGAGAACTTCATCACAAAGCTCGAAGAGCTCAAGGACTTCATCGGCGTCAAGAAGACCATCGCCGACTACGGTGTTGACGAGCAGTACTTCCTCGACACCCTCGACGAAATGACCGAGCAGGCATTCAACGACCAGTGCACCGGCGCCAACCCTCGCTACCCGCTCATGAGCGAGATCAAGGAGCTCTACCTGGACGCCTACTACGGCCGCGAGCCCCAGGATTACGCCGTCTGCTAGTTTTAGCACGGTTTTTAACGGCGGGGGTGCACGGGTGTTTCACACACCCCCGCCGTCGCTTCTATCGCATCGTTGAAAGGATGCAACCATGCTGCTACCCGATTCCAAGACCGAGCTCGTCCGCCGTGGCAACAAGGTCGTTTACGACCTGGGCGACAAGATTGTCAAGGTCTTTAACGAGACCAAGCCTGTCTCCGACGTGTTCAACGAGGCTTTGAATCTTGCCCGCATCAATGAGTGCGGCATCCGCAGCCCCAAGGCGCTCGAGGTTTCCCAGCTCGAGAACGCCAACGGCTGGGCGCTCGTGACCGAGAAGGTTCCGGGCACCACCCTTGCCGAGAAGATGACTGCCGAGCCCCAGCGCTTTGGTGAGTACCTCGAGATGTTCGTCGACCTCCAGATCGAGATCCACGGCTACACCTCCCCGCTGCTCAACCGTCAGCGCGACAAGTTCGCCCGCATGATCGACAGCCTTGATCAGCTCAATGCCACCACGCGCTACAACCTTCAGGAGCGTCTGGACGGCATGACCAAGGAGTTCAAGGTCTGCCACGGCGACTTCAACCCCTCCAACGTCATCGTCGGCGACGACGGCCAGCTCTATGTGTGCGACTGGGCACACGCCACCCAGGGCTCCCCTGCTGCCGACGTTGCCACCACCTACCTGCTCTTTGCCCTCAACAGCAAGGATCAGGCTGAGGCCTACCTGGAGCTCTACTGCGACCGCGCCGACATGCCCATGCAGGTCGTGCGTCAGTGGACGAGCATCGTCGCCGCTTCCGAGCTCGCTCGTAAGCGCAACGTGAACGATGAGTTCCTGAAGAACTGGATCGACGTCGTCGATTATCAGTAATATCTGAGCGATTTATTTCGCATCGGAGGCACAAGGAAAACCCCGCAGCTCGCATGGGCTGTGGGGTTTTCCTTTTAGATATCGAGGATGCCACAAGATAAAAGGACGGCCCCGCATCTCCCCGATCTGGAGAAATGCGGGGCCGTCCCGTATATCGAACTACAAGCGAAATCGTCGATTAACGGCGTGCTGCCTTCACAAGCTCGGCGACCTTGGCGACGACCTCGTCGATCGCCACATCCTCGCGCTCACCCGTGGCACGGTCCTTGAGCTCAACGGTGCCATTCTTAAGGCCACGCTTACCCAGAACGACCTGATACGGGAAGCCCATAAGGTCGTTGTCGGCAAACTTAAAGCCGGGACGCTCGTCGCGGTCGTCGACGACAACCTCGATACCCTCGGCGCACAGGCCATCAACGATCTGCTCGTAGACGGTAGCGCACTCCTCCTTCTTGGGATCGAGCGGAATCACCGCGACCTCGAACGGGGCAACGGAGACCGGCCAGACGATGCCATGCTCGTCGTTGTGCTGCTCCACGACGGCAGCGAGCGAGCGGGACACACCAACGCCGTAGCAGCCCATGATGAGCGGCTTCTCCTTGCCGTCCTCGTCCATAAAGGTGGCACCCATGGCCTCGGAATACTTGGTGCCCAGCTGGAAGACCTGAGAGACCTCGATGCCGCGGGCAGCGGAGAGCGGCTTGCCGCAGTGCGGGCAGGGGTCGCCGGCGACAACGGTGACCAGATCGGCCCACTCATCGACGGTAAAGTCGCGCTCGGGGCAGGCACCGGTAAAGTGATAGTCGACCTCGTTGGCGCCACAGGCCCACTGTTTGGACTCGCGCAGGCTCTCGTCGCAGACCAGACGAATGCCCTCGGGCAGGTTAACCGGTCCGATAAAGCCCTTGTGCAGACCGTTCGCCTGAAGCTCCTCGTCGGTCATCATGCGATAGCCCTTGCCAAAGACGTGCTCGGCCTTGCAATCGTTGAGCTCGTGATCGCCCGGAACAATGGCCACGACCGGCTTGCCCTCGGCGTCGATGAGTGCCAACGACTTGCGCGTGCCGTTCTCGGGGAACCCAAAGAACTTAGCAACTGCCTCAATAGTGCCCATGCCCGGAGTCTCAACCTTGGTGAGCGTACCGTCACCAGGACCCTCGGTCACGACGACCTTGGTGCTTGCAGCCTCGTCATCGGCAGCAAAGCCGCAATCGTCGCAGTAGACCAGCGAAGCCTCGCCGGCGTCGGCCAGAGCCATGTACTCGACGGAAGTGTCGCCGCCGATCTCGCCGGAGTCGGCGACAACGGGCAGGGCCTTGATGTAGCAGCGCTCGCAAATGTTGGCGTACGCCTGCTTCATCTTGTCGTACTCCTCCTGCAGGCTCTCCGGCGTGGCGGAGAAGCTGTAGGCGTCCTTCATGATGAACTCGCGGCCGCGCATCAGGCCAAAGCGGGGACGGAACTCGTCGCGGAACTTATCCTGGATGTGGTACAGGTTGACGGGCAGCTGTTTGTAGGAGCGCAGCTCGTTGCGCACCAGGGCCGTGACGGTCTCCTCGTGCGTGGGGCCCAGGACGAACTCGCGACCATGACGGTCGTCAAAGCGCACAAGCTCCTTGCCATAGGCATCGATACGGCCGGACTCACGCCACAGCTCGGCATCGACCATGATGGGCATCATGAGCTCCTGGGCGCCGGCAGCGTCCATCTCGTCGCGCACGATGTTCTCGATCTTACGAATCGAGCGCCATGCGAGCGGCAGATAAGAATACAGACCGGCGGCCTCCTTGCGGATCATGCCGGCACGAAGCAGCAGGCGGTGGCTGGCGAGCTCAGCGTCCGCCGGATCCTCTTTAAGCGTCGGCGCATAGAGCTTAGACATATACATTGCTCGGGTCATTTATTTCTCCTCAAAAAGCTTGTCGACCTCGGCCATAAGCGCGTCGACAATTTGGTCCTCAGCTACTTTACCAATGATCTGGCCATGCGAAAAGAGCAAAGCCTGACCACGTCCGCAAGCAACGCCCAGGTCGGCATCGGAAGCCTCACCGGGGCCATTAACGGCACATCCCATCACAGCGATCGAAAGCGGCGCGGAGTAGTTCTTAAGCCGCTCGGTTACTTCCTCGGCGATGGGAATCAGGTTAACCTGGCAGCGGGCGCACGTGGGGCACGAGACAATCTCGGGGCCACGGCGACGCAGGCCCAACGACTGCAGAATACCCCAGGCAACCGGCGGCTCCTCAACCGGATCGGCCGTGAGCGAGACGCGCATGGTGTCACCGATACCCTCAGACAGCAGGATACCAAGGCCCACCGAGCTTTTAATGGTGCCCTGCAGCTTGGTCCCCGCCTCCGTCACGCCCAGGTGAAGCGGAACGTGGGGAATCTCACGCGACAGGGCTCGATAGGTATCGAGCGTCGTTTGCACGCTATGGGCCTTGGCCGAAAGCACAATGTTAGTAAAGCCGCGGTCCTCAAAGTGCTTGACGAAGCGCTCGCTCGACATCACGAGCTTTTCGGGCTGCGTGAGGTCTTCGCGCTCGGCGATATCCTGCTCAAGCGAGCCCGCGTTCACGCCAATACGAATCGCGCACCCAGCGGCGCCCGCGGCATCGATCACGGCATCGACCTTGGCCCAATCGCCAATGTTGCCGGGATTGATGCGCAGCTTGGCAGCACCGGCCTCAACGGCACCAATGGCGAGCTTATGGTTAAAGTGAATATCGGCGACAATCGGCACCGGGGACTCAGCACAGATGGTGCGGAAACCCTCAAGCGCGGCCTGGGTGGGCACGCTCACGCGCACGATATCGCAGCCAGCCTGCGCCAACGCGCACACTTGCGCAAGCGTTGCCTGGGCATCAGCGGTATCGGTGCAGGTCATGGACTGAACCACGACCGGAGCGCCGCCACCGATCTGCACGCCGCCCACATGCACGGGGCACGTCAACTCGCGAGGCAAAGGATGGGATAAAGACAATCCAAACACTCCCCTACAGAATAAATCGAAGGATGTCGGAACGAAGCATATAGACAAACAGCAGCACAAAGAGCGCGATGCCCACATAACTCACAATCGTCTGGACCTTGAGCGGAAGCTCGCGGCCAGCAATCTTTTGAATGATCTCGATGACCAGCTTGCCGCCATCGAGTGGTGGGATGGGCAGCAGGTTCATAAAGCCAAGCGAGAACGAAATGAGGGCGGCAAACGAAAGGAACGTGGCAGGGCCGGCAGCAGCAGCCTGTGAGGACATAACGCTAATGCCCACGATCGAAGAAGACTGATCGAGAATCTCCATCGTATGCTGCGGCTGGAGCAGGCGCATCACGCCCTCCGCTGTCTGCACGACATAGGAGAACGAAAGGCGAGCCGACATGATGGGGTCTAAACGGACCACCTGCGTAGAGGCATACACACCTAGGCGCTCGTCCTCTTTGAGCGCAACCGAGGTCGAATGCTGCTTGCCGTCGCGCTCATACTCAATGGCGATATCGTCCTTACCGGCGGCCTTGCCGATGGCATCGTAAACGTCCATCCAGGTAGAGCACGATACTCCGTCAACCGAAAGGATCGCGTCGCCGCCCTCGATACCCGCCTTGGCGGCAATAGACCCCTCGTCAACCTGACCGATCACGTTGGTATCCATCGGCACGGTGACACCCGCAATAGAGTAGATGCTCATAAGCAGCAAAAAGCCCGTCAGGATATTGACGAGAATGCCCGCGAGCAGCATAAAGGCGCGCTTGAGAAAACCCTGGCCCAGATAGGTATGCGAACGCTCTTGCGCAAGGAACTCGGCTTCGCCGCACGGCAGCTCCCACACATCGCCCTCGGCAGTTGAATGTTCGCGATCGAACCGGCGGCCGTCAAAGGTGGTGTAGCCTGCCGCGTCTCGCGGCAGCGTCTGATACTTGGTGGGATAGTAGCTCGGCGAGAGCTTCTCCCCTTCCTCATACCAAGGCGCGATAGAGCCCCAACCCAAAAGCAAGGCGCATGCCTCGAGCACATCCTCCTCGGATAGCTCGAGCTCGGCGGCAAGGTCGGCCACGGTCACACGACCATGACGATAGATAGCCGCGAGCACGCGATCGGCGCAGGAGACGTCGGTCGGATCCATACCGCAGATGGCAGCGTAGCCACCCAGCAGCAGCGGGGTCACGCCAAACTTGGTTCCAATGCGACGCGACGTGTAATGGATGTCAAAGCGGCAAGGCAGGCCCAAAAAGAACTCGGTCACACGGACGCCGCAGGCACGTGCCGCCAAAAAGTGGCCGCCCTCGTGCAAAAACACGAGGACGGAAAGCATCAACAGGCCCCAAAAGACCGATGAGAGAACGCTCAGAACAGTATCCATAAAACGAAAAAGCAATCCTTATGGGTTAGGAACGGGTTGCGGCGAGCACCTGCGCAGCCTTTTCACGCGCCCACGCATCGATGTCGCGAAGCTGCTCAAACGAATCGACCGCCTGCATATCGTGGGCATCCATGCAGGATTCTACAATGCGATCGATATCGGTAAAGCTGCAGCCATCGTGCAGGAAGGCATCGACAGCGACCTCGTTGGCGGCATTGAGCACGCACGGCATGGTGCCACCCGTCTTGCCGGCACGCTCGGCCAGTGCCAGACAGCGGAAGGTATCCATGTCGGCAGCATCAAACGTGAGCTGCCCCAGCTCGCGGAAATCGATACGAGGCGCCGGGGTATCCCAACGCTCGGGATACGAGAACGCGAACTGGATGGGAATACGCATGTCGGAAGCACCGAGATGCGCCATCACGGAGCCGTCGGCGAACTCGACCATAGAGTGAATCTTGGACTGACGCTGCACGACCACGTTAATGAAATCGAGGCCGCAGTTAAACAGATGCATGGCCTCAATTCGCTCCAGGCCCTTGTTCATGAGGGTGGCGGAGTCGATGGTGATCTTGGCGCCCATGGCCCACGTGGGATGTGCAAGGGCATCGGCACGCGTCACGCGATTGAGCTCGTCGCGCGTGCGGCCAAAGAACGGACCGCCCGAGCAGGTGAGCCAAATACAATGAGCCTCGCGCGGGTCCTCCCCCAGATAGCACTGGTAGATGGCGGAGTGCTCAGAGTCGACTGGAATAAGCTGGCCCGGTTGCGCCAACGGCATAAGCAAGTCGCCACCGACGACGAGGGACTCCTTGTTGGCAAGGGCAAGGCGCTTATTCGAGGTCAAGGCCGCATGGCTCGCCTCGAGACCGGCGGCACCCACAATAGCAACGAGCACGCAGTCGACATCGTCGCGACGCGCGAGCTCGCAAACCGCCTGCGCGCCAACGCCGAGCTTCGTTCCCTCGGGCAACTCCTGCAGCACGGCGTCATCGCCATGAGCGACATCGGCCACGGCAACCGCCGGAACCGAGAACTCGCGGGCAGCGGCAACGAGCTCGGAGGTACTAGAGTTAACGGACAGCGCCGTCACCTGCAGGCGATCGGCATGCTGACGGCACACATCAAGTGCCTGGGTGCCGATGGAGCCCGTACAACCCAGGATGGCAACGCGAAGGCGTCCATCGGGGCCATACGTCGTTTGGAAGGACATTACAGCACGCCTCCGATCATCAAAAGCAGCTGAGCGGTAATGCAACCAAAGATAAGCGAGTCGCTACGGTCGAGCATGCCGCCATGGCCCGGGATAAGGTTGCCGGAATCCTTGACGCCCACGCCACGCTTGATGCGCGACTCGATAAGGTCGCCGATAACGCCCAGGACGGACACGACCACGCCGCACAGCAGCGCATAGGGCAGGCTGAGCTTGTAGAAGTGCGTCGCCCACAGGATGAGCCAAATCAAAACCGAGCCCAGGATGCCGCCGACAAACCCCTCCCAGCTCTTTTTGGGAGAGATCTTGGGAACCATCTTGTGCTTACCGATACGGCTGCCCACGATGTAGGCAAACGAATCGGAGACCCAAAGGGACGCGCAAACGCCCACCGAAAGCAGGGCGCCGGCAAAACCGGGCACGGCATCGCGCAGCAGCACGATAGCCGACAACATAAAGCCAGTGTAGATGGGTCCCATGAGCGTCACGGCCACATCAGAGATGCGGGTACGCGGCGACCAGACATACCAAATGCCCACAGCGAGCATCAGGGCAAAAAGCAGGGCATTCAGCAACATCGAATCGCCCAACGCCGACAGCGGAAAGAGTACGGCGGCAGCGATACCCATGCGCTCGTTAGCCATCTTGCCATCGAGCCTCGTCATACGGAAAAACTCATAGCAGCACAGACCGCTCATGACGGAAACAAAGATGGCAGTGGGCACGATACCCAAAACCAGGCACAGGATAAAGACAACGGCGTAGACGATACCGGCGGCGGCACGGGTAATAAAGCCCGCCAGCCACGAACCGGTGCCGCTCTTCGCTGCAGGCGCTCCCGCAGTGGCAGCTTTACGCGCAGGCGTCTTGGGAGCAGATGCCTTGGGACGATCGGACACGATTAAGCCTCCTCGGTCTTGCTCAGTCCACCAAACCTACGGTCACGGCCCTGATAGGCCAAAATGGCGTCGACAAGGCCCCAACGATCAAAGTCAGGCCAATAGGTATCGGTGACGTAGAACTCGGAATAAGCCACCTGCCACAGCAGATAGTTCGAAAGGCGCAGCTCACCAGAGGTGCGAATCACAAGCTCAGGATCGGGAAGACCGGCGGTATAGAGGTGGGAGGCCACCATGTCGTCATCAATTGCGGCAGGATCAATCTTACCGGCGGCAGCGTCGAGTGCGATCTGACGAACAGCGCGGGTAATCTCGGAACGCGCGCCGTAGTTGACAGCAAGCGCCAGCGTCATACCGGTGTGATCGGCGCACTCGGCAAGACCGCGTTCAAAAACGTCGCGGGTCTTCTTGGGCAGCGCGGAAATGTCACCCAAAAAGACAACGCGCACGTTTTCGCGCTTCAGAAGCGGCAGCTCGTCGATAAACGTCTTGGCAAACAGGTGCATCAAGACGTTGACCTCGTGCTGCGGACGGTTCCAGTTTTCGGTAGAAAACGCATAGGCCGAAAGCACGTCGACGCCCAGACGCACGCAGGCGGTAATAATCTCGCGAAGGGAGACGATACCCGCCTTGTGGCCCTCAGTGCGCGCAAGACCGCGCGACGTAGCCCAACGACCGTTGCCGTCCATGATGCACGAGATATGGTGCGGAATGTTATTGAGGTCAAGGTCGGAAAAACCGACGCCCGCAGGGGCGTCGGCAAAGTACTCGACCAGTTTATGCTCGTCGTATTGCACCTTAGATCTCCATGACCTCGGCTTCTTTTTCCTTCAGAAGCTCCTCGACCTTGGCGACATACTCATCGGTGTGCTTCTGGACCTTGGCCTGCTCGCGACGGACATCGTCCTCGGTGAGCTCCTCATCGCGCTCGAGCTTGTTGTTGAAGTCGCGACGGATGTTACGGATAGACACCTTGGCCTGCTCAGCGTACTCGCGGCACTCCTTGACGAGCTCGCGACGGCGCTCCTCGGTGGGAGCCGGGAACGGCAGACGAACGACGGTGCCATCGGAGTTGGGGGTAATACCCAGATCGGAAGCGCCGATGGCCTTGACGATAGCGTTGATGAGTGCCTTGTCCCACGGCTCGATGAGCAGCATGTGGGCCTCGGGGGTCTTGACGGCGGCAACCTGCGTGACCGGCGTGGGAACACCGTAATAATCGACGGTGATGTCGGACAGAATGTTGGCATTGGCGCGGCCGGTACGAACCTTGGAGAAGTTATGCTTGAGGGACTCGAGCGACTTGTCCATGTGGGCGGTGATGTTCTCTGCCATGCTTAATCCTCCTGATAGACGAGCGTGCCGACGGGCTCACCCGAAAGCGCGCGCTTGACGGTGTCCTCGCCATCGATGTTGAGGACCAAAATCGGCATACGGTTATCCTGGCACAGTGCCGTAGCCGTGGAATCCATAACCTGCAGACCGCGGACGAGAACCTCGTGATAGGTAATCTTGTCAAAACGGACGGCATCGGCGCACTTGACGGGATCCTTGTCGTAGATGCCGTCAACCTTGGTGGCTTTAATCAGAATCTCGGCGCCGATCTCGCACGCACGAAGAGCCGCGGCGGTGTCGGTCGTAAAGTACGGATTGCCCGAACCGGCGGCAAAGATAACAACGTTGCCCTTGGAAAGGTGGTTGATGGCGCGACGGCGAATATAGGGCTCGCAGATCTCGTTCATCTGGATAGCGCTCATCACGCGGCAGGGAACATCGTTATGCTCGAAGGCATCCTGCAGGGCGAGCGCGTTCATAACGGTTGCCAGCATGCCCATGTAGTCGGCCTGAGCACGCTCCATGCCACCGGCAGCGCCGGCCATGCCGCGGAAAATATTGCCGCCGCCGACAACGACGCCGACCTCATGGCCAACGGCGAGCAGCTCCTTGACCTGCTTGGCAAGATGGTCGGTAACCTTGGGGTCGATGCCATATTGGCCGTCGCCCATCAGTGCTTCGCCGGAAAGCTTAAGAAGCACGCGTTTATATCGGATGTCGGACAAAGCGATCCTCCTTTAATTAGACTCTCAATATGATATCAAAGGCTCTGATAAGAGCGATGAAAAAGCAGGCTGTGAGTAAAACCCACAGCCTGCTCATTACCAGCTACAAGAGCTTATTTACTCGCCACGGACCAGACGGTCAAAGGCAACGACGGTAATGGTGTCGCCGAGCTCCTTGGAGACCTGCTCAGCGTACTTCTTGATGGTGAGGGAGCTGTCCTTGATGAACTCCTGCTCGGTGAGCACGGACTGCTTGTAGAACTTCTCCAGACGGCCGACAGCCATCTTCTCCTGGATAGCCTCGGGCTTGCCGGACTCGGCAGCCTGGGCCATGTAGATCTGCTTCTCGTGCTCGACGGTCTCGGCCGGAACCTGATCGCGGGTAGCGCAGATCGGGGCGACGGCAGCAACCTGAAGGGCAACGTCGTGAGCGAAGGTCTTGAAGGACTCAGCCTGAGCGGTCTCGGCCTTCTCGAAGGCGAACTCGACGAGGACGCCGATCTTACCACCCATGTGGATGTAAGAAGCGAGCGCGCCGTTCTCGGCCTTGCGGGCAGCGAAGCGGGAGATCTTCATGTTCTCGCCCATGATGTGAATCATCTCGGTGAGCTCAGAGGAAACGGTCTCCTCGCCCATCGGCTTCTCGAGCAGAGCGTCGACGTCAGCAGGCTCGGTGGTAGCGACAACCTCAGCGACCTTGGAAGCAAAGCCGGTGAACTTGGCGTTAGAGCCAACGAAGTCGGTCTCGCAGGAGAGCTCAAGCAGAGCGCCGGTCTTGCCATCCTCGGAGACGAACGCGGCGACAGCGCCCTCGTTGGTCTCACGGCCAGCCTTCTTGGCAGCCTTGGCAAGGCCGTTCTTACGCAGAACGTCGACAGCGGCGTCCATGTCGCCGTCAGCCTCGACGAGAGCCTTCTTGCACTCCATCATCGGGGAGTCGGTCATCTCGCGGAGCTGCTTGACCATAGCGGCGGTAATCTGGGCCATTGTGGTTCCTTTCAAAGAGATGAAAAAGAATTAACTAAGACTGATTTACTCGGCCTTGGGCTCAGCGGCCATCTCGGCCTCGGAGACCTGCTCCTTGCCGGAGCCAGCGAGGCAGGCGTCAGCCATGAGCTCGCACATAAGGGTGACAGCGGAGATAGCGTCATCGTTGCAGGGGATGCCGTACTCGACCTCGTCGGGATCGGAGTTGGTGTCGATCAGAGCGACGACGGGGATGTTCAGGCGCTGAGCCTCCTTGATGGCGTTCTCCTCGCGCTTGGTGTCGATGACGAAGAGAGCCTGGGGCAGACCCTTCATGTCGCGAGCGCCACCGAGGTTGGTCTGGAGCTTGGTGAGCTCCTTGCCGAGAACAGCCTGCTCCTTCTTGGGCAGAACAGCCATGCGGCCGTCCTCGACCATGGCCTCGAGCTCCTCCATGCGGTTGATGCGGGAGCGGATGGTGACGAAGTTGGTCAGCATACCGCCGAGCCAACGCTGGTTGATGTAGGGCATGTTGGCGCGCTCAGCAGCGTTCTTGACGGCCTCCTGAGCCTGCTTCTTGGTGCCGACGAACAGCACGTTGCCACCCTTGGCGACGTTCTTGACGAAGGTGTAGGCCTGGTCGGCGTCGAGGATGGTCTGCTTGAGGTCGAGGATGTAGATGCCGTTGCGCTCACCGAAGATGAACGGCTTCATCTTAGGGTTCCAGCGACGGGTCTGGTGACCGAAGTGGCAGCCGGCCTCGAGCAGGGTGCGGATATTAATCTTGGTAGCCATGTTAAACCTCCTGTGGTTTGCCTCCGCGCGGGGTCATCCTCCAAAACCAACCCGGACATGTGCTACCAAAGCCCGGGCACCACGGTATGAAGTAGCCGCGCGTGCGTGATAAAAACATGTTGCCGCGAAGCAACCCGATGAATGATAGCAGGAATGCATCTTCCTGCCAACCCGCAATCAAAACCACACACCTGAGCGCGGCGCGGGACGTCCCAGCCACTATTCGCCGCGGGGATGGGCTTGAGCCACAGCCCGCTTAAGCCGATCGGGTGTGAGATGCGTGTAGATCTGCGTCGTGGACAGGCTCGCATGGCCCAGCAGCTCTTGAACCGAGCGCAGGTCCGCACCGCCCTCGAGCAAGTCGGTCGCAAAGGTATGGCGCATCGCATGCGGGGCGAATTCAGCCGGAATGCCGGCGAGCGTCGCCAGCATATGGAACCGCCGCCTGAGCATGGCGGCACTCATGCGATTGCCGCGCGCCGATATAAGCAGCGGATGCGGCCCGGTAGCGGGGTCGCGGCGCTTTGCCTGAGCGAGCAACTCCGGCCTCCCCTCCTCAATATAGAGACGCGTCACCTCGAGCGCACGACGATACAGAGGAACGATACGCTCCTTGCTCCCCTTGCCCCACAGGCGCAGCGTTCGCTCGGACCAAGCGATGGACTCCACATTGAGTGCTGCGAGCTCAGAGATACGAGCACCCGAGGCATAGAGCAGCTCGAGCATCGCCGCATCGCGCAGTCCCGCGGGTGTTGAGGTATCGGGGGCTTTGAGCAGCGCCTCCACCTGTTGGGTCGTAAGGACGCCCGGCAGGTCACGCGGCAGCTTGGGCGACGCGATCGCCGAGACCGCATCGCCCTCGACAATCCCCTCGGCAGCCATCCAGCGATAGAGAGATCGAATAGCCGACAGGTGCGCCGCAAGCGTTCGGGGAGCCACCTGCTCACGCGAAAGCTCGGCAAGATAGCGACGAATGGTGCGCACGTCGGCAGCGAAAGCATCGATATCCTCGCGCTCGCACCAGGCAGCGAAGCGCTCCAGCCTCGAGCCGTAGGCCGTCATCGTGTTGGGAGAAAGTCCCTCGACGCGTGCGATATAGGCGATAAACGAGTCGACGGTGTCGTACAGGTCAAAGGCTATGACCAGTCGCCTCCAAACAAGTCGGAACGCGTGGCCAAGTAGGCGTCGAGGGCCTCGAGCGCACGGTCCGCATAGGCCTGATAGCGGTCGCGTTTGCTGCGGCGCTTACCATCCTCGAGTGGCGGCACCAGGCCAAAGTTGACATGCATAGGCTGATAGCCCACGGTGGCAGGATCGGTCGCATAGCCCACGAGCGCACCCAGGGCGCCCACACGCGGCAACTCGACGCCCGCGGCACCGATAGCCTCGGCATAAGTGTTAAGCGCCGCGAGCAGACCTGTCGCCACGGCTTCCATGTACCCCTCGGTGCCGGTGATCTGACCGGCCAGGCGCACACCGGTACCGGGCACGGCAAAGGTGCCATCGAGCACATGCGGGGCGTCGACAAAGGTATTGCGGTGCATGACACCGTAGCGGAAGAACTCAGCGTTCTCCAGGCCCGGCACCATATGGAAGACGCGCTTCTGCTCGCCAAAGGTCAAGTTGGTCTGGAAGCCCACCAGGTTATAGGCGGTCTTCTCCTTGTTCTCGGCACGCAGCTGAATCGCCGCCCAGGGGCGACGTCCGGTACGCGGGTCGGTAAGGCCGACTGGCTTCATGGCGCCAAAGCGAATGGCGTCCTTGCCGGTGCGTGCAACCTCCTCGGCAGGCTGGCAGGCCTGGAACAGATCGCCGCCCTCAAAATCCTTGAGCACCACGCGGTCGGCCGTGGTAAGCGCCTCGATAAAGGCCTCGTACTCCTCCTTGTTGAGCGGAGCATTGAGATAGTCGCCGCTCCCCTGCTCCTCGTAGCGCGACTGCGAGAACAGCAGGTCCATATCGAGCGTGGAGGCATCGACGATCGGCGCCGCAGCATCAAAGAATGCCAGGGCATCGCCACCGACGAGCTTCATAACCTCTTCGCTCAGCGCCGGTGAACACAGCGGGCCCGCGGCAATGACCACGTGACCCTCGGGAATCTGCGTGACCTCGCCGTGCACGACCTCGATATTGGGACGAGCGGCAACCTCGGCCTCGACAAGCTCGGAAAACTTGACGCGGTCGACCGCCAAGGCGCCACCGGCGGGAACAGCCGCGCGATGGGCGCAATCGAGCAGGACAGAACCCATGCGCTCAAGCTCGGCCTTCAGCAAACCAGCCGCGGAATCCGGACGAGCAGACTTAAACGAATTGGAGCAGACGAGCTCTGCCAGGTGATCGGTATGGTGGGCCGGGGAGCTCACCTGGGGGCGCATCTCGCACAGCTTTACGGCAAACCCGCGATCTGCCAGCTGGATCGCGCATTCCGAACCCGCCAGACCGCCACCGATAACTGTCACCTGATCGAACTGCATCTGCAAACACCTTTCTAATTGACACGTTTTCCATTGTGACCGAAGGGTGTCTGGGCGTGAAGGGCAAACTTGGAGGGCGCATACCTTCCATCCATCATGCGCTCGATAAGGCCCTCGAGTTCAAGCGAACCCAAGAGTTTGAGTACGCCGGCAGCATCGAGCGAGACGAGCGCCGCAATGTCGTCGACCTTGAGCGGAGAGGCGATGAGCGCATGCATCACGGTCCGCTGCGTTGGATCCAGGTCGGCAATGCCGGGAGCATCGGGGCGCGAGTAGCGCAGGATGCCGTAGATGCGTGAGATAGCCATCTCGATAGATTCCTCGTCGATGATGCAGCAGGCACCGTTTGCAATGAGGTAATTCGTGCCACGCGACTCGGGCGATAGGATCGACCCCGGCACGGCAAGAAGTTCGCGCCCCAAATCCATAGCAGCCTCGGCTGTAGAAAACGTCCCGGAAGGCATACCTGCCTCGGATACAAAGAGGGCTTGCGACAGGGCCGCGATTACGCGATTGCGGCGCGGAAAAGCAAACTTGCGCGGACCCATGCCCCACGGAGAGATCGACACGACCGCGCCACCCGTATCGAGCGTGCGGGTAATAAGCCCCGCGCTCGAACGCGGGTAGACCACGTCGGCGCCCGTCCCCAGCACCACAACGTGTTTGCCGCCGGCGTTGACCGCAGCCCAACCCGAGGCCTGGTCACAACCGACCGCACCGCCCGAAACTACCGTCACTCCCGCCTCAACCGCCACCTTCGCCGCAAGCTCTGCCACGGCAAGACCATACGGCGAGGCCTTGCGCGCGCCGATGATGGAGAGCGCGGGCGTCGAAAGCACCTCGGGGTTGCCGCGCACATAAAGCGTCTGGGGTAAATCAGAAAGCTCCAAAACGGTCTCGGGATACAACGCATCACCTGGATGCAGCTCGAAGGTCCCCTCGGCCATCATTGGTCCCTCCTTCCCTGGTACATCGCCGCCTCGAGCACGTGGTCCTGCGTCACTTGCTCGCTCTCGGCGACATCTGCGATCGTACGCGCAATGCGAACCAGGCGCACGATGCCACGCCCTGTAAGATGCGTGCGTTTGGATAGGCCGAGTACGCATTTCTCGGCAGCATCATCAAGCTCAAAGGTCGAAACGACGCCGTCAATGGACCGCGTGTCGTCATCCTCGGCCTCGGCATCTGCATCGTCCATACGGGATTCGCGCCAAGCGCGAAAAGCGCGACCGCGCACAACGTAGTCACGTAACTCGGCCGACGACATACCCTCTGCGCCCTCGATAATCACTTGAGGGTCGGGACGGGTCACATCGATCATCATGTCGATACGGTCGGCCAAAGGACCGCGCAGTTTAGACCGATAGCGCTCGACCATCGCCGCCGAGCAGCGACACGGTACCTCGCGATCGACCAAAAAGCCGCAGGGGCAGGGATTGCTCGCAGCCAGCAGCTGAAAGCGCGACGGGAAGGTAAAAGCCCCATCGACGCGTACGATCCTCACGTAGCCGCGCTCGATGGGCTGACGCAGCGTCTGCAGTACGCCCGTGGGAAACTCGGCAAGCTCGTCCAAAAAGAGCACGCCGCCATGAGCAAGGCTGATCTCACCCGGGTGCACCGGGCGCCCACCGCCAATGAGGCCCGCCGTTGAAATGCTGTGATGGGGGCTTCGAAACGGCCGACGACCTGCCAATAAGCCATCGATGTTCTCGCCCAAGACCGAATGGATGCACAGTGCCTCCTGCTGATCCTCAACGGAAAGCTCGGGCAGGATGCCGGTCATACGGCGTGCGAGCATGGTCTTGCCCGAACCGGGCGAGCCGATCATGAGCAGGCCGAGCTCGCCGGCCGCCGCAAGCGCCATGCCGCGTTTAGCGACTTCCTGCCCCAGCACGTCTGCATAGTCGAGCTCGGGCTCAAAGGTCGCCTCGACACCCTCGGAATCCAAGTAGTGCCGTGCGGCATCGCCCATGCCGTGAGCAAGCTGAGACAGATGGTCGATAAAGCCGCAATCCACGCCCGCGAGTGGCACATGCTGGTCGGACCTGCCGGCGATAAAAGACAGCCCCATGTCGCGAGCCAATAGCTGAAACGCCACCTCGCCTTTGACAGGAAGCACCGTGCCGTCCAAGCCGAGCTCGCCGGCGATAAGACAACGATCGAGGTTGTCGCGGGGAATCTGACCATCGGCCGCTAGAACCGCGATGGCGATGGGCAGATCAAAGCCGCTACCGGTCTTGCGAATATCGCCGGGCGCCAGGTTGACCGTAATGCCCGAGCGCGGGATCTCAAAGCCGGCCGAGCGCATCGCACAGCGAATACGACCACGTGACTCCATCACCTCCATACTCGGGATGCCGAGCATCTGAATGCCCGGAACGCCGCCGGCAAGCGAGACCTCGACCGTGACGGGGATCGCCTCGACGCCGCGGATGCAGGCCGCGTGAACGGCAAACGTCTCGAACGCCATCACGACACCTGCCAATCGAACGCGTTGTACTGATGCTCGATCTCGGCGATATGCCCGCCGCGAATGGTGACACCCACTGCATCGAAGCGGATCGCCTTGAGCGGATAGGGCTCCATGAGATAGCAACTTGCGATACGGCGATACCGACGCTGCTTTTGGGCATCCACGGCCTCCTCGGGAAAGACCCGCGTGGTGCAATCCAGGGCGACGCGCCTGGTCTTGACCTCGGCCATCACCACGACATCGTCAAGCTCATCGAGCAACACCAGGTCGGCCTCGCCCTCAGTGCAACGATAGCCCTGCTCCAGCAAGGTGTAGCCGCGCTCGTTAAAGTAGTCGATGGTGATCAGCTCGCCCAGCATGCCCAGCTCGCGAGGACTGAGCCCCTTGATAAACTCGGGCGTCATCGCCCCGCAGTCGAGCTCGCCGTTTTCCCAACGCTCCTTGAGCTGCTGCGTCTTGCTCTTTTTGCTTGCGGCACTCATGGGGTCTCCTTTCCAGCACACTGCATTGCCCCGATGATGAGGGCACCTTTCATGCGGGTAAGTACCGGAAGCAAACCAAAAGCTGACCAAATGCCGTCAAAAAACGGGCCGTACGCAGCAATGTTGTTGCATACGGCCCGCTACCAGCAGGTTTATAGAATCCCAAAGGTCCCTGTCTCCACAATTGACCTAGAAAAGGCGCTCAGTCTGCAGAAAGTTTCCGCAAAAGCTCACGCGGTGCAGCGGACAAAGTCCATGTTTGCGAATGGCCTCGATGTGCTCGGGACTCGCATAGCCCTTCGACTCGGCCAGATGGTACTCGGGATACTCGGCGTCGTACTCGACCATCATCTCGTCACGCGTGACCTTGGCCATGATGGACGCCGCGGCGATGCAGGCGATTTTGGCATCGCCCTTCACCACATCGCGCTCGTTAGGAACGGCGCCCAGGGGGTTGCCGTCCATGAGGACGCAATCGGGCTCGAGCCCCGTATCGGCCACCGCACCCGCGACGGCGGTACGGATAGCGCGGGCCATACCCATCTCATCAATATCCTTAGGCGCGATATGGCAAAAACCGATCGCCGTCGCCACCTCGGCAATCTTCACTGAGAGCAACTCGCGGCGCGCGGGCGTGAGCTTTTTGGAATCGTTGATACCCCAGACGCGCGGCTCCATAGGAAGGCAGACGGCGCATACCGTCAAAGGACCGGCCACCGATCCGCGACCCACCTCGTCGACACCAACGACCACCCCATCGCCGCCAAGCTCATGCATAAGCTCGTACATGTCATTGACGCGCTCGCGCTCGGCAAGTTCCTTGGCATGGCGCTTAAGAGCACGCTCGCAAGCCTTGATCACCTGCTGGCGCGGGTCCTCGCGATAATGCTCCACGAGGGCGGGGATCTCCTCAAACGTTGCGCTCGCCAGCTCTCCGGCGACCTGCGATGCCGAAACCGAGCTCGTCATATTGGCCATACCAGGCCCTCCTTGCATGCAAATCAGATAAAAAGAAGGGCCACCCGAAGGTGACCCTTACGTCCAAACGAGTGGACAGACGCTGCGTTCTTCTTAGCGCTTCTCGGGGATGCGAGCAGCCTTGCCCACCTTGTCGCGGAGGTAGTACAGCTTGGCGCGACGGACGCGACCATGACGAACGACCTCGAGCTTGGCGATCTTGGGGCTGTGAAGCGGGAAGGTACGCTCAACACCGACACCGAAGGACATCTTGCGGACGGTGAAGGTCTCGCGGGCACCGGCGCCGGCCATGCGGATGACGTCGCCCTGGAAGACCTGGATGCGCTCGCGGTCGCCTTCCTTAATGCGGTAGTGAACCTTGACGTTGTCGGCGACGCGAACCTGAGGAATGTCCTCGCGGATCTGCTGACGCTCGATTGCGCGGATGTAATCCATGTGCAATTCCTTACTCTTCTAGAGGTGCCGTACCACCATGGCCGGCACGTAGTTGAACAAACGTATTCGAGTATACACGCGCGGGTTTCTGCTGCAAGAACAATTTTTTACGCAGACAAAAAGACAAAACCCGCACATGATAACCGCCCGTCTCACAAATGAGACGGGCGGCATGAAGGGGGGGCTACACCAGGCGTCTACGCCCAAAACGTTAGGCGGAACGCTTGGCCTCGAGCTTGGCCTGGGCGGCCGCAAGACGTGCGAGGGGTACGCGATAGGGCGAGCAGGACACGTAATCCACGTCGGCCACGTTAAACAGGCCCTTGATGGACTTGGGGTCGCCGCCGTGCTCGCCGCACACGCCAAAGTGCATGTCGGGATTGGTGGCGCGACCCTTCTCGACGGCCATGCGCACCAGCTCGAGTACCGCCGAGTCGATGGTCTCGAAGGGGTTGTCCTTCAAAATCTTCTTGTGCATGTACAGCGGGATGAACTTGCCCTCGGCGTCGTCGCGGGAGAAGCCGAAGGTCGTCTGCGTGAGGTCGTTGGTGCCAAAGCAGAAGAAGTCTGCATGATGGGCGATCTCGTCGGCAACCATGCAGGCACGCGGCAGCTCGAGCATCGTGCCCACGGGAATGTTGAGCTCGACGCCCTCCTCGGCGGATACCTCGGCGATGACACGCTCAATGACCTCGCGCGTCTGGACATGCTCGGCCGTAATGGAGACGAGCGGAACCATGATCTCGGGGCGCGGGTCGACGCCTTCCTTAATGAGGCGGCCGGCAGCCGTTGCGACGGCACGGACCTGCATGAGCGGCAGATCGCCAAAGACGACGGACAGGCGCACGCCGCGCAGGCCAAGCATCGGGTTGGACTCGACCATGCTGTCAATACGACGCAGGCGGGCACGCAGGGCAGTGAGCTCCTCCTCGGGAGCGCCGGCGGCCTCCTCCTTGGTGATGGCGACCTCGAGCTCGCGGGGATTATCCAAGAACTCGTGCAGCGGCGGATCGAGCAGGCGAACGACCACATCGCGACCGGACATGGTCTTGAACATCGCCAGGAAGTCCTCGGTCTGAACCTTGAGCAGGTCGGCCAGGGCCTGCTGCTTCACGGTCTCTTCGTCAGACAGGATAAAGCACTGGATGATGTTCTTGCGGTCGCCCAAGAACATGTGCTCGGTGCGGCACAGACCGATGGCCTCGGCGCCAAATTCGAGTGCGAGTGCAGCATCCTCGGGGCTGTCGGCGTTGACGCGCACATGGTTGGCGTGACCGTCGGTCTCGTCCAAACGGATCTCGTCGGCCCAGGACAGGATGGTGTCCAGGTCGCCGGTGAGCTCGGCCGAGACCAGGTCAACGGCGCCGTCGACGACGATGCCCTGGGTGCCGTCGATGGAGATGACATCGCCCTCGTGCAGCACGCGATCGCTACCCTCGATGCGCACGACCTTCTCGGCGGCGTCGATATGGAAGCGCTCGACACCGCAGACGCAGGGCGTACCCATGCCGCGGGCGATAACGGCGGCATGGCTCGTCTTACCGCCATGGCTGGTGAGGATGCCCTCGGCGGCAACCATGCCCTTCAGGTCGTCGGGGTTGGTCTCCCAGCGAACCAGGATGACCTTGTGGCCCTCGTTGGCGCGCGCGACGGCGTCATCACTCGAGAACACGACCTCGCCCACGGCGGCGCCGGGGCTGGCATTGAGGCCGGTAGCAAGTGCCTCGTACTTCTTGGAGGCATCGAACTGCGGATGCAAGAGCTGGTCGAGCTGCGCAGGGTCGATGCGGCTGACGGCCTCCTCGCGAGTGATCAGGCCCTCCTCGACCATCTCGATAGCGATGCGCAGCGCGGCGGTGGCGGTACGCTTGCCCACGCGGGTCTGGAGCATCCAGAGCTTGCCCTGCTCGATGGTGAACTCGATATCGCACATATCGCGATAATGATCCTCGAGCGTAAGGAACACGCGCTCGAGCTCCTCGCCTGCGGAATCGAGCCCCGGGGTGGTCTTGAGGTCAGCGATAGGCTCAGTGTTGCGGATGCCAGCGACAACGTCCTCGCCTTGGGCATTAACCAAAAAGTCACCGTAGAACTCCTTGGTGCCGTCGGCCGGGTTGCGCGTAAAGGCAACACCGGTCGCAGAGGTCTCGCCCTTGTTGCCAAAGGCCATGGCCTGGACGTTGACGGCGGTGCCGAGCTCGTCGGAGATGCCGTGCTGTTTGCGATAGATGCAGGCGCGCTCGTTCATCCAGCTGCCAAAGACGGCCTGGATGGCAAGGCGCAGCTGGAGCTCCGGATCGTGTGGGAAGACGGGCTTGCCATCGGCGACCTCGAGCTCGGGATACAGGGCGGCATCGACGTTCTCGGAGAAGATGCCCTTAAAGGTCTCGACGAGTTCCTGCAGGTCCTCGGCCGAAAGCTCGGAGTCGACGCGGACGCCGGCGACCAGGCGTGCCTGGGTCAGCGCGTTCTCGAACAGGTCGGCGTCAACGCCCATAACGACGTTGGAGAACATCTGAATAAAGCGGCGGTAGCTATCCCAAGCAAAACGCGGATTTTGCGTCTGGGCGATGAGCCCCTGAACGGAGTCGTCGTTGAGGCCTAAGTTGAGGACCGTGTCCATCATGCCGGGCATGGAGAACGGAGCGCCCGAACGAACCGACACGAGCAGCGGATCGGAGGCGTCGCCGAGCTTCTTGCCACAGCGGGCCTCGAGGTCTGCCTCGGCAGCAACAATCTCATCGAGTGCGCCCTCGGGCCACACGTTGCCGGCACCGGAGTACTCGACGCAAGTCTGGCAGGTAATGGTAAAGCCACCGGGAACCGGCAGGCCGATGCGGCTCATCTCGGCAAGGTTTGCGCCCTTGCCGCCAAGCACGAAGTTCATGGACTTGTCGCCCTCAGTGACACAGGTGCCCTGGGCGTCGGTTCCAAAACGGTAAACCCTCTTGCAATCGCTCACGATACTTCCCCTTCCATGCACTTACGCGCACGACCGTGGTAACGAATCGACCCACCGGATGCGGGCCGTGAGGGAACTATACGGCGGGATTTGAACGGGCTTGAGCAGAGGATACGCGGTTTGGTAAACGTGCTAAAACTGGCGGTAAACGGTAGGTAAAGGTGGTTACCTTATGAAGATACCACTGTAAGAAAGTGCAGGTCAGTTGCGATATTTTTGCTAAATCGCTTTATCAAAATGCTGCTACTATTAGGCTCGACGGGCGGCGCGGCAGGCACGGGCTTCTTGGATTTCCTCCAAGTGGCTAATGATCTCGGAGGCGCTTTCCTCGATGGCCTTGCCGTCGGTACGCACCACAAAGCAGCCTAGGCGCTTCATGAGGGCACGAGCTTCCTCAAGCTCGCTGCGCACGCTCTCGAGCTCGGCATAGGAGCCGGCAACGGCACGAGCGTAGTCATCGCCCAAGCGGCTATCGCGAATTTCGGAAATCACATCGACGGTCGAAATCAGGCCGAACAGGCGCATCGGGTCAACCTCGTATATCGACTTCGGCGGCTCCATGCCATGGGCCAACGGAACATTGGCAACCTTGTAACCTTGATAGGCCAGATACATCGACAGCGGCGTCTTGGACGTGCGCGATACGCCCAGCAGCACGATATCGGCACCCGACAGATCGTCGCAACCGCGCCCGTCGTCGTGCTCAACGAAATACTCCATGGCCTCGATACGATGGAAATAGCGGTCATCGGTCCTGTGAATCACGCCCGCGATGCCCTTGGGCGGCACACCGATGAGCGACGACAGCACGGCGAGCGTCGGGCCGATCAGGTCGACCGAGCGGATATGCAGCATACCCAGGTAATCGAGCACGCGGGCGCGAAGCGCCGGATCGACAATGGTATGGAACACGGCAATATCGCGATGGTCTGCATCGACACGCGGGCCCACAAACGATTTAACCTGCTCCACCGAGGTCACCTTGGGCAGGCGCAAGAGATGAAAAGCCCCTTCATCAAATTGCCCGGACGCCGCAAGCACCACCTCACAAGCGGTATCGCCGAGCGAGTCGGAGATAACGATAACGGTGGGACGAGCGGTGACCGGGCAATCCATGCGGGGCTCCTTTTGCGTTTATGCGCAGGCTGGCTTACTTTTTGCGGGCAAGCTCACCGATGTTGGCGATGCCGGAGAAAACGGCCTCGAAGCGGTTGAGCAGCTTAAGGCGATTATCGCGGAGCTGCTCGTCCTTGTCCATGACCATAACCTCGTCGAAGAAACGGTCGATGGGCGCGCGCAGGGCGGCGAGGGCGGCAAATGCGGCCGGGTAATCCTCGGCAGCGAGGGCGGCATCTACAGCGGTCTGAGCAGCCTCGGAGGCATCGGCAAGCGCGAGCTCGACCTCGCCCATCAGGCTGCGGTCGTACTCCACGCCCACCTCGGGCTTGGAGATATGCGCGGCGCGAGCATAGGCGGTCGCAAGGTTGTCGAACGTCTCGGCGTCGTTCTTGCGGGCCTCGTCGAGGGCGGCGCAGCGGGCGAAGAAGACGGACGGAGCGATGATGTGCACCGCGGAGACGGCGGCAACGGTATCGGCCGGGACCTTTTCGTCGCGGGCCATGCTCACCAGGCGGCCATGGAAGAAGTCACGAACCTGCTGGGCGACCTCGGCGGCGTCGAACTCAATGCCCTGCTCACTGTAGAGCTCGAGGGCGAAGTCGATGAGCGTCGTGGGGTCGATCGGCAGGCGGTCGCGCAGGATGTTGATGATGCCGATAGCGGCACGACGCAGCGCGTAGGGGTCGGAGGAGCCGGTCGGGGGCTCGCCAATGGCAAAGATACCGGCGATGGTATCGAGCTTGTCGGCGCAGGCCACGATGCAGCCAGCGGTGCCCTCGGGCAGCTCGTCACCGGCAAAGCGGGGACGATAATGATCGCGAATGGCGTGGGCGACCTCGTCGTTCTCCCCCATCGCGGTGGCGTAGTAACCGCCCATCACGCCCTGCTGGCTCGTGAACTCGACGACGGCGTTGGATACCAAGTCGGCCTTGCACAGGTGCGCGGCGCGAGCGGCATCGGCGGCCAGGTGGGCGCCCAGATGGGCCTCGCGAGCGATGGCAAGCGCGAGTTGCTCAATGCGCTCGGACTTGGCGAGCACGCTACCGAGCTTCTCCTGGAAGGCGACCTTGGCCAGACGCTCGCGGAACTCGTCGAGGGAGATCTTCAGGTCCTCCTCGTAGAAGAACTTGGCATCGTCCAGACGGGCACGCACGACGCGCTCGTTGCCGTCGATCACGCGCTCGGCGTTCTCGGGCTTGCTGTTGGAGACGACCACGAACTCACGCGTGAGCTTGCCCTCGCCGTCATAGATCGGGAAGTAGCGCTGGTTGGTGAGCATGGACTCGCAGATGATCTCGTGCGGGACCTTGAGGAACTCCTCATCGAAGGTACCGACGAGCACCGTCGGCCACTCGCAGAGGTTGATGACCTCCTCAAAGACCTTCTTGGGCGTATCGACATGGCAGCCGGGACGGGCAGCCTCGACCTCGGCGATACCGGCAAGGATGGCCTCGCGACGGCGCTCGGCAGAAAGCACGCCGGCGTCCTCGAGCACCTGCTCGTAGACGGCGGGGCTGGCGACCACATGGTCACCGGGGCCAAGCACGCGATGACCACGCGTGGTGTTGCCACTCGTCACGTCGGCAAACGACACGGGCACAACGTCCTCGCCCAGAAGGCAGCAGATCCAGCGGACCGGACGAACAAAGGTCGCATGCTCGTGACCCCAGCGCTGAGAGCGGTAGTTGGGCCACTGCAGGCCAGCGATAGTCTTCTCGCACAGGGCCGTCAGGATCGGGGTGGCCGGGGCGGAAGGGATGTTCTTCTCGGCAAAGACGTACTCACGGCCGTCGGTGTCCTCGCGACGGACCAGATCCTCGGCAGCCACACCGCACTTGCGGGCGAAGCCCTGGGCGGCCTTGGTGGCGTTACCGCCGGCATCGAAGGCGATGTTGGCCGCGGGGCCGCGCTTGACCTCGTGAACCTCGTCGGTCGCGGTGGCGACGTCGGCAACGAGCGCAGCCAGGCGGCGCGGGCTCGAGATCACGCGGACCTCGCCGTGGGCCAGACCGGCCTCGTCGAGACCCTTGGCGATCATGGTGCCAAGCTGCTTGACGGCATTGTTCAGCGGTGCGGAGGGCATTTCTTCCGTACCGATCTCAAACAGGAAATCCTTAGCGTCTGCCATGGCTTACGCCACCTCGCCTTCCTGATCGGCATTCTCGTTGACTCCGGCGACCTCGGCCATGTAGGCCTCGCAGCACGCCTTGGCGACGGCGCGGACGCGCAGGATGTAGTTGGCACGCTCGACCGCGGACAGGGCGCCGCGAGCATCGAGCAGGTTGAAAGCGTGGCTGCACTTCATGACGCAGTCATATGCCGGCAGCGGCAGCTTGCGCTCCAGGCAGGAAAGGCACTCGGCCTCGTAGTCGTCAAACTTCTGACGCATCATCTCGACGTTGGCGACCTCAAAGTTATAGGCACTGAACTCGCGCTCGTTCTCGAGGAACACGTCGCCATAGGTCATGGGCGTGCCGTCGGGCAGGTAGCTCCACACCAGGTCGTAGACCGAGTTAACGCCCTGGGCGTACATGGCGATACGCTCCAGGCCGTAGGTGATCTCGACGGGCACGGGGTCGACCTCGATGCCGCCCACCTGCTGGAAGTACGTAAACTGCGTGACCTCCATGCCATTGAGCCAGACCTCCCAGCCAAGGCCCCAGGCGCCGAGCGTCGGGCTCTCCCAGTCGTCCTCGACAAAGCGGACGTCATGGTCGTTGGGGTCCAGACCGATAGCGGCAAGAGACCCCAGGTAGAGCTCCTGGGCGTTAACCGGAGAAGGCTTGATGAGCACCTGGAACTGATAGTAGTGCTGCATGCGGTTGGGGTTCTCGCCGTAGCGGCCGTCGGCGGGACGGCGGCAGGGCTGCGCATAGCAGGTGCGCCACTCGGCGGGACCGAGCGAGCGCAGCGTGGTCGCGGTATGGAAGGTACCGGCACCGACCTCGGAGTCATAGGGCTGCATAATGACGCAGCCCTGCTCGCCCCAGTACTGCTGGAGGCGCAGGATGATGTCTTGGAAGGAAAGCGATGAAGCGTTCATGCCTCTAATATCCCCTCGTCGAAACGATTACACGGTTAGGTACTGTACTATAGCGGTTTTTAGTCGATAGCGCCGATGCGGTTGAGCGGCCAGTAGCGCACAAGCGCCACAGCGATCAAATCAGAGCGATCGACGGGACCAAAGTAGCGTGAGTCGGCAGAGTTTTCGCGGTTGTCGCCCATCACCCACACGCACCCGTCGGGAACGGTGTAGGGATAACTTACCTGAGCACCGGGCGCTTGGACCGAAAGTTGCCAGCTCATGCCCGTCGTATAGTCCTCGTCGAGCGCTTGGCCGTCAACGACCACCTTGCCATCCTGCAGGTCGACCGTCTGGCCGGCCGTGGCAATAACACGCTTGACAAGAACATCATGCTCGGAGGTGCCATCGGGGTTGTGAAACACCACGATATCGCCCTGCTTGACGGGCTGACCGAGCTCGAGGCTCACCTTTTGTGCCAGGATCTGGTCGCCAATCTCGATCGTGGACTCCATGGAGCCGGTGGGCACCACAAAGGGCTCGACCACAAACGAGCGAATCAAGAAGGTGGCGACCAATGCGATCGCGATGACCGCGATCCACTCAAAAGCGCCCCTCAACGCGGAATGCTGCGATGGAACCATTCTCACTCCTCGCTCTGCGAATACGAAGCGTCCAAAATCTCCTGCGCGTACGCACGCTCCTGGGGCGTAAGGCGCGCCGTCTCGATCAGATCGGGACGCCAGCGGCAGGTGCGCTCGATGGCGTTCTTGCGACGCCAGGCATCGACCTTGGCGTGATCGCCACTCACGAGCACCGGCGGCACGCCCTCGCCGTTGAACTCGGCGGGACGGGTGTACTGCGCGTACTCGAGCAGGCCTCCGTCCTCGGCGGTCGAGAACGACTCGTCCACATTGCTCATCTCGTCGCCCAGGGCGCCGGGAATCAGGCGTACGACGGCATCGGCAACGACCATAGCGGGAAGTTCGCCACCCGTAAGCACGTAGTCGCCGATCGACAGACGCTCATCGGCATACGCATACGCACGCTCGTCGACGCCCTCGTAGCGGCTGCACACAAACAGCAGGCGCTCACTTTTGAGCAGGCGCTCGGCCACATGTTGCGTAAAGGGCTCGCCACAGGGGGTGAAGAACACTACGGTGGGCTTGGGACCCTCGGAGCTGATGGCCTCGATGGCCTCTGCGATAGGCTCGACCTTCATGAGCATGCCCTGCCCGCCGCCGTACGGCTCGTCATCGACGGTACGATGGCGGTCGTGCGTCCAGTCGCGCAGGTTATACGCCTTAAAATCAAAAAGGCCGGCCTTGCGGGCGCGGCCCAAAATCGACGTGGACATGACGGGCTCAAACATCTCGGGAAAGACCGAAAGGGTCTCAATCAGCATGTTGTCCTCCCTACTTGTCCATATCGATCAGGCCGTCCATCACGTGGACGGAAATTGTTCCTGCATCGGGAAGATCGAGCACGACTTGCTCGATCACGGGAATCAGTACCTCGCCGTACCGATCACCCTCGACAACCCAAACATCGTTAGCGGGCGTCGACATGATCTCGACGATCGTGCCGAGCGAGCCGAAGCGCTCGTCGACCACCTCGCGACCCATCAGGTCGGTATAGGCAGCGTCGAGCGAATCGAGCTCAAAATCGTCACGATTTGCCAGCACGTAGCATCCCGTGATGCCCTCGGCGGCTGTCAAGTCGTCAATGCCCTCAAACGAGACCAGATCGCCATCGCCCGTATCGGTGACGGACACGACCGTGCAAAAGCGGTCGCGCTTGAGCGCCGGCGGCGTCAGAGCGACCCGCATACCCGGCTCTAATACAGAAGGAAGCCCCCGCAGCGGCTGCGCGAGGACCTCCCCCTTCCTTCCGTGCGGCTTGACCACACGGGCGATGTTTTTGTACTGGGACCTCAAGGTCCTAGCCCAGAACCTCTACCTCGACAGCAGTGTCGAGGCGAGCGGCCAGTGCACGGGCGAGCGTGCGAATGGCCTTGATGGTACGGCCACGACGGCCGATGACCTTAGCGACGTCATCCTCGGCGACCGAAACCTCAATTGTAGAGGCGTCGTCACCATCGATGACCTCAAGGCTCACGGAATCCGGGTCGTCGACGATCTGAACAACGAGATATTCGACGAGATCGGCGATGCGATCTGAGAGCATTGCCTCACCCTCGAGCTGTGCAGCGTCAACCTCAGGCACGATTTACTCCTCGGCGCCCTCAGCGGCCTCAGCGGCAGCCTTAGCGGCCTCGGCCTCTTTGGCGAGCTGCTTCTTGGACTTCTTGACGACGGTCTCGGTCTTCTCGCCCTCGTTGGCGGCCTTGACCAGAGCGGCGACAGCGTCGGTGAGCTGAGCGCCCTTGGACTGCCAGTCAGCGATCTTCTCGAGATCGAGGTTGATGGTCTTGGGGGTGGTCATCGGGTTGTAGCGGCCAACCTCCTCGATGATACGACCGTCACGCGGGGCGCGGGAATCGGCGACGACGACACGGTAGTACGGACGCTTCTTAGCGCCGTGACGAGCAAGGCGAATCTTGACTGCCAAAGGAAACTCCTCCAACCAAGCAGCTTTAGGCTGCAACTACAAACAAACAGTTGAACATAATACGCCATCGACGCGGGCAGGTGAAGTCCGTGAGACCAACTTCTTCGGTGTAGTCGAGGGCAAATCCATATCTTAGACAAGAATTCGGGATTTGCAAGCACATACACGCACCCCACATGAGCTGCGCGGTATACTCATGACATGGAAAGACGCGAACATACATACGGTTATGAGGATGCCATGGGCGTCACGCCGCCTCCCTGGACGGGTCCAGCGGTGGGCCTCATGGACCTCGATGCGTTTTTTGCGAGCGTGGAGATGCTCGACCATCCCGAATGGCGCGGAAAACCGCTCATCGTGGGCGGAGACGCTGATTCGCGTGGCGTCGTGTCCACGTGTTCATATGAGGCACGTCGCTTTGGCGTGCACTCCGCCATGCCCTCGGCCGAGGCACGGCGTCTGTGTCCTCAGGCCATTTGGACACACGGGCACTTCGACCGCTACCGCGAGGTGAGCGCGCAGGTCATGGCGATTCTCGCCGACGAGACCCCGCGCGTGGAGCGCGTATCCATCGACGAAGCCTTTATCGATATCACACCGGGTCGCTTTGCGCCCGAAGACCCGCTGCTGGTTGCGCGACGTATAAGCGACCGCGTGGCAGGACTGGGAGTGACCTGTTCCATTGGCGTGGGCTGCAACAAGACGGTCGCAAAGATCGCAAGCGAGCGTGACAAGCCGTTTGGATTGACGATTGTGCGCCCCGGAACCGAGCAGCGCTTTTTGGCCGCGCTGCCGGTATCTGCCATGAGCGGCATCGGACGCTCGGCCGAGGAGCGACTGCGCCGCATGCGCATCTACACCCTCGGCGAGCTTTCGCGCGCGCCTGAGTCCACACTGGCCTCTATTTTTGGCGTCAACGGCGAACGCATGCGCCAGCGCGCGCTGGGACTCGAAATCTCCGAAGTCACGAGTCTCGATGAAGAGCGCGAGGTCAAGTCGGTCAGCAATGAACGCACCTTTGCTAAAGATTTAACTGAGCGTGGGGATATTGAGGCGGCGATTGCGCTGTTGGGAGAGTCAGTGGGACGCCGCCTGCGCCGTCAGGGACTAACGGGCGCCACGGTGACGCTCAAGCTCAAGTATTCGTATGGAAGCGGGCGTACGGCACAGCGCCGGCTGCCTCATCCGACCGACGATGAGAACATCTTCGTGGCGGTTGCACTCGAACTGCTCGACAACATCTGGCAGGAAGGCATGCATGTTCGCTTAGCGGGCATCGGTATGAGCGACTTCGACCACCAAGGCGGCATCCAGACCGACCTGTTCTGCGAGATCGATGACCGCGGGGCCCAATCCAGCGACCGCCGCGACCTCTCCGTCGCCATCGACGCCGTCCGAGACAAATTCGGCGACACCGTCCTTTCCTTCGGCCGCCAATCCCGCTTCAACGATTAACCGCCTTTGGGCAAAAAGAAAGCCGGGCAGGTGCGGAAAACCGCACCTGCCCGGCGATATGCGTGAGGGTAGCTAAACCCCGTCTCAAATGAGCTACTAGAGGAGGTTGAGGGGGAGCTGGGGAGCGTCACCCCAGAGCTTTTCGAGACGGTAGAAGTCGCGCGCCTCGGGAGTGAAGACGTGGACGACAACCGAACCATAGTCCATGAGCATCCAGGTCTTCTGCTCGCGACCCTCGATGGAGAACGGGTGCTCGCCGCAAGCCTCGGCGACCTTCTCCTCGATCTCGTCGACGATAGAATCGACCTGGCGGTTGTTGGTACCGGTGGCAAGCACAAAGTAGTCGCATACGTCGGAAAGCTCGGTCAGGTCGAGCACCTGAACGTCCTCGCCCTTCTTGTCGTAGGCGGCCTGCGCGGCGGCGCGGGCGACATCCTCGGCGGCGACACCGCTCGCGGACAGCGAGGCGGCAGTGCGGTCGGACGTGGCGACGAAGCTCTTGTGCTCCACACCTTCAAGAATCTGCTCGTCGGTCATGGTCTCGTCGGCCATGGAATACCTCTTTCTAGACAGCCCGAGCTAGCGCAGCTGGGCGTAATGGTTGTAAATCGTAATAGCTGTGGGATAAAGATAGCGCCCAGACTGGATCACATAGACCAAACCCTGCGCAAAACAGGAGAAGAACAACTCATCGAGCGTCGACTCCCCCACCATCTTGCGCAGCGCATGCGCATAGTCGCAGTGGCGGTTGGGCTCGATGGCATCGGCCACAAAGACCACCATATCGAGCGGCGTCATGTCGCAGGCACCCACGGTGTGACGGTCGACAGCCTGAAAAACGGCCGGCGACAACTCGGGGAAAAGCTGCGGAAGCTCATAGGCGGCAACAGGGCCATGCAAAAGCGGCGTCGCGGCAGAAGGAGAGCCGGCAATCTTAATGCCGTAATGCAGAGCGCGCGTGACCAGCTCGTCATCGGAAAGCACCTTGTCCCAGTCGTGGATCAAGCCGGCGGCAGCGGCATCAAAGCGGTCGACGCCGTAGACCTCGGCCAGATGAAGTGCGGTCTCGGCAACACCCAGCGAATGCACATAGCGCTTGCGCTTATCCTTCATGCGAACATCGAGCAGCTCTTGAATGCGCTTGAGCAGCGCGCGCTCATCGCCCTCAAACTGATCCTCTACCGACAACGTAGACCCCCATCACTCAAAATCTTCTTGGCCCAAATCGGCATATAGCCTGCGCTTGCGAATGTAGCCGAGCACGGACTCGCTCGTAAGATAGCGCACGCTCATGCCGCGGGCAACTCGCTTACGAATGTTCGTCGAGCTGATCGCCAGCGCCGGAATCTGAATATAGCGCACGTCGAACGGCAGCCCCGACTCTTTGATTCGGGCACGCGCCGTATCGATATCAAAGCCCGGTCGCGTCGCCGCAATAAAGGTAGCAAGCTCAGCGATTCGTTCGGCATCATGCCAGGTCACGATATCGATAATCGCGTCGGCGCCCGTAATAAAGTAAAGCTTTACCTGCGGCGGGTAAAAGTCGCGAAGGGCATGAAGCGTATCGGCCGTATAGGTTACGCCCGGACGGTCGATCTCGAACCGGCTCGCCAAAAAGGCCGGGTTCGCGGCGGTGGCGAGGACCGTCATGGCATAACGGTCCTCGGCAGGCGTCACCGGCTTGTCAAGCTTAAAGGCAGGAGAGCCCGCCGGCATAAAGAGCACAGCGTCCAAGTCGAGCGACTCGCGCGCCTGCTCGGCGGTCACCAGGTGCCCGTAATGGATGGGATCAAAGGTGCCACCCATAATGCCGAGCCTAAACTCCTGCCCGTCCTCTAGAGGAAGCTCGGGCAGACCGATTCCACCGCGCAGCGACATGGCTTACTCGCCCTCCGAGGTCTCGGCATCGTCCGCGGCATCCACCGCATCGACAACCTCGACGCCCTCATCCGCAGCATCGGTCACGTCAATGGCCTCAACGGCAACGTCCTCGCCAGCATCCTCGAGCTCCTCGTACTCCGAGAAGTCCTCAGCGCCCTCAAAGTCAAAGGCGCGCTGGCAAATGCGGACCTCGTCGCCCGCACGGCAACCGGCCTTCTCGAGCGCGTCGTCAACACCCATACGCGCAAACTTATGCTGCAGGTAAATGACGGCTTCCTCATTTTCCCAGTCGGTCTGAATGACCATGCGCTCGATGGCACGACCGACCACGCGGAAGGCACCAGGCTCTTCCTGGACAATGCGGAAACGCTTCTCACGCTGCAGGCGACGGCGCTCCCACTCATCGTCGCGCAGAACGACCGGCTCATCCGAGACAGCCAACTCGGCGCGCAGCTTAGCCACCTGCTCGCCCACGGCAAGCATCAGTGTGTTGAGGCCGGCGCCCGTCACGGCAGACACGGCAAAGAACATATGTCCATCGTCGAGCGCTGCGCGCTTGAGGTCGGCAATCTTGTCGGCCGTGCCCGGCGCATCGCACTTGTTGGCAACGACGATCTGCGGACGCTCCGAAAGCTCGGCGCCATACTGCTCGAGCTCGCGGTTGATGATGTGGTAATCCTCGACCGGATCGCGATCCTCAAAACCACCCGTCATGTCGACGACGTGCATGATCAGGGCCGTACGCTCAATGTGGCGCAGGAACTGGTGACCCAGGCCCTTACCCTCGCTCGCGCCTTCGATAAGACCGGGGACGTCGGCAACGACGTAAGAATATTCACCGGCACGCACCATGCCGAGGTTCGGCACGAGCGTGGTAAACGGGTAGTCGGCAATCTTGGGACGGGCGGCACTCATGCGCGCGATGAGCGATGACTTACCCACGGAGGGAAAGCCCACGAGCGCGGCATCGGCCATAAGCTTCATCTCGAGCTCGATCCAGTGCTCCTCGGCCGGTTCGCCCAGCTGAGCGAACGCGGGCGCGCGACGCACCGACGTCACAAAGTGCGTGTTGCCCAGACCGCCGGCACCGCCGGGCGCCACGACGACGCGCTCGCCGTCGTGCACCAGGTCGGCAATCTCAAACATCGGGGTCTGCGTCTCGGGATCGAGCTCGCGCACCACGGTACCCATAGGGACCTTGAGAATCAGGTCCTCGCCGCTCTTGCCGTTACGACGGGCACCCTGCCCGTGCGTGCCGCGCTCGGCGCGAAAGTGATGCTTAAAGCGGTAATCGATCAGCGAAGACAGCTGAGCATCGGCCTGGATGACGACATTGCCGCCACGACCGCCGTCGCCGCCATCGGGGCCGCCCTTGGGGACAAATGCCTCGCGCCTAAACGACATGCATCCGGCTCCGCCGTCGCCGCCGCACACGTTAATGCGGCTGATATCGGTGAACTGTGACAACAGAATCGCCTCCTACAAAAAAGAGGGAGACCCTTGAATCCTAAAACTCAAGTGCCTCCCACATATGTGCTCTATGAAGGGTGAATTACGCGTTCGCGAGCGGGCGTACGCTGACCCTGTGCTTGATACCCTTGTGGAACTCAACGGTACCGTCGACCAGCGCGAACAGCGTGTCGTCCTTACCACGGCCAACGTTCTCACCCGGGTGGATGTGCGTGCCGTGCTGACGGACGAGAATCGTGCCCGTGGTTACCGTCTGGCCGGCATAGCGCTTCGTGCCAAGGCGCTGACCGCGGGAGTCACGGCCATTACGGGAGGAACCGAGTCCTTTTTTGTGTGCCATTGTGTATACCTACTCTTTCGTTACGAGTGTAATCTACTCGGCGACGGGAGCCTCGGCAACAGCCTCGGCCTCTGCCTTGACAGCCTTCTTGGCGCGGGACGTAGCCTGGACCTTCACGATCTTCAGCTTGGTGAGCTGCTGACGGTGACCCTTCAGACGACGATAGCGCTTGCGCTTGTGGAACTTGAAGACCAGCTGCTTCTCGCCCTTGAACTGCTCAACGATCTGAGCGGTAACCTTGGCCTTGGCCAGCTTGTCGGGATCGGTGACGATCTTCTTACCATCGTTGAGGAAGATAACCGGCAGGGTGACCTTGTCGCCCTCATTGCCCTCGATCTTCTCGACGGTGATGACATCGTCGGTGGCGACCTTGTACTGCTTGCCGCCCGTGTTAACGATTGCGTACATGTTTACTTGCCCTTCATGCATCAGTTAGTGCAACAGCCGAATATAGTAGCAGGCGAAAATACCCCCGTCAACGAGTATGTGGAGCAAATCCACAAGTTCGCACAGGTATGGGGCTGACGAGTCGGCCCTCGTCGTCCTCGCATGCTTGATTCTGACGCTCGACATCGTAGGAGCAGATGGTCACGAGGTCTTGCATACCGGTGGAAACAATAGGTGCATCCACGCCCGGGGTCAAGCCCTGCAACAAAACATCAGCCGCGGAAAGCAAAATTTCCGGACGCATGGAGCCCTCGTTGTCGGCATGGGTGTCGAGCATGAGCACCAAATGGTCCGGGCGCTCCCCCGCCGTGAGCTCATAGCCCACGAGCGTGTGATCCAAATCTAAGCGCTTGCTCTTTTTGCCGCGCGCGTAGTCGATGCCGTGGCCCGCGCGCAGCGTGTCGATCGCACGGCGCACCTCGTCGGCGCTTACGGGCGCCTCGGGATCCAAGTGCAGGTCGATGCGATACGACAGGCGCGTGAGCTGCGCTGTCAACGCCGGCGTGCGCACGTCGATGTACGCCGCCTCGATGGGCGCCAGATCGGCCGGAGACGCCGCAGCCAGGCGCCCAAACGCCTCGTCGAGCGCCACGAACTCGGTCATAAACAGGTCATACCACTCGCAGGTCGACGACGTACCCACCGGCAGCGCCGAAGAGAAGCCCACGCGCATGTGCGGAGAGAAGCCCTGCGTGACGGCATAGGGAAGTCCCGCACGGCGCACGATGCGCTCAATGGTATGGATTACTTCGAGATGGCCCAGGTACTTAAGGCGATCGCGCTTGCCATAGCGAACACGAAGCCTAAAGAGCGAGGGGTTGTCGGTCAGGCGCTCACTCATGCGCGATCACCCATCAATACATTCTTGGCGTGGAGCGTGGGACAGATCCCGCAGCCGGTGCACGACGTGCGGGTGCAGTCGGGAGTCGTGACGCCCTCGAGCGAGCGACGGTACTCGCGCTCGAGGAAGCCGCGCGTGCAGCCGGGGCTCACGTGCTCCCACGGCAGGCGCCAGTCCAACTCGTAGGGCAGGTGCACGAGCTCATTGAGGTCGATGCCGTTTTTGGCAGCAGCTTCCTTCCAGTTATCGAGCGAGAAATGCTCTACCCAGGCGTCAAAGCGAGAGCCCGAGCGCCAAGCGTCGATGATGACGGGCGTCATGTCACGACCGGCGCGGGACAGCGCGGCCTCGATGAGCGAGGTCTCGGCATCGTGGTAATGCACGCGGACGGCACGGTTGCGAACGCTCGTGATAAGCAGCTTCTGGCGACGCTTGACGTCGTCGTAGTCGAGCTGCGGGCACCACTGGAACGGCGTGGCAGCCTTGGGGATAAAAACCGAAACCGAGATGGACACCGAGATCGAGCCGCGACGAGCCTTGGGCACCACGGAACGACCGAGCTCCAGCACGTGATCGGCCAGATTGGCGATGGCCACGATGTCCTCATCGCGCTCGCCGGGAAGGCCCATCATAAAGTAGAGCTTCATGCGGTTCCAGCCGGCCTCGAAGGCCGCCTTGGCCGCACGGTCCAGGTCCTCCTCGGTCACGTTTTTGTTAATGATGTCGCGCATGCGCTGGCTGCCGGCCTCGGGCGCGAACGTCAGGCCACCTTTCTTTTCGCCGGCGACCGACTCGGCCATATCCACGCCAAACGAATCCAGGCGCTGCGACGGAATAGACACGCGAATACCCGTATCCTCCAGGCGACGGTTGAGCCTGCCGAGCACGTCGCGAATGCAGGAGTGGTCGGTCGTGGAGAGCGAGGTCAGCGACACCTCGTCATAGCCGGTCTTTTCCAGACCCTGAATTACCGACGAGACGATCTGGTCGGCCGAGCGCTCGCGCACCGGGCGATACGTCATACCGGCTTGGCAAAAACGACAGCCGCGGGCGCAGCCGCGCAGGATCTCGATAGACAGGCGGTCGTGGACCAGCTGCGCATAGGGTACGCACGACTGCGACAACGGATTCGTGGCGCCGAAATCCTCGACGACGCGCTTGTAGACCACGGTCGGCGCATCCTTGCCCTCACGCGGCACGGTGTAGCCATGCGGCGAGCAGGGCTCGTCGTGACGAACTTCATAGAGCTTCGGCACGTAGTTGCCGGCAATGGATGCAAGCTGCTCGACAATCTGCGCGCGCGGGACCCCTTCGTCACGCAGGCGGCGATGCAGCTGGCAGGTATCGAGCAGCGATTCCTCGCCCTCGCCGATGAGGATGGCATCGAAGAAGGCCGCGTACGGCTCGGGGTTGTACACCGAGGGGCCGCCGGCGATGATGATGGGGTCGTCTTCGCCTCGGTCGGCCGCTAACAGCGGAATGCCAGCGAGGTCGAGAGCCTCGAGGAAGTTCGTCACCGCCATCTCGTGCGGCACATGCAGACCGACGATATCAAACGAAGCGACCGGCGCTGCACCCTCGAGCGAGAGCAGCGGAATACCCGCCTCGCGCATGGCATCACCCATATCGGGCCACGGCACATAGCCACGTTCGCAGGAGATGCCCTCGGCCTGGTTAAGGATGTTGTAGAGGATGGCGATGCCCTGGTTGGGCAGACCGACCTCGTACACATCCGGGTAGATCAGGCAGCAACGGTAGTCGGCATCGGCCTTGGAAAGCGTGCCCCACTCGTGATCGATATAGCGACTCGGCTTCTCGACCTTGGCGAGCAGCGGCTCAATTAAATGAAAACAGTCTTGGTATGCAACGCGCAACGGAAAACCCCTAAGCTGCGAGATCGGATGCGTCCTGGTAGGACGCCATAGGACGGGTAGCGCCCGCGACCGTGGTCACCAGATCGCGAACGCGGGAGAACGTGGCAGTGACCACCTCGTTGGCACGGCTGTAGTCGACATCGCGCTCGTAGAGCGAAACGAGCGCACGGCCCATGCCATAGGTGCCCGCGGCAGCAGTGAGCGCCTTGACGGCAAACCCAATATGCGGCGTCTGCTTGACAAGTGCGCGGGTGACCGCGCGGATCACAAGACCGCCGGCAAGCACGCCCGCGACCTCGTAGCCGCGCTCGGGCTTAATGCCGCGTCCAAAGACGGCAGCGAGCTCAAAGAGCATGCCCACCTGCGCCAGCGCCATAACGGGATAATCGGCGCCCGGCAAAAACGCCAGCGCACCGGTCGCCATATTGGTGAGCGCGCACGAGGTGATGATACGATTGGCGGCCGCGATGCGCATGAAGGCAAAGTTCGCCGCAAAAGCCGTTTCCTTGTCGGTGCGATCGAGAATCCAGCGGGCAAGCGTCTCGAGCAGATACGTCTTATCGGTTGCCGCTACCACGCCGAGCATGGGCGTGGACTCCTCGATAAACGGCACCTCCACAGCAGACTCGGCAAGCACGCACACGGGCGCGCCGGCGATCACGAGCTCCTGCACGGCACTCTCCAAGCGGTCGGAACCACACGAGAGCACCAGCACCACATCGGTATCGGTCTTTGGAGCAATTCGCTCCTCCCCCAGACGCTCGACGCGCACAATACCCGAGGTCGTCTGCGGCACAAAGGCGTCACGCACCGTCTCGGCCAGAAAGCGCGAGGCGGACGAATCCAGATAGACCGAGACGCGCACCGGCGTATCGGAATCCTTCTTAACGGACGCGCCCATCTTAAAAGCGCGGGTCAGCTTATCTACGGGAATTTTCATAGCAAACCCCTCCAGCGGTTACGCGGCGCCCGAACGATGCCGCCATATGGATTGTACGATACCCACCGTCAGCAGCTGAATCATCATCGAAGACGAACCGAAGCTAATAAACGGTAGCGGAATACCGGTAATCGGCATCATGCCGATGCACATGCCGATGTTCTCGAAGGTCTGGAACGCCCACATGCCAACGATGCCCACGCACGACAGGCGCAGGAACAGCGACTCACACTTAAAGGCGACGCGAATCGTCGAAAAGATCAGCAGCACGTAGAGACACAGGAGCAAAAAAGAACCGCAAAAGCCAAAGGTCTCGGACAGGAAGGCGAAGACGAAGTCGGTGTGGAACTCAGGCAGAAAGCCGCCGGCCGACTGCGTCGCATGACCCAAACCCTTACCAAAGAAGCCGCCCGAGCCAACGGCGATAAGCGACTGCTGCAGGTTGTAGGCATCGTCCGAATCGGCATTATCGGGGTCGATAAAGACCGTCAGACGGTTCATCTGATACTGCTTGATGAGCACATCGTGGCCGAGCAACGAATCAAAAACCGAATCGAGCGCCAGAACGAGGGCCACCAGGCCCACGAGCAGGGCCAGGGTCGACAGCACCCATTCGCGGCGTGCGCCGCTCATACAAATGACGATGGCGCCCGAAACCAACACAACCAGGCCCGAGCCCAGGTCGCCCATGGCAACGACGGCCAAAAACGGAATGGACAGCATGCCGCAGAGCTTGACGTAGTCGCGAACGGTATCGATGCGACCGTTATACTGCGAGCCAAGCGTAGCAATAAAGAAGATGGTGATGAGCTTGGCAAGCTCAACCGGCTGGAACGTCAAACCGATACCGGGAATCTTGATCCAGCCCGTCATGCCCAGACCGCCCGTATAGGACAGGCCCGGAATCTTGGGCGAGAAGATCACGATCAGGTCGATGACGAGCAACGCCGTCGAGAAATTGGAAATACCGCGCAGGTCGGTACGCCAGACCAACACCGCCAGCACCGCTCCGATGCCGATTCCCAGCAGATGGCGTGAGAACGAAGCATCGGCCTTAAACTGCGAAGCCGACCAGATGATGATGGCACCGTAGGCGACGAGCGCCACAGTGGCCACGAGCACACCGATATGCACCTTTTGGCGAAACGTGCCGCGCGAGGCCGAAAGTTGCTTGTTGACGCGGTCCAGGCTGCTGCGAGAGCCGGTCTTGGTTGAACGGAATAGATCCGCCGGAGAAAAATCCATCGCAACCTCCTATCGAACCGAAGAATCGCCCGAGGCCGAAGAGGTATCGGGCTCGTCATAAATCACGCCGAGCACGTCGCGCACGACATGCATCGCGGTATCTGAGCCGCCGCCGCCCTGCTCCAGAACAGTAGCGATGACATACTTGGGATCATCGGCCGGTGCATAGGCGCAGAACCACGCGTATTCGTCCTCGCCACTTTTCTCGCCCGTGCCCGACTTGCCGTATACCTGCGGCGTCAGGGTGCCAAAGTGAGCCGCCAGGGACGTCGATGCCGTGTAAATCACGTCATGCATGCCGTTGCGAACAAGAGCCAAATCCGAATCACTGTTGATCTTGGCCTCCAGGCGCTTCTTCTTGCCCTTGCCGTTGTACTTATAGGCATCACCGTCGCCATCGCGCGACACGGCAGACAAAAACACGTGAGGCACGTACTGTTTGCCGCCGTTGGCAAGACCCATATAGGCGCACGCCATCTGCAGGGGCGTCACCAGGATGTCGCCCTGGCCGATAGCAATGTTAGTCATATCGCCGGCATTCCACTTGCGGTCCTCGGCAGATGCGTCGGTGAAGTACGACTCTTTCCACTCGGCATCGGGAATACGGCCCGCGCCCTCACTCGGCAGATCGATACCGCAGGTCTTGCCTAGGCCCCAGCGACGAAAGACCTCCTGCAGGCCCTCGGAATGTTGCTCGTCATAAAAGAACGCCTTGCCCATGTCATAGAAGACGGGGTCGCACGAGTTGGCGATACCCGACTGCAGCGTCATGGTGCCGTGGCCAGACGTCAGCCAGCAGCGCTTGCCCCAAGCCTTGCCCAGGCCCGTCCAATAGCCCGTGCAGTTGGTTGTCTGCGTTGAAGTGTAGGTTCCAAACTCAAGACCGGCCAGTGCCGAGAGCGGCTTGATGGTCGAGGCCGACATGTACTGTCCGCTAATGGCGCGGTTGAGCAGCGGGTGCGAACCCTTGTCATCATTGAGCTCGGTCCACACGTCATTTGAGACACCACCGATAAAGACAGACGGATCGAACTTGGGCTGGCTCGCCATGCCCAGGATCTCGCCATTGTTGGGATCGAGACACACCACAGCGCCGTTGCCGGCATTACTGTAACCAGTGGTCTTGGCAAGCTCGATAGCGCTCGCCAGCGCCGTCTCACAGGCCTGTTGGATCTTAAGGTCGAGCGTGAGCTTAATGTCGGAGCCGGCCTTCGCGGGCACGGCACCGGCCTGACCGGTCACATTGCCCGAGGCATCGACCTTGACGGTCTGCTCGCCACGAATACCCTGCAGCAGGTTTTCGTAGTAGCTCTCAACGCCCGCCTGGCCAACGATATCGCCCGACTGGTACGTAATCTTGCCAGCAGAAGCATCATCATCGCCAGAGGTTTTCTTATTCTGAGCCTCGAGCTGCTCGGAGGTAATGGTGCCGGTATAGCCCAAGATATGGCATGCCGTCTCGCCATACGGATACTGGCGCTCGGTACGCTCGGCAATCTTGACGCCCGGGAACTCGCCGGCGTGCTCCTGAATATAGGCAACCGTGGAGCGGCGGACGTCCGTCGCAATGGTATGCAGGCTCTGGGCGCCCTCTGTATTGTCCTGGATATTGCGCAGAACCGCCACATAGGGCATACCGAGCACGTTGGCAAGATGGCGAACTAAAACCTCATCCTCGGCAAGGTCGCGGTAGGCCACGACAGCAAGTGAGGGACGATTCTGGACAAGCGCCACGCCATTGCGGTCGAGGATGCGGCCGCGCACAGCGGGTGTGGTAACGGTACGAGTCTGATTACTATTGGCCTGCTTCTCGTAATAGTCCGACGAGACCATCTGCATGCCCCACAGCTTGACGGCAAGTGCCGCAAACATCGCGCCCACACCCGTGGTGAGGATGGAAAAGCGGCCCTTAAAGGCGGTCGCCGCGGTATTGCCCTCGCCCTCGGTGGCGCGCGGGGCCGTTCCATGCTGCGTATCGTAGGTAAAACGGGAATCGCCGCGACGCATGATGACCAGCGCGACCACGATGGCCACAACCAGCACGATACCGGCGATAATAACCGTCAACTGGGAAGACATCTACGGGCCTCCCCTATTTGAGCTTGCGGGTCTTGGGCTTAAAGCGCATACCCGCCTGGCGTCCGCCACGTGCGGAGAATCCATAGCCGGACTGCGGCACGACGCCGGACATCAAAAACGGAATGGCAACCAGACCCGTCAGGATCGAGGACGGCAGCGCATGGCCGAAGATCGCCACGACAAAGCTCGTCTCCAAACCCATAAACAGCAAGATGATGCTGTAGATCACATTAATGACGAGCGCAAAGGCGCCCACAGTGACGCCGCGCGCACTCGGGGTACCGCCCGTCTGACCGACGGCGCTGTGCACCAGGGCAAAAGAACCCACGGTCAGCAAGAGCGACATAACGCCCACCGGCACGGCAGCGGACAGGTCATAGAACAAGCCGCTGCAAAAACCGCACACGACGGCACGGGTCGGGTCGCCCGAGAACACGCTTAGGCACACCAGGATAATCATGAAGTTGACGCGACCGCCCGCAATGGAGATCTGCGGTGCCAGGCCTGCCTGCAGCAGCACGCACACAATGGCAGCGATCACAAACGTGCGGGAGCTCATCCCCTGCTCGTGTAGATCCATGGACATGCCCCCTATTCGCTCGAGCCGGAATCGGTCGTCTCGGACGTGTCGGAACTGTCATCCGAGCTCTCGTCCTTCATCTTGGTTGCAGCATCGCGCGACGTTCCCTGCGGCGTGCTGTTGGCCGTGCTCACGTCCTCATCCGAGGCCGACTGTTCGTCGGTCAGCGAGGTGATGACCAGCACTTCCTCGTTGTTCTCGGCCGTGGTCTGAGCGCGCACCACAATGGTGTAGTACACGTCGTTTGCCGATTTCTCAACCGACGAGACGGTGCCAAGCGGAAGGCCCTTGGGGAACACGCCACCGATGCCAGAGGTCACGATGATATCGCCAACCTTAACATCGGAGTCGACGCTCACGTACTCAAGACGCAGCGTGCCGTCAGCCTGACCCTGCAGCATACCCTGGGCGCGCGTGTCCTGCACCATGGCGGACACGCCCGAGTTCTCGTCGCCAATCAGGCGCACGGTAGAGGTCTTGGCCGATACCTCGATAATCTGGCCGATAACACCGGCAGAACTCGTCACGGGCATGTTGATGGTAAGGCCGTCGGCAGAGCCCTTGTCGATGGTAACGGTCGAGGTCCAGGCATCGCCGGAGGCACCAACGATACGAGCTGCGGTCGATTTGAGGTTGTAGGTCGATTGCAGCCCGACCAGGCCCTCCAGGCGCTCGGCAGTCTTTTGAGCCTCAGAAAGCTCGGCGACCTTAGAGGTCAGCTCCTCATTTTGCTTCTTGAGCTCGTCGAGCGTGTCCTGCGACGCCGTTAGGTTAGAGAACACGTTGCCAATCGCATTGAAGGGAGCCGCCACAGCCGAGCCCACAAAGCGCACCGGAGAGGTAATCGTCGTTACGCCCGAACGCACGGCATGAATCGGCCCTGCCTCGCCCTCGCGGATGTAAAACGTGAGCAGCAACACCGAAATCAGGCTGAAAACAATCAACGGGCGCATACCCGTTGATTGTCGCTTGGTATTCAGATTTGTGGAGAAACCCGAAGATCGTGCCAAATGGAATCCACCTTTTGGAAATTAAGCATTGGTCTGGACGAAGCCGCCATCAAACGCATTGGCCTCGAGCACGCGGGCACAGCCGTTAACGACGTTATCGAGCGCCGTGGGGCTGACGTTGACCGAAACACCGGTCTCATCGCGCAGGCGCACGTCGAGACCGCGCAGCAGCGCGCCGCCACCAGTCAGCAAAATGCCGTAGTACATAAGGTCCGAGGCAAGATCGGGAGGCGTAGCGTCGAGTGCGTCCTTGACGGCCTTGGCCATCTCGTCGAGCGGCTTGTTGAGCGCGCGACGAATCTCCTCGCTCTCGATGCGCACGGTCTTGGGCAGACCGGTGATCACGTCGCGGCCGTTGACCTCGACGTCGAGCTCGTCCTTGAGCGGCACGGCGGAACCGACCTTGATCTTGATGTCCTCTGCCGTACGCTCGCCGATGGCAAGGTTGTAGGCATCGCGAACGTGCGTGAGGATGGCCTGATCGAACTCGTCGCCGGCAATACGGATGGACTGCGAGACGACGATGCCGCCCATAGCGATAACGGCAACCTCGGTGGTACCGCCACCGATGTCGATGACCATGGAGCCGGTAGGCTCCTCGACGGGCAGGTCGGCGCCGATAGCGGCGGCCATAGGCTCTTCGATCAGGTAGGCCTGGCGAGCGCCGGCTTGGATCGTAGCCTCAAAGACGGCACGCTTCTCGACAGACGTGACACCGGAGGGAACGCAGACGACAACGCGCGGACGCGGGGTCCACGGATAGCGCTTCTCGGACGCCTTGTCGATAAAGTAGCGGAGCATGGCCTCGGTAACATCGAAGTCGGCGATGACGCCGTCCTTCAGGGGACGAACGGCCACGATGTTGCCGGGCGTACGGCCGAGCATGCGCTTTGCCTCGATACCGACCGCGAGGATGCGCTCGTCGTTCTTGTCGATGGCGACAACAGAGGGCTCGCGAATGACGATGCCCTTGCCACGCACGGAGACAAGCGTATTTGCGGTGCCGAGGTCGATGGCAAGATCGCCCGCATAGCTACCGAAGAACATATCCATCAAAGAAAACAACGCAACTCCTGATGTGTTGGATGATTGCTGGAAAACTACTAGCTCATCATACTAGCGCAAGCCCGGCACCTCACTTGCGGTGAAGCGCCGGGCAAAGCTAAATCCCATAAGGTCACTACTGGTTGTCAGCAGCCGAGAAATCCATATCGAGCGAGGAAACGGCCCAGCCGATATGGTTGTCAGAGCGCACGAATTTGACGGTGTACTCCTGCTCGCCGCCCTTGGACAGCGATGCCTTCACCTTAGCGGTCGTCTCGGTCATGGACTGATCCATGCCCTCGACGGACACGGTGGCACCCTGCGGAATCGAGGAGATGATCATCGACTTAGCGTCCTCGGACAGGCTCGAGGCCAGGCAAGACTCGGCCTTTGCCGTGTCACCGTCGCCGGCAGCCTGGAACAGATCGGTAACGACAGACTCCTGAGACGGGAAGCCAAAGCCGCGCGTGTAGGCAAAGCCCAGACCGCCCGCGGCGATCAAAATGAGCAGAAGCAGCACGATGAAGACTTTGAGACCCGTGTGGCGATGGCGACGACGGACCTTGGCCTGCTTACGATCCTGACGGTCCTGCTGGACCATCTCGGACTCGGACAGCGTAAAGAAGCCGGTGTCCGAGGGATCGGGCATAAACTGACCGGTCGCGCCCGTAGGATCGAGCGGATCGACGGCAGGAGCGTCCATCGCGGGCGCCGGAGCCGTGGCCATAGCCGTCTGGGCAGACAGTGCGGCAAGCGAATCATGCACGCGGGCAAGCTCATCGGCCTGCTCGGAGGTGAGCTGGTAGATGCCATCGGCAGTAGCGGCGTTAAAGGCGTCGAGCGCGTCGGAGGGACGGCCGGCGGCAGAAAGCGCCTGACCCATGCCGGCGTTGAGCGCACGTGTGTCGTCGCGGGGGCCGGCAAAGTCGATAGCCGTGCGGTAGGTCTCCACGGCATCCGCCGGACGGCCGAGCTTAATGAAGCAACGACCGAGCTCGCCGAGTGCGGCGGCAGGAGCCGGATTGGCGCCGTCGATGGCAGCCTGACGGAAGGCAGTACCCGCGTTGGCATAGTCGCCCGACTGGAACAGCGCGTTACCCAGGCCCAGATAGGCCTTGAACGGCGTGGCATAGGAAGCATCCTGCGTAGCAGCAGAGAACGCCTGGGCGGCCGTCGTGTAGTCGCCCACGGCGGCGAGTGCCTTGCCGCGGTTGGTGAGCAGCGCGCCGCGCTTGCCGTAGGTGCCGTCATTGAGGGCAGCGGCGTAGGCCTCGGCGGCCTCGGCATACATGCCCAGGTGCATCAAGGCGTTGCCACGAAGGTGATCGGCCTCGCCCATAATCTCATCGGGAGTTTTTGCCGCCCCAAGCATCTGGGCTGCAGCGGAAAAATCACCCGCGCGGTAAGCGGCGCGGCCCTGTTGGATCAGCTGGCTATTCAAGGAAGTCCCCTTTACTCGTGAACGATCTCGACATGGACGATCTCGTCGCCGGCACGCAGCTGCGAAATCACATCGAGACCCTCGACCGTGGTACCAAAGACGGTGTAACCGGAATCGAGGTTATGCTGGGCACCCAGGCAGAAGTAGAACTGCGAACCCGCGGAATCGGGGTCCATGGAGCGTGCCATGGCAAGGGCACCATCGACATGGCTGTTGCGCGGATTGGTGGCAAACTCGCCCTTGATGCAGTAGCCGGGACCACCGGTACCGGGCATGCCGTCAGGGCCCTCAAGACCGGCAGCGACGTCGGCGCCGGACATATCGCGGGTATTGGGGTCGCCGCCCTGAATGACAAAGCCGGGCACATAGCGATGGAACTTAAGGCCATCATAGAAACCCATCGTGGAAAGCTCGCAGAAGTTCGCGACATGAATGGGAGCGCCCTCACCGTCAAACTTGACCTTGATGGTACCCTTCGACGTCTCGATAACGGCGCACTCGTCGCCGGCAAGCTGATACTCGGGCGTGTAGAGCTCTTTCTTAAAACCAAACATGTGGTTCCTTCCTCGTGCGTTTAAAGCATATTTGTACGAATTGTAGCAATAAGCATGCGCTTACATCAATTGCGCACGTAGGTTATGCCGACTATGGCGAACTAATTTTAGGAACGCTGCTGCGGCTTCCAGGAGCCCACGTTGGCGTCGTACTGATTAAGCGCGCTGTTGCCACCCTGAGCGATGGGCGCCAGGATCTCGCTTTGGTGAGAACTCATCGACTCGCCATCGGGAATGGCCAGCGAGATGTCCCAACTCTGGCAGATCACGTCGACGCGCTCATACATCCACTCGGCAAGCTGCTTTAAGTGGGCAATGTCGTCCGCATAGACCGTATCGTCCTGGTACTTAAGGTTGCTGAGCTCATCTTGCGTCTTTTTAATCTGGTCGCGCAGGGCGTAAGCACTCTGCGACAGCTCCTGACGGGTGGACAGCGGCGTTCGGAGATAGCCGTTGTTAAAGGAATCGATGACCTCGCCGATCTGGTCCTCGTCACCGTAGGACACGATGGTCTGATACAGACCGTCGAGCCTGGTATAGAGCTGATCATCGGTCAGCACGGTTTCTTCCTGGACCACCTCGGCAGAATCGTCTTGCTTGGTATCGTCCTCAGTCGCCTCGCCCTTTTGGCGCGTGGGGAAGGTGGTTTGTGCAGCTTGGCCAAACTGGTCGTAGAAGCCAGGCATGACACCCATGGGATCGGTCGTCACGAACCAATAGGCACCGCCGCAAACGACGGCAAGTACCGCGATGACGATGAGCGGCTTGGGGATATGACGCTTGTGCTTGTGATAGGCGTCCTCGTCGGGATGCACTTTGCGCTTGGGTTTTTGAGCATCGTCGTGCAGGGAAACGGGCGTGGGAATATCGACCTTGGGGATACCGAAATCCTTATCGAAAGCCGGCAGCACGCAGGTCTCGTTAGGATCGGCGGCGTCCGAAAGAACCGCGGCAGCCGAGGCGGGCGCATGAGGCACCTCGGTATCGATCTGCTCTTGCGTTAGGCGCGGAAAGCCCGCCGTGCGGCCCGCTGCCAGGTCGGATGCGGCCGCGTCCTCGGAGAGGATACCCGGAGCGGGGCGTCCGCATTTGGGACACGTACGATCGTGCGGAGAAAGACGGGCACCGCAGCCCTCGCAGAACACGAACTCGGTGTGCTCGGGGCCATCGCCCGGACCCACATAGGCGTTGCAGTAGGGGCAGAACGAGGCGCCGTCCTCGATAGTCTTAAGGCAATGCGGGCAGATCACGGCATCCTCTTTTCGAAGCAATTCAAACAATCGAGGTTAGAGCATAACATCGCCACGGCCCCACAGGAACAAGGCACCAATTCAACATCGCAGGGTAGCTAATTTGGGACGGGGCTTTTTTAGCTGCCCTGGCCGTCAATCGACCAAACCGATCGCGTTGTCAGCCAGGGCAGCTAAAAAAGCCCCGTCCCAAATTAGCTACCCTGTGAGGTGTGGTTACTTCTTCTTTTTACTTGGCATCGAGACTTTGATGCCTTGGGCGGACTTGGTCACGCGAGAGCGCCTGGCTCCGGTATTCTTCTTTTTCTTGGGCTGGGCCTGGGCCACGCCCTCGAGTACGCGGGCCTCGGCCTCGCGAGCGGTGCGATCTTCGCGGCGCTGCGCCATGTCGGCGGCGACGCGCTTGGCAAAACGCCCGGCCGTCGAACCCGTCGAGCTCACCTTGCCGCCACCGCGACCCAGGTGGACGCGCACACCACGGCCAAAACCAGTTGCGGTATGACGACGACGCGGCTTGAGCGAATCCATCATCGTGGCGAGCTTAAAGAACACCGAGCAGGTAAAGACCACGATAACAGCCAAGATAACCATCTGGCCCATCGACAGGTTGGCAATGGACAGCAGCTCCGGGAATCCGATAACGCCCACCAGGATGCCGGCGACTACAAACACAAAGAGCACCACACGTAAGGGCGTGAGAGGCTGCGAAATGCGCCAGATCAGGCTGACGCTCGCCGCGTACGACGTAAGCAGGCACATCGTAGACAGCGTGAGCTGGCTAAAGCCAAACACGCGCGCCACAAAGATATCGAGCGCCGCAGCCAAAATGACCGCAATCGACGCCGGCAGCGCCCGCTTGAGTACGTTCGTCAAAAACGCACCCTTCACGCGAGCATTGTTGGGCTCCAGTCCCAACACAAAGCCCGGCGCGCCGATGCAGAAGAAGTTAATGAGCGTCATCTGGATGGGCTCGAAGGGATACGGCGGCAGTGCGATGCACAGCGCCGCCAGGCCCATCGAGAACAGCGTCTTGGTCAGGAACAGCGAGGCCGAACGCTGAAGGTTGTTGATGGAGCGACGGCCCTCGGCCACCGCGGCGGGCATCGAGGCAAAGTCGTTGTCGACGAGCACGATCTCGGCCACGTTGCGCGCGGCATCGGAGCCGGCCGCCATGGCCACGGAGCAGTCGGCCTCCTTGAGCGCCAGCACGTCGTTGACGCCGTCGCCCGTCATGCCCACGGTGTGCTCACGGCGCTTGAGCGCCTGCACGAGCTCGCGCTTCTGCTGCGGGGTCACACGACCAAAGACATGGTAGCGGTCCACCGCGGCATCGAGCTTGGCCGGCGTATCGAGCGTCGTGGCGTCCACATAAGCGTCCGCCCCCGGCACGCCCACCACACGCGCGATCGACGACACCGTACGCGGGTCGTCGCCACTGATCACGTTGAGGGTCACGCCCTGCTCGTTAAAGTAGCCGATGGTCTCGGCCGCCGAGGTACGAATCTCGTCGCGGATGGTCACAAAGCCCACGGGCTCAGCCTCGCCCACCATATCGCCATCGGGCGTAAAGCCGTCCACGCGAGCCACCACAAGCACGCGGCAGGTGTCGGCAAGCTCGGCCACACGGTTCTCGACCTGCGCAAACGCACGATCAGAGAGCACAAACTGCGCTGCGCCCATCACATAGGAGCCCTGCGCAAACGAGGCGCCGCTCCACTTTTTGGACGACGAGAACGGAATGACCGACAGCGGCTCGGACACCTCGACCGGACGATCGGCGTAGTAGTTGAGCAGCGCTTGGCAGGTCTCGTTGGCATCTGCCGAGGTCGCACGTGCTACGTTGGCAAGCGCAAAGTCGAGCACCGTGGTCTCGACGGGGACAGCCGCCTCGTCCGAGTCCGCGCCAAAGCCAACACCCTCAACAGGCAGCGGGTAGGTGCCCTCGACCTCCATACGGCCCGAGGTAATGGTGCCCGTCTTGTCCAGGCACAGCACGTCGACGCGCGCGAGCGTCTCGATACAGTAGAGCTGCTGCGCGAGTACCTTGCGGCGCGCCAGACGCACCGTGGCGATGGCAAGCACCGACGAAGTCAGCAGCACCAGGCCCTGCGGAATCATGCCCAAAAGAGCGCCCACCGTAGACAGCAGCGCCGACGAAGGCACGCGACCGGCAAGCAGCTCGGAAAAACACCACGAAAGCGCGCTATCGCCCGGCGTACCGGCAGCATCCCACAGCTCGCTCACGCTCGAGGCAAAGAGCGCCAGGCCGAGCGGAATCATAATGAGGCTCGCAAAGCGCACGATGGCGTTGAGCGCATTCATGATCTCGGAATTGACCTTTTTGACGTACTTGGCCTCGTTGTTGATCTTGGCCACGTAGTTGTCGGCGCCAACATGGATCACGCGGGCGCGCAGCAGGCCCGAGTCGATAAAGCTGCCGCTCATGAGCTCGGAGCCGGGCTGCTTTTTGATGAGATCGCTCTCGCCCGTCAGCAGGCTCTCGTTCACGAGTGCCTCACCCGAAACCACCACGGCGTCGGCCGGAATCTGGTCACCGCGCCCCAAGCGGATGATGTCATCGAGCACGATCTGGTCCAAGTCGAGCTCCACCTCGGCACCGTCGCGCACCGCGATGGCCTTCTTAGAGGTCAGCAGCGTAAGCTTATCGACCATCTTCTTGGAGCGCATGGACTGAATGACGCCGATGGCGGTATTCAAAAACACCACGAACAGGAACGTGAGGTTCTTGAACGATCCGGTCAGCAACACCAAAATCGCCAAGACAGCGTTGATCAAGTTAAACAGTGTGCAGAGGTTCTCGATGATGAGCTCTTTGACCGATTTGGTCTTAAGCTCCATGTTGCGGTTGATCTTACCGGCGGCGATACGCTCCTCGACCTCGGCGGTCGAAAGCCCGCGCTCGATATCCGTTGCTGCCATACCACGTCCCATCACGTCGCGTCGGTATAAGAAAACCGCCCGGACCATGCGAGGTTCGGACGGTCTTACGTTCGATGGTGCCCCGTTTGCAAGAATACTCGAACGATGATAACCGTCGTGAACGGGGCTGTCTACCTCATGCTTCCGCGCGCGGCCTAGATCTTGAGCACCTGACCGGGGTAAATGAGGTTCGGGTTGCTGATGCCGTTCTTGGCGGCGATGGCCTGATAGGTGGTGCCGAACTTGGCGGCGATGCCGGAAAGCGTGTCGCCGCTCTTCACGACGTAGGTGGTCTGCTTGCCCTTGCCGTTGATGATGTCCTGCGCCTCCCGGTACTTGCCTCCGCACGCCTCGATGACGGTCTGGCGAACCGGGTTGTTTCCGTACTTCCCGGCCCTGATCCACTTGGCGAGCGTGGACGCGGAGGCGTCGTGTGTGTCGTTGATGAAGCCCTGAACATCGTCGTAGCGGCTGCCGCAGTAGTCCCTGCGGGCGTCGCCATTAATGTCGTTGGTGACGATATGGTACACGAGGTCGAGCGTCGAGCCGGAAGGAGCGGAGGCCGAAGGTTTGGACGGAGCCGGAGAGGGAGCCGAGGCACCTCCGCTTGGGTTGGCGTACTTCTTCCAAGCCGCAGCGTCCATGTACGCCTTGTTTAGGTCAAGGTTTCCGCTGTAGCCGGAGAGGCGGCCGCAAGAGCTGTACTGGCGGATGGCGCACGAGTAGGCCCCCTCGTTCCAAGGCGCATCCTGATAGCCGGTGGCGTTCATGTTTGCGTACTGCGCGATCCAGAGGGCGCAGTTGAGCGCGTCGGCGATGGGCTTCACCTGAGCCATGCGGCTCTGCTGCACGTAGATGACGGGCGGGATTCCGGTGCGGTCGATGACGCGCTGCGCGACCTGCCGCAGGTAGTCCTCGTTGCCCCATGCGCTGTTCTGGTTGCTTTCCCAGTCGAGGCACAGCATGCCCTCGCCGACCCAGTTCTTGATGTTGTCGATGAAGAAGTCGGCCTCGCCGATAGCGCCGGAACCGTCGATGTAGTGATATACGCCGAAAAGCTTGCCACGAGCGCGGGCCTGCTCGACCTGACGCGCGCAGTCCGGGGAGACGTAGGTCTTGCCCTGCGTGGCCTTGGCGATGATGAAGTCATAGGGAACGACGTCAAGGTTGATGCCGTTCTGCCAGTTGCTGATGTCGATACCGTTCATGGACATTTCTAGCCCCTTCCGATCGAGATGAAGTAGTCCCAAGCGACGGCGTTGAACTCGTCGTAGTCGAGTGCGACGGGATACGCCTCGCACGGGTCGTGGATTGTGATGTGGCCGTAAAGGTTCTCCGTTATGAGCACCACGTGGCCGCCGTACTCGCGCCCGTCCTCGTGGAGTGCGCCCTCCATGGTTCCGAACACCAGACGCCCGGCGGCGGACTCCTCAAGCGCCCGCGATCTGTCCTCGTAGAGAACCGTGTAGTCGAGCTTCGGGTCTTGCTGCGCCATCCACTCGCAGAAGCCGGGCATGTAGTTCTGCCCGTCCTGAACGTAGTCGTTGCCCACGAGGTTGAGCAGCATGGGCGGCGTGCACGTCTCGCCAGAAAGCCTCTCCCAAGCCATGGCCGCGCACGTGAGACCGCAGCCGGACGTGGCGAGGTCTGCGCCGGCGTAGGGCAGCCCGCCCCACCGCTCGTCCGTCTGCATGTAGAGCGGGACTTGCGGCTCGGCGGGCGTGTCGTACACGACGGGGAGCTGCTCCGGCTCCTCCTCGACGGGATGCGGCTGAGTCCATACCACGAGCGCGCCGAAGAGGAACAGGGCCACGAGAAGGAGCGCTACTGCTGCTTGGAGAGCGGGCTTGTGCCCTCCTCCACCTCCGGCACGCCAACGATGCTCGTGAGCACCGACGCGACCGCAGCCGTGGCCGCGAGCGCCGCGATCTGCGGCCAGTCCAGCGCGGTAATGGAGACCACGGTCGTTCCCATGGCGGCGAGCGCCGTCTGGGCTGCGGTCTTGACGGCGCGGACGCCCGCCGCGACGAACCACTTCTTGATTCCGTCCTTGGTCATGGTTGAACCCCTTTCTAACTTTCATCGCCCGCTCCCTTGCGTCGGACGACGATTGCGTGAACCTCGTCAATCTGCTTGGCCATGTGCGAGGTGGTCTGGTCGATGCGCTGGGCGGTGGCCTCGGTGTGCTCCAAGCGCCCGCCCATCTCGTGGCTTCGCTCCTTGGAGTCGCCGACCTGCGTAGAGAGCACCTCTAGGATTCGCGTCTGCGCCTGCTGGCCGTTGGAAAGCGTCTCGATGACGCGCGTCTGCTCGTTCTGCGCGGCCACCTGCTGCTGGGTGGTCTTGATGCGCTCGCGCTCGCGGGAGTCGAGGGTCTTGTCCGCCGTCTCCTGCACCTCGATGCGGTAGCGCTCGATCTCAAGCTTCTTCTCCTCGATGGCGCGCTCGTTCTCAAGCTGCTTCTCCTTGAGGGCGCGGCGCTGGGGCATTCCCCACTTGACGACCACGAAGCAGATAGCCGCAACGGTGAAGGCGAGGAGGGCGGCAAGCGGCTCGGCTATGGCGGCGGCCTCGAACCCTCCCGCTAGGGCATCCCCGCTCATGCCTCCTCCGGCACATAAGCCGAGGGGGCCGTCTCAAGCTCGGCCTCGCAGGCGTTGATCTTGGCGCGAAGCTCCTCGCGCTGGGCCTTGACCGGCTCCCATTCCTCATCTGGCATAACGCCGTCAGCGTGCTTGAGGGCCTTGTAGTCGCTCTGCACGAGAAGCTGCTTGTAACCGTTGATCTCGGCCTCGATGGCCTCTCTGGTTCGCTCCATGGCGCACTCCTTTCATAGGGTGCGCACATCGTATGGGCGGCGTGAGATTACGCGGCGGCCTTGAGCCTAGTCAGGGTCAGGATTTCCGCTCCGGGGGGGGGTATTCATTGCCGAACAGTTCCTTGTAGAGCCTGTCCATGCTGAGGACGGTTTCGTGCGCGTCGAGCCTGAGCATGCCGCCGCGCCAGCTCTGGTATGACTGGCTTATCTGCCTCAGCGTTATCTCGCCACGGTCTAGCATGCGGAGCATCGCCTTGAGCTTGCGGCGCTCGCGGGTTATGGCCTCGCGGCTCGGGCGCACGACGACCTTGCCCGTGGGGCCGTAGTAGAACCGCTTCTTGAGGAACCTGAAGCCGCGCGATAGCTTGACGATACGCGTCTTCTTCTTGTTGATTGTGATGCCGAGGTCATCGCACAGTATCTCGATGCAGGCCAAGACCAGCTTGAGCTTGTCCTTGCTCATGTCGATGTAGTAGGAATCGTCCATGTAACGGCCCGTCGCCTCAAGCCCCGCCATCTCCTCCGCCCAGTGGTCGATGGGGTTCGGGAGCGCAACCGCGAGTATCTGGTTCGGCTCGCTTCCGAGGCCGAGGCCCACGTCGCCGCATGCGTCTATGAGGCTGTTTGTCAGCGCCACGAGACGTTCGTCATCGAGGGCCTTCATCACGAGCCGCTTGGCCGCGTCGTGGTCGATGCGCGCGAAGTAGTCGCTGAAGTCCACGAGCAGCACGTAGCCATCGGTTCCGTGCCGCCGGTAGTGGCGCGCGAGCTGGTTCTTGAGCCGCGCTATAGCGTAGTCGACGCCCCTGCCCTTCATGTTGGCGGAGTTGCCGGCGGTGAGCGTCGGCATGATCGCGGGGACGAGCGCGTTCTGGCTCAGCGACTTGTGTACGACCCGCTCGCTAAAGTGCACGGACGATATGTGCCGCAGCTTGCCGCGCTCAATGAGGTCGAACTCGTGGAAGCCGCGCCGGATGTCCTCGCCGTTCAGCAGGTCTTGGCGTGCCTTGTAGACGTTGCCCAGAACGTGGAGGCAGTAGCCCTGAACGGACGCCTTCCACGACACACCGCGCCTCGACTTCATGGCGGCGTCGTAGAGCGCGTCCATGTCGGCGATACGCTCAAGCGTGAGGCCGTTTATTCTCTCGGCCCTGTTGCGGGCGCGTTTTTCCTCGCGCCTAGCCCTGCGGGCAGCGCGCCTGTCGTCTGAGTTCATGGAGGGCACCCCGCACGGCTAGCAGTGGCGCTCGAACAGCCGCTTTGCGGGGAGGCCATGAAACCGGGCTGAGCGCCGGAGCGCCCGGCCATGCAAGAAGCGTCCGGCTCCCCGCGCGGGGTGCATATTTACGGCGCTGAGGCCGATGGTCGCGCCTTCCTTCCTCTTTGCGCTCGGCTTTCGGCTCTCGCTTACTCGGTCTGGCAGTGAAAGGGAATCCGGGGCGGGGCCGCACCCACGTGTTGCGAGGGGAGTTGTTGTTGGCGTTGCCGTTGTTGTTGCAATAGCAGACGTTGGACGCCGAACCACCCATGACGGAGCGAAGCCACCAATTGACGCGAATAACAAAGCGCAACCGCTACGCATTATAGCCGCCCGGCTGTTCGAGCACCACGGCCTCTAGGCGCTCGGCCTCGGCCTTCGCGGCGGCAAGCCTGCCCTCAGCCGACTCCCTGCCGATTATGCGCGTGTACTTGCGCTTTTTGGAGACCTTGTCCGCCTCGTCGCGGATCATGCCGGAGATGCGCTCAAGCTCGCTCGCGGTGGTGCACTTCATGGCGATGAGGCACTGGAAGTCCTGCTCAAGCTGGTCGCAGTCGGCCAGAGCGAGGCCGAGGTAGCGCTTTCGCTCAAGGACGTTGTACGAGTTGCTCGGGTAGAAGCGGTTGGCCCTGTTGACGTTGTAGACGAGCGAGCGGGCGGTCTCCGCGATCGGAGCGCCCAGTATGATCCGCTTGCGCTTGGGGACTACGCTCTCGCGCATCACGAGGGAAAGAACCTCGATACGGATGTCCACGGCGAGGCTCAAGTAGTCGGAATCGGCCTCTTTCCTGTTTCGCTCGAATACTTGGCTCATTTCGCCTCCAAAAATCGGCCCGCTCCGCGGGCATATAAAAACAAAAACAAAGGGCGACCGCGCAAGGCGGTCGCCGTAAGTATAGCTATGGTTCAGCTGAAGTCTCAGCTGAGGAGGAAGCCGGGGCGGGGCCGCACCCACGCGTAGCGAGGGGAGCTGAGGTAGGCGCCGCCGTAGCTGTTGCAATAGCAGACGTAGGACGCCGAACCACCCAGGACGGAGCGAAGCCACCAATTG
>UQPP01000011.1 GCA_900543025.1 uncultured Collinsella sp.
TCCGTAGGCCCTCGGGACCGCCTTTGCGGAGCCACTTTTCTTCTTTCCGGACATGCCGTCCTCCGATCTCCCGGGGCCGGCCGGCCCGGCCCTCAGGGTATCGGGTTCCCACATTCATCCGTACATGTACGGATGAATGTGGGAAGTGTTCGGATGAAGTTGATAATCAAGGTTTAAGTCTGTCCCCAATGAGTGAGTCGGTGCCCTTTGTGCGGAGGTTGCTTTGATGCTTTATACTGGTGCGGTTAGACATCCATCCTGCAATCGAGGAGATATCCATGGCATCAGACGTTCGCGTCCGCTTTGCACCCTCACCGACGGGCAAGCTGCACATCGGCGGCGCTCGCACCGCTATCTATAACTGGGCTTTCGCCCGCGCAAACGGCGGCACGTTCATCCTGCGCATCGACGACACCGACCCCACCCGCTCCACCGATGAGAACACGCAGATCATCCTGCGCGCCATGCGTTGGCTGGGCCTGGACTGGGACGAGGGTCCCGAGGTGGGCGGCGACTTTGGCCCCTACGCCCAGACCGAGCGCCTGGACCTGTACAAGCAGGCCGCCCAGAAGCTTTGGGACGAGGGCAAGGCCTATCCCTGCTTCTGCACCAAGGAGCAGCTCGACGCCGACCGCAAGGCCGCGCAGGAGCGCAAGGACCCCTTCCAGGGCTATCAGCGCCGTTGCCGCGATCTTGATCCCGAGGAGGCCCGCCGCCGCATCGAGGCCGGCGAGTCCTACGTCCTGCGTATCAAGGTGCCCGAGGACCGCGGCGACGTCGTCATCCACGACGCCGTCCACGGCGAGGTGACCTTCGACGCCAAGGAGCTCGACGACTTTGTCATCTTCCGCTCCGATGGCACGCCCACGTACAACTTCGCGACCGTCGTCGACGACGCCATGATGAAGATTACCCATGTCATCCGCGGCGACGACCACCTGTCCAACACCCCGCGTCAGGTCATGGTCTACGAGGCCCTCGGCGCGCCCGTGCCTACGTTCGCCCACATCTCCATGATCTTGGGTGCCGACGGCAAGAAGCTCTCCAAGCGCCACGGCGCCACCTCGGTGGAGGAGTACCGCGACGCCGGCTACCTGTCCGACGCCTTCGTCAACTACCTGGCGCTGCTCGGCTGGTCGCTCGACGGCGAGACCACGATCATCCCGCGCGATGTCCTGGCCAGCAAGTTCTCGCTTGACCGCATCTCCAAGAATCCTGCGACCTTTGACCCCAAGAAGCTCGACTGGGTCAACGCCGAGTACATCAACGGCATGTCCGATGCTCATTTTGCCGACGAGATCATGGTCCCCGAGCTGCACGAGGCGGGTCTCATCGAGGGTAATGTCGAGTACGGCGAGGACTGGATCGACGCGCTTGCCGCCATCGTCAAGCCGCGCACCAAGATGCCGGCCGACGCCGTGACCGTCGCCGCTCCCATCTTCGCTACGGCCGAGACGCTCGAGTATGACGAGAAATCCGTCAACAAGGGCCTGGCCAAGGAGGGCATGGGTGCCATTCTGGACGCCGCCAAGGCCGCGCTCGAGGGCGTGGACGAGTGGACGGCTGCCAACATCGACGCCGCGCTTGAGCCGCTTCCCGAGCAGATGGACCTTAAGAAGCGCGTGGTGTTCCAGGCCGTGCGCGTCGCCGTCTGCGGCAACATGGTGAGCCCCCCGCTGGGCGAGACCATGGCGCTCGTCGGTCGCGACGACTGCCTGGCGCGCATCGACCGCGCCCGCACGATGGCACTGTAATCGCTGCGCAAACGTTTGTATCCGAGCCCCGTTCACCCGAGCGGGGCTCTTGTTTCTGTAGACGTATGGGATAGGAGGTGCTGGGGTCATGGCCGAGCAACTTTCGCTGTTTGGTTCGCCGGAACCGGAGGAGACTACGGTGGCATCGGCATCCGCTGCTGCCCCAGCCAAGCCCGAGCCTGCACCTGAGCCCATCGCTGCCTATGCGAGCGTGGTCCTCGACATCCCGACGCGTGCGCTGTCCGAGCCGTTTGCCTATGGCATTCCTCAACCCCTTGCCAATGAGGTGCAGATCGGATCCACGGTCCTGGTCCACTTTGGTAACCGTTCGGCCGCGGGCTATATCGTCGACATTGCGCCTGAGCTGGGCGATCTGCAGGGTAACAACGCCCTCGACCCCGTGCGCATTAAAGCCATCGAGGCTATCCTCAGCAAACCGCTCTTTACCGCCGAGGCCGCCCGCATCGCGCGCTGGATGAGCCGCGAGTACGTCGCGACGCTTTCCGAGTGCCTGCGCCTGTTCTTGCCCCCGGGGGGAAGCCCGCGCGTGGTCAAGGGCGATGACGGTGCATGGTCGGTTGAGCGTCCCGCCGTCAAACCTATTCAAAACCGCTGGGTCATGCTTACGCCCGAGGGTTTCGACTATACGCCGCCCAAGACCGCGGTCCGTCAGCGTCAGCTCATCGAGGCGCTCCAGTGCGGGCCGGTCACGACGCGCGACCTCAACCTGCTCTATAACAGCATGTCGGCGACCATCAAGGCGCTCGAAAAGCGCGGTGTCGTGGTGGTGGAGGAGCGCCGTGCGTGGCGTGGCTGCAGCGAGCAGACCACGCTGTCCTCGGCAAGCGGTAAGGCGCCGGTCGCGCTCACCAAGGGCCAACAGAAGGCGCTCGCGCAGATTGAGCGCGCCCGTCTTGACGCCCACGGAGACGTGGTCCTTGTCGACGGCGTCACCGGCTCCGGCAAAACCGAGGTTTACCTTTCGGCGATTGAGCGCGTGCTCGCGGCCGGCCGTTCGGCCTGCGTGTTGGTTCCCGAGATCTCGCTGACGGCCCAAACCGTCGGCCGCTTCCGTTCGCGCTTTGGCGAGACGGTCGCCGTGTTCCATTCGCGCCTTTCGGCCGGCGAGCGCCTGGACCAGTGGGACATGGTTGCCAGCGGTGCCGCGCGTGTGGTCGTGGGTGCCCGCTCGGCGCTCTTTTGCCCGCTCAGCGACCTGGGCCTCATCATCATCGACGAGGAACACGAGACCAGTTACAAGCAGGGTTCTAGCCCGCGCTACCATGCGCGCGAGGTGGCGGCCGAGATAGCGCGACGCTACCGCTGTCCGCTCGTATTGGGTTCCGCCACGCCTTCTGCCGAGGCCCTCGACCGCTGCCGCCGTGGCACGTATAACGGTGGCACCTGGACGCGCGTCGAGATGCCCGAGCGCCCGGGACACACCGTGCTGCCTACGGTTCGGATTGCCGACCTGCGCCATGAGTTTTCTCACGGCAGCCGCTCCATGTTTTCAAAACCCTTGATGGAGGGCTTGGAGCGTGTGGTCGAGCGACGCGAGAAGGCCGTACTGCTGCATAACCGCCGTGGCTTTGCGCCGTTCCTGATGTGCCGCGAGTGCGGCTGCGTGCCCACCTGCAACCACTGTTCCACCGCGCTCACGTACCACGAACGCACGCACACGCTGCAGTGTCACACATGCGGTTCGTCTTGGCGCGTGCAGCCGTATCCCGCGCCCACGAGCCACTGTCCCAAATGCGGTAGCCGCTATCTGGCAAAAATGGGTCTGGGCACTCAGCAGATCGAGGACGCACTGCACCAGATGCTTCCCGAGGACGTCGCCATTATTCGCATGGATGCCGATTCCACGCGCGGCAAGGATGCGCACAAAAAGCTGCTCGAGCAGTTCGATGCGGCCGATTGCGCCGTGTTGCTGGGCACCCAAATGATCGCAAAGGGTCTCGACTTTCCTGAGGTCACGCTCGTGGGCGTGGTCAATGCCGACTTCGCCCTCAAGCTGCCCGACTTTCGCGCAGGGGAGCGCGCCTACGACCTGCTGGAACAGGTGGCGGGCCGTGCCGGTCGCGGCGATCGCCCCGGCGAGGTGATCATCCAGACCTACCTGCCCGAGGATCCGGTCATTCGCGCCGTCGCTGAGCATGACCGTTCGATCTTTACCGACTACGACCTGGAACAGCGCCGCGACGCGCTATACCCGCCGTTTGTTCGCCTGGTCAACATCTTGGTGTGGTCGGCGAACCGAGACGACGCGCAAGACTACATCGGGCGCATTGCAAAGCTTCTTAAGCGCCGCTGGCATGCCGCCGCGCCCGACTTTTTGCGGGCGGGGAGTGCCGTGCCGCAGGTGCTTGGCCCGGCTTCGTGTGTAATCGAGAGAGCCAAGGACCGTTACCGCTTCCATCTGCTTGTGAAGTCGCCCGTGGGGTACCATGTCTCTGACGATATCGACGCCTGCCTCAAAGAGGTGGGCTCCGTGCGTGGCGTGAGCGTGAGCGTTGACGTCGACGCCTATGATTTGATGTAACAACCCGAAAGGATGGCCATGGAAGCCAACGGAATCGTACTGTCGCCCGACCCTCGTCTGCGCCAGGAGTGCGCCGTCATCGAGGAGATCACCCCGGCGATCGAGGCGCTTGCCGAGAAGATGAAGAAGATGATGTTCGAGAACGGCGGCTGCGGCCTGGCTGCCCCGCAGATTGGCGAGCTTATTCAGCTCGTCACCATCGACTGCGACTACAGCGACAAGAATGACTATGATCCGTACGTGCTTATTAATCCCGTCATTGTTGAGCAGAGTGACCATCTGGTGCCCTTTAGCGAGGGCTGCCTTTCCATCCCTGGCATTAGCTGCGAGATTGAGCGTCCCGACCATGTCGTCGTCGAGGCGTATGACTTGGATGCCAACCTTATTCGCTATGAGGCCACGGGTGATCTGTTCTGCGTGTGCTTGCAGCACGAGATCGATCACCTGCACGGCAATACCATGTTCGAGCGACTGAAGCCCATGCAGAGGCTCAAGGCAGTCAAGGAGTACCAGGACGCCCTGGCCCGCGGCGCTCGACCGGGCGAGACCGAATAGGTTAATTGTCCGTCCCTGGGATGGGGCCCACACATATCATCCCGTGCTCAAACATTCTCGCTGCGCTGCGAAACTGCGCGCGGGACGATATGTGTGGGCCCCATCCCAGGGACTACGTTGTCGCTCTTCGTTTCGCCCGGGTGCCGTCGGGCCAGGGAGGGGCGTCTTCGCTGATAGGTGCTTTGTTGAGAGGGAGCTGCTTTTATTGCGGCTCTTTCTTTGGTTTTGGGTATATTTGTTCTTGTTGAAATGTTATTGCGGATGGGCTGGTGACCTGGCTTTCCGCTGTTATTTGTAGCCGTCTCGGCTTTGGTTGAGGGGAGACGTTCTCTATGCGTATTGTGTTTATGGGTACGCCTGATTTTGCTGTGCCTTCGTTGACTTCGCTCGTCGAGGCCGGGAATGAGATTGCGCTTGTTGTTACTCGTCCTGATGCTGTTCGCGGGCGCGGCAAGAAGCTCGTGCCTTCTCCTGTTAAGGCCAAGGCGCTTGAGCTTGGTTTGCCTGTTGTTGAGGCTAATCGTATGACGCCTGAGGTTGTTGAGGCGCTTCAGGCTGCCCAGGCTGACATTTTCTGCGTGGCTGCTTATGGTTGCATTTTGCCTGATGACGTGCTGCATATGGCGCCGCTTGGTATTGTGAATGTTCATGCGTCCTTGCTGCCTCGTTGGCGGGGGGCTGCTCCTATTCAGCGTGCCATTCTTGCTGGTGATGAGGTTGCTGGCGTTTCTATCATGCGCATCGGGCATGGCGTGGATACCGGTGCTTATTGTGCCCAGGCTTCCACGTCGGTTTCCGGTAAGCATGCTGAGGCGCTGACCATGGAGCTTGGTGAGCTTGGCGGCAAACTGCTTGCCGATACGCTTCCTTCTCTTGCCGATGGTACCGCCGCGTGGACTGAGCAGGATGAGTCGCTCGTCACTCATGCTGCCAAGATTTCCAAGCTGGAGATGCGTCTGGATCCGCAGATGGCTGCGCTCGATTGCGTGCGTCATGTGCTCGCTTCGTCCGATACCGCGCCTGCTCGTTGCGTGATTGCCGGCAAGACCGTGCGCGTGCTCGATGCTGCGCCAGCTGATGTGTCGCTTGGCGAGGGCGGCGTTGACGTTAAGAATAAGCGTGTTTTCCTTGGCCTTTCCGATGGTGCGGTTGAACTGCTCGAGGTTAAGCCTGATGGCAAGCGTGCTATGGCCGCTTCTGCTTGGGCTGCTGGCCTGCAGGGCGCCGATCTTATCTGGGGTGTTCTGTCATGAGCAAACTGTCTCCCGCGCGCAAGCTTGCGCTCGATGTGCTGATGGAGGCCGATCGCCGCGGCATGTACGCGCGTGACGTGCTCTCGTCCCGTGCTTCGGCCAAGGCTATTGACCAGCGTGATTCCGCTTTTGCAGCTCGCTTGGCGCTTGGCGTGGCCGCCACACAGGGTATTTTGGACGAGCTGCTCGATCAGTTTCTTGATAAGCCTAAAAAGGTTGCGCCGCGTGTTCGCATGGCGCTTCGTATCTCGGCCTTCGAGATGCTCTACCTACATACCCCTGGTCGCGTTGCGGTGAGTCAGGGCGTTGAGCTAGTTCGCAGCGGAGCTAAGTCTGCCGCAGGTTTGGCCAATGCCGTGCTGCATAAGGTCGCGGACAACGTTGAGGACTTTGCCACTGCGTCCGATGTAGATGAGCCTGAGCGACGCTTGGTTCGTCTGTCGCGCCTGATGGGTCTACCGCGTTGGCTGTGCGCTCGCATTATGGCATCGTTCGACACTCCTGAGGGTGCGCTTAGCTTTGCCGGTAATCTGGCCCCCGCGCCGCTGGCCCTGCATGAGAACGCCTTTGCGACCAAGCCCGATCCGTATATCTCGCAGCTCGTCGCGCCTGTCTTCCCGGGCTGCCATGCCCCGGTTGATGCCCAGGTTACCGTTGCTTCGGGTGTGTTTGAGCGTGCTGCCGCGGTGGCCTCGGACCTTAACGCACAGCTTATCGCCACAGCTGCCACGCGCCCTGGTAGCTGCCTTGAGATTGGTGCCGGTCGTGGCACCAAGACCTATGTGATGATGTGCCAGGCCAAGCGTGCGGGCTATGAGCGTCAGCATACGGCGCTCGATCTGCATGATCGCAAGTGCGATCTGAATCTCGCTCGCCTGCACAAGGCCGGTATTCAGGGCGTTCGTACGGTTTCGGGTGATGCCTGCGAGCTTGATGAAGTACTGACGTCGTTTGATGCCATGCTTGGCAAGCCGGTTAAGTTCGACACGGTCTTTATCGATGCGCCGTGCTCGGGCACCGGCACCATGCGCCGTCATCCTGAGATCCCCTGGCGCCTGACCGAAAAGGATGTAGCGGTTGAGCTGCCCAAACTGCAACTGACGATGCTCAAGGAAGCCGCCGCGCGCGTGGCTGCCGGCGGCGAGCTGATCTATGCGACGTGCTCGGTCTTCGACGAGGAGAACACGCAGATCGTGGACGCGTTCCTTGCTTCTCCCGAGGGTGCCGGCTTTAGCGTGGCACCGCTTTCCGAGGCACAGATTCTGCAACTCCCCGAGTTCGATCAGGCCAAGAAGCTCGTATCCGTACGCCAGAACGATCGAGGCCTCTTCCAAAGCGTACCGGTAAACGCCGACTCCTACGACGGCCACTTCTGCGCCCGTCTGGTCCGCAAGTAACTACTAAGTTGCGGTGAAATAGGGATTGAATAGCGGCTTCTACCCGCCAAACAGTCCTTATTTCACCGCAACTCATAGAGCCACCTGCAACACAAAGAAATAGCCCCGCGATCGGTGTTGATCGCGGGGCCGCGTTGTTCTCCTAGTGGTTATGCGGGCAGTTGGCGCAGCAGCCGCTGGTGGCGTTGGTGCTAGAACCGCCACTGCGCTGGTCGGTGTTGTAGAAGCCGCTGCCCTCAAACTTGATGCCGCTGGCCGAGAACGTCTTGGCCGCCGGGGCACCGCAGCTGGGGCACACGACCTCGGGAGTCTCGGACATGGGATGCTCAACCTCAAACACGTTGCCGCAGCTCGAGCACTTGTAATCGTAGCGCGCCATAATACTTCCTTTTCAGCACAAAGCGGGCAGATTACTCTGCCCGCAAAAATTCAAACGTCTGTAACTGTACCCTACTTCGGGGGTTTTATCACGCTTCGCCCCAGAATCTATGGTTGTTGCGCAGGAGCTGTGCGGTTTTGTCCTCAGCGGCTGCAATGTCTGCCTCGTCAGCCTGCCAGGTCCAGTTGCCCGTGGCCACGCCCGGAACGTTCATGCGCGCGTCGTCGCCAAGCCCCAGGATATCCTGCAGCGGTATCATCACCAGGGGAGCGTCGCTTGCCAGCGCGTCGCTCATCAGCTTGGCCGCCAGCTCAACACCGCTCGGCTCGTCGCCGCCGGCAAAGGAACGCGTACACCAGCCTGCGAGCGTCGACGTGTCGTGCGTCGAGGTGTACAGAATCTTGCCGGGCGTGGGATGCACACCGCAACGAACGTCGTAGTTGCTAAACTCCAGTACGTCCATGCCGGGGAAGCCACAGGTCGAAGCCATCGCGCGAACACCAGGCGTCAAATAGCCCAGGTCCTCGGCAATAAAGTTAAGCGGACCCAGTTCGTCGTAGGCCGTTTGGAATAGGTCCTTGCCCGGGCCAGCCAGCCAGCGGCCGTCGGCACAGGCCTTGCCGGCAGGGATGCTAAAGTAGCTGTGGAAGCCCAGGAAGTGGTCCAGGCGCACACGGTCGTAGAGCGCGAACGCACGACGCAGGCGATCCATCCACCAGCTATAGCCGTTCTGTTTCATGTGATCCCAGCGGAAGGTGGGGTTTCCCCACACTTGCCCCTCGGGCGCAAAGTTGTCGGGCGGCGCACCCGAAATCTCAATCGCCTTGCCGGTGTCGGACAGCCAGAAGTTTTCGGGCTCGCTCCACGCGTCGGCCGAATCGTCCGAGACATACATTGGGATATCGCCGATGACCTCGATGCCCTTCTTGTGTGCATAGTTCATAAGCTCGCACCAGGCAAGGTCAAAGCGATACTGCATGTACGCCTGCAGCTCGGCCTCGTCGTGGAATCGCTTGTCATCGATCAGGTACTCGTTGTAGCGCGCGACATCCGCCGGCCAATCGTGGCGTGACAGTCCCTCAAAGTGCTTCTTTACCGCCATGTAGACGCAGTACTTCTCGAGCCAGTCGGCGTTGCGATGTTTAAACGCCGTGTACAGCGGGTCGGCATCCTCGCCGCCGCGGGCCTTCCAGGTGACGAAGTCGGCAGCCAGCTCCTCGTGGCTCTCGGGCAGCAGGTCGATATTGCCTGCAAAGGCCGAGGGGCCGGCGTAGGGGGAGCGGAAGAAGTCCGTGGGATTGACGGGCAGGACCTGCCAGTAACGCATGCCCATGGCGGCCAGGTGGTCGATAAAACGACGCGTGGGTGCACCGATTGTGCCGGGCTTGCCGTCATCGGTCGGCACCGAGGTGATATGGCACACGACGCCTGCGCCATGATCGAGCGGCTCCTGCAGGCGCTCCTCGGCATGGTGATAGATGATCGAAGAGCCCAACGGGTACAGGTCGAGCGTAACCGTGCTGTTGTGGATCTCGCACTCGTGGCCGCTGATCACGTCGCTTGCACATTCGCCGAGCGCCGGGATCGTCACGCAGTGCGAATTGCGCAGGCTGCGGTTGATGATAACCGTCGCGGCCTCGCCGTCTTTGCCCGTGCGGGTGTAGGCCAAGACGTTGTCGTTGAGCGCGAAGGCCTTGATCTCGCCGTCGACCATAAACGGCAGCGCGCGGCGGACGGCAGACGCGTTCTTAACAATGGCCAGCGTATCGAAATCGTGGAGCTGGTCCTTGGTCGGCAGGGTGCGGCGGTTGCCCGGATCGGTGAGGCCCTCCAAGCCGTATTCGTCGCCGTAATAAATCGAGGGCACACCCGGGAAGGTCATCTGCATGAGCGTCGCCAACCAAAAGCGGCTCTTGGCCAGGCCCATGGAGTTATTGTCCAGGCGCCATTTGCTGCGCTCGCTCTCGGGCAGCTGCGACTCGTCGGGGCCACCGCCGAGTACCGAGATAATGCGCGGGCGGTCGTGGCTCGAAAGCAGATTGAGCGCGCAGGACAATGCCTCACGCGGGTAGTTCTCGCGGAGGGTCTCGATGTCCTCGGCAGCCTGATAGGCGTTCTTGTAGCCCATCAAAAAGCCGATGACCATGTCGCGGAAGGGGTAATCCATAGCAGAGTCCAGCTCAGAGCCCTGCAGGTAGCGGCGCAAATGGCCATAGCTAATCTTGTTGGAGGCGTCTTCCCAGACCTCGCCGAGCAGCAGCGCGTCGGGCTTCTCGGCGAGCACGGCCTTTTTGATCTCGGCCAGGAAGTCATCGGAAAGCTCATCGGCCACATCGAGTCGCCAGCCATGGGCGCCAGCGCGCAGCCATTTGCGGATCACGCCGTCCTTGCCCAGGAGCCGCTCGCGTACCAGTTCGGAGCTCTCATTGATGGCGGGCATGTTGCCCACGCCCCACCAGCAGTCATACGAACCGTCTTCATGGAAGTAAAACGCATCGCGCCACGGCGAGTCCTCGCTCTGCCAAGCACCGACGCCGGGATAATTGCCGTAGCGGTTAAAGTAGATCGAATCGTCGCCCGTGTGGTTGAAGACGCCGTCCAGGATGATAGAAATGCCGAGCTTCTCGGCCGCCTTGCACAGCTCCGTAAAGTCCTGCTCGGTGCCCAGAATCGGGTCGATCTTGGTATAGTCGGCCGTGTCGTAGCGGTGGTTGCTCGCGGCCTCAAAAATCGGGTTGAGGTAGATGGCCGTAAAGCCCAGCTCGGCAATGCGGGGCAGGTCATTCTGGATACCCTTGAGCGAGCCGCCGTAAAAATCCCAGGTCTTGATGGAGCCGTCTTCGGCACGCTCGTACTCGGGCGGTTCGTTCCAGTCCTCGACCATGCGGCGCTGGATTCCTTTGCGCGGTTTTTCAACTTCGGCAAGCGTGCGTTCGCGCCAGTTTTCGTCGCGTGCATAGCGGTCGGGGAAGATCTGGTAGACCATACCGCGCTCGTACCAAGTGGGACGGTTCTCTCGGTGCTTGTACACGGTAATCTGGAAGGACGGAACCTCGGCGTAGTTGTAGGTCACACCCTCGCCACCGGTGCGACCCTGCGGTGCACCCAGGCGTACCTCGGGCTGGCCCTCGATGTTGCAGATAAAGCTGTACCAGATAAGACAGGGCTCAGTGCACTCAAGCTCTACGGTAAATATGCCGTCGCCCTCGTGCGTCATGGGGTACAGAGACTCACCGATCTCATCGATCCAGGTGCGCAGCGTAAGCGTTGCCTGGTTGGGGTCGGCATCCTCCAAAATCACCGATAGCGAAACGGAAGTTCCAGTGGTCACAGCGCCAAACGGAGTACGAAACTGCGGCAGACGGCTGTTGTGAATCAATCTCATAATACGGTCCAGTTCAATAGAATCACGGCCTGCGGGCCATGGGCTTTACGCACAGATTGTAAGTATATCTGTTGTACACAGGCTGTATAAACAACATCCGTTTACCATCGGCGAACGGTTGTCCTAGAAAATCGTTTTACCACCAAAATTATCGCGATATTTAAAAACGTCTAAACCGATACTATTTGTAGCCAAACAAAAGTACCCCGGTTTACTACGACGAATTGAATGATCTCAACCACGGTCATTTTCGTGATATTAAAACCGCAGGTAGAGGCGTTGCCAATTTCGTAGATTACCCGCCGTGGTCGGCCGGAGCCATTTTGTCGTAGTAAACCGGTCCTCTTTTTAATGGAGAAGTTCAACGCAAAAGAGGGCGCCTAATTGGGGCGCCCTCTTTTGCGTTGGATTAAGTTTTAATCGTCCAGACTAGTGACGCTTGCGGGTGGCCGTTGCCTTACGGACGGAGGTCTTCTTGGTCGGGGCCTTTTCCTCGGCCGGAACAGCGGGGGAGATCGGGGCTTCCTTGGCGGGCTCGGCCTTTGCCTTGGCCTTGGGAGCGGTCTTGACCTCTGCGGCCTTCGGAGCCGGCTCGGCCTTTACTGCGGGCTTTTCCTCGTCCTTAGCCTCTGCCTTGGGAGCTGCAGCCTTGGTCGTGGTCTTCTTGGCCGTAGCTGTAGAGCGCTTGCGCGTGGTGGTCTTAGCGGCCGGCTTTGCCTCGACAGCTGCCTTGGCCTTGGGCTCGGAGGGCGCCTCCTCGACCTTGTCGGCGGGCTTTGCAGCAGCCTTCGGGGTCGTCTTCGCCGCGGCCTTCGTCGTGGCAGCCTTGGTCGTCGTCGACTTCGTAGCCGTGGCCTTCTTGGCGGTCGTGGTTTTGGTCGTGGTCTTGGTCGCGGTCGTCTTCTTGGCAGCGGTCTTGGCCGGAGCCTTTGCCGCGGGCTCGGCCTTTACCTCAGGAGCGACCTCGGCCTCGGCGGCCTTCTTGGAAGCGGCGGTCGTACGCTTGCGCGTAGTCGATGCCTTGGCAGTAGTTGCCTTGGCGGCGCTAGTCTTGCTAGCAGCGGCCTTCGTGGTCGCGGCCTTCTTAGCCGTCGTCTTACGGGCCGTCGTCTTCTTGGCGGCAGGCTTCGCGGCGGGCTTAACTTCGGCCTTGGCCGCCGGCTTCTCCTCGGCCTTGGGCTCCTCAGCGGCAGCGGGCTCCTTAACGGGCGCCGCAGACTCGGCCTCAGCAGCAACCGGCTCATCGACAGCCGCAGCCTCCACAGCCGCCGGCCTCTCAATCTCCGGGTGCATAAAGAAGTACAGGTCCAGATACTTATCGGCCGAACGCGTCCAGCTAAAGTCCTGGCTCATGGCCTGCGTGACCAGCTGGTTCCATGCCTCACGGTTATCCCAGAACAGGCGCGCTGCGCGGAAGACCGCGTCGCCCATCTCGTCGCCATTAAAGTTGCTAAACGAGAAGCCCGTACCCTCGCCGGTAAACTCGTTATACGGGATCACGGTGTCCTTCAAGCCACCGGTCTCGCGCACGATGGGCAGGGTGCCGTAGCGCATGGCGATGATCTGCGACAGACCGCAGGGCTCAAACTTCGAAGGCATCAGGAACATGTCGGCGGCGGCGTACATACGCTGCGACAGTGCCGGATCGAATTCGATGCGCGCGGCCATGGTGCCAGGGTACTTGTCCTGGAAGTAGCGCAGGCCGTCCTCGTAGTCGCGGTCGCCTGTGCCCAGCACGGCCACCTGAACGCCGCCGGACAGGATGCGGTCGAGCGCGTACATGACCAGGTCCATGCCCTTCTGGCGCGTCAGGCGAGTAACCATCACCATAAGCGGGCGGTCGTCGCGAACCTCGAGGCCTAGCTCTTCCTGCAGCTTGGCCTTGCACACGGCCTTGCCGGAACGATCGTCAATCGTGTAGTTGGCGGCAATGCGCTTGTCGGTTGCCGGGTCAAAGCCCGCCACGTCAATGCCATTCAAAATGCCCTGCAGCGCGTAGGAACGCTCGCGCAGCACGCCGTCCAGGCCCTCGCCAAACTCGGGTGTCTGGATCTCGCCCGCATAGGTGGGGCTCACCGTTGTGATGGCGTCGGCATAGTGCAGCGCGCCCAGCATGTAGTTGATGCTGCAGGCGTCGCAGCGCAGCTGCGAGGCGGCCGCCGGAATATGCGCCACGCCCAGGATGTCCTCCATCACGGTGTCACTAAACTGGCCCTGGAACGCCACGTTGTGGATCGAGAACACGGTCTTGACGCGGTCGTACAGCGGCAGGCCCTGGTAAAACTCGCGCAGGAACACGGGTGCCAGTGCCGTCTGCCAGTCATTGCAGTGCAGGATGTCGCACTCAAAACCGGCCGGCAGGTGCTGCAGGCTCTCGGTAATGGCCTTGGAGAAGAACGCAAAGCGTTCGCCGTCGTCAAAGAAGCCGTACGGATAGTCGCGCGCAAAGTAGCGCTCGTTGTCCACGAACATATAGGTGACGCCGTCGCGCTCGAGCTTCTCCAGCCCGCAGTACTCATTGCGCCAGCCCAGGCTCACGTAAAAGTCGGCAAAGTGCTCCATCTGCGCTTTGTACTCGTCCTTTATGGTGGCGTACTTAGGCACCATCACGATGACCTCGGCGCCGGTGCGCACGAGTGCCGCAGGCAGCGAGCCCGCCACGTCACCCAGGCCACCGGTCTTAACAAACGGTGCACACTCGGCCGAGGCAAACACGATCTGCATCTTTTTGCTGGTTTCTGCCATATTGTCTCCCATGTTGTAATTCGAGAATAGCCGCCTGGCGCTAACCGGGCGGCTATTCTACCTGTTACGAGCGATGTTGCGGTGCCAACGTTAACGTACGATGGTGGTGTCGGAAGTTAACGGAGCCTTGCCCAGCACCAGGATGTTCTCGGGCGTGCCGCGAAGCTCGGTGTTGGTGGGAACCACGTTGTTCTTGTCCAGAATGGCATTCTCGACGCGGGCGCCGCTCTTGATGATGCAGCTCTGGTTGATGATCGAGTTGGTCACCGAAGCGCCTTCCTCGACCACGACGCCGCGCGACAGGATCGAGTTACGCACAGTGCCCTTGATGATGCAGCCGGCCGAGATGATCGAGTTGCACGCGTGGCTGCCGGTCGCATAGCGCGAAGGCGGCACGTCGTGAGCCTTGGTCAGAATCGGGCGCTCGGGGTCAAAGAGCTGATCGGCCACGGTCTGGTCGAGCAGGTCCATGCTGCGGCGGTACAGCGACTTCTCGCTAAACACGCCCACGACCTCGCCCTTGTACTCGTAGCTGCACACGTCGATGTTGCCAAAGTCGCCCTGGAGTGCCTCGAGCAGGTCCAGATAGTCGGCGGCCTGGTAGTGGTCGATAATCTCGAGCAGCGTCTCGCGGTTGACGATGCAGCAGTCCATAGAGGCGTTGTCGCCGTACGCGACGCCGGCGCTCACGCCCGTCAAGCGGCCGTTCTCGTTAATTTCGAGTTTGGTCTCGTCATCGACGTTGCGCGTGGCCTTGCAGTACACCACGGTCATCTGGGCACCGGAGTTTTCGTGCGCGTCGATGATGGTGTTGAGATCCATGTTAAAGATGATGTTGGTGCCCATCATCACAACATAGGGCTTGTCCGAGCGCTGGAACAGCGTCTTGTTGGAGATGATGTCGCGCAGCAGGAAGCGCATGCCGCCCTTGGTGGTGCCATACGCGTTGCCGGGGACCATGAACAGGCCGCCCTTCTTGCGGTCCAGGCCCCAGTCCTTGCCCGAGCCCACGTGGTCGATCAGCGAGCGATAGTTGCCCGGCATGACGACGCCGACGGTCTTAATGCCGGCATTCATCATGTTGGACAGCGGGAAGTCGATCAGGCGGTAGCGGCCCAAAAACGGGACGGACGCGATGGGGCGGTCCTTGAGCAGCACGCTGCCGTAGGTCGAAGAGTAGTTAGCGGTGATATAACCGATGGCCTTGCGATTGATCATCGGATCATTCCCCCTTCCCGATAACGACGTCATTTCCAACGACGGCCGTATCCTTGGTGGTATCGACAGAGCCGAGCTTCACGCCCTCTTCGACCGTGGAGTTCTCGCCCAAAATAGCGCGGCAGATGTGCGCCCCGCTCTTAACGTGCGCACCCGGCAGCAGCACGGAGTCCTCGACTACGGCGCGCTCCTCGATGATGACGTCGGTCGAAAGAATCGAGTGGCGAGCGGTGCCGTAGATCTTGCAGCCGTTGGAGACCAGGCAGTCGTCCAGGCGGCCGTCCGGGCCAATGTAGTGCGGCGGACGCGTGGTGATGTTGGACATGATGGGGAAGTTCTTGTCAAACAGATCGAACTCGGGGTTGTTGCCCAGCAGGTCCATCGAGGTCTCGTGGAAGCTGGCGATGGTGCCGACGTCCTTCCAAAAGCCGTGGAACTCGTAGCTGTACAGGCGCTTGCCCTCGCCGAGCAACTTGGGGATGATGTCTTTGCCAAAGTCGTGGCTCGAGCGCTGGTCCAGGGCGTCCGCCTCGAGCGCCTCAATCAGCACGTCGGCCGAGAAGATGTAGATGCCCATGGATGCAAGGTTCGAATCGGGCTTCTCGGGCTTCTCGGTAAACTTGGTGATGCGGCCGTCCTCGGGGTCGGTGGTCAGGATGCCAAAGCGGCTGGCCTCCTCCCACGGCACGGGCATAACGCTCACCGTGAGGTCGGCGTTGTTCTCAATGTGCGTCTTGAGCATCTTGCGGTAATCCATGCGATACAGGTGATCGCCCGAAAGAATCAGGACGTACTTGGGGTCGTTGGCCTTGATGTAGTCGAGGTTCTGTGTAATGGCGTCGGCCGTGCCCGCATACCAGGCGCCACCGGTCTGCGTCTCGTACGGCGGCAGGATCGACACGCCGCCGTCACGGCTGTCCAGATCCCAAGCCTCGCCGGAGCCCACATAGGCATGCAGCAGGTAGGGACGGTACTGCGTCAGAACGCCCACCGTGTCGATGCCCGAGTTGGAGCAGTTGGAGAGCGAAAAGTCGATAATGCGGAACTTGCCACCAAAGCTAACCGCCGGCTTAGCGATCTTTTGGGTGAGTGCCCCCAATCGGCTGCCCTGTCCTCCTGCGAGGAGCATCGCGATGCATTCTTTCTTACTCATCGATTTCTCCTTCTGTCATCGATGTTCTTAAACCCATTAGCGACGGGCGCGGCGCTCGGTCGCGCCCGTCGAGTAATGCCGTGCTGGCATAAGGGAGCTCGCGCGCCTTTACGCGTGCCAGATCTCGTCGCGGTACTCGCGAATGGTGCGGTCGCTCGAGAACCAGCCTGAGGAGGCGGTGTTGAGCAGCGCCTTGCGGTTCCAGGTTTCCTGGTCGCCGTAGCTGTTCGTGAGCTTCTCCCATGCATCCACGTAGCTGCGGAAATCGGCCATAACCAGGTCGGGGTCGTTGTTGTTCATGAGCTCGTTGTAGATGCTCTCGAAGTTGCCCGAAAGACCCGCAAAGGTGTCGTCCTTGAGCTCGTCCATCACGCGGCCCAGGCGCTCGCGGTCGTTGTTGAGCGTATCCCACGCAAAGTAGCTGTTAGATGCCCAGAGCTGCTCGACCTCGGGAGCGGTCAGGCCAAAGATGGCCTCGTTCTCGCGGCCGGCCAGGTCGGCGATCTCGATGTTGGCGCCGTCGAGGGTGCCCAGCGTAATGGCACCGTTCATCATGAGCTTCATGTTGGACGTGCCCGAGGCCTCCTTGCCGGCCGTGGAGATCTGCTCTGAGATCTCGGCGGCGGGGTAGATGAGCTGGGCGTTGCTCACGCGGAAGTTGGGGATAAAGCAGACCTTCATGACCTCGTTCACGCGGGCATCGTTGTTGATGACGTCGGCCACCGAGTTGATCAGGCGGATGGTCTCCTTGGCGAAGGTGTAGCTCGAGGCAGCCTTGCCGCTAAAGATGAAGGTCGTCGGCGTCACGTGGAAGTTGGGATCGGCGATGCGACGGTTGTAGATGTCCATCACCTTCATGATGTTCATGAGCTGGCGCTTGTAGGCATGGAAGCGCTTAACCTGGACATCGAAGACGGTGTTGGGGTCAATGACCAGACCGGTCTCGGCCTTAACGTAGGCGGCCAGGCGTTCCTTGTTGGCGCGCTTGGAGGCACCTACGGCCTTCAGGAACTCGGTGTCGTTCTGGAACTCCTTGAGCTTCTCCAGCTCAAAGGCGTCCTTGAGCCAGCCGTCGCCAATGGCCTCGGTCACGAGCTTGGCGTAGGTGGGGTTGGCCTCGGCAAAGAAGCGACGGTGCGAGATGCCGTTGGTCTTGTTGTTGAACTTCTCGGGCGTGAGGGCATAGAAGTCCTTGAGCACGATGTTCTTGATGATGTCGGAGTGGATTTTAGCCACGCCGTTGACGCTGTGGCTGCAGATCACGGACAGGTTGGCCATGCGAATCTCGCCGTCCCACAGGATGGCGGTCTGGCGCAGACGCTCCTGCCAGCCCTCCTGCGTGGTGTCGAACGACTCGTGCCAACGACGGCTGATCTCGTCGATGATCTGGTACACGCGGGGGAGGAGCTTGGAGAACGTGCCGATGGGCCACTTCTCCAGAGCCTCAGGCAGGATGGTGTGGTTGGTGTAGCTCACGACCTGCGTCACGATGTTCCAGGCGTCATCCCACTCGAGCTTCTTCTCGTCGATCAGGATGCGCATGAGCTCGGGGCCGCACATGGCGGGGTGCGTGTCGTTGGTATGGATGGCAACAAACTGCGGCAGCAGCTCCCAGTTCTCGCCGTGCTCCTTCTCAAAGGTGTCGAGCAGGCTGTAGATGCCGGCCGAAACAAACAGGTACTCCTGCTTCAGGCGCAGAAGACGGCCGTGCTCGCCGGCGTCGTTGGGGTAGAGGATGGCGCTGATGGCCTCGGCCTCGGCGCGCTCGGCGTCGGCCAGGGCGTAGTCGCCGCGGTTGAAGGCCTCCAGGTCAAAGTGCTCCTCGACCGGCTCGGCAGCCCAGACGCGCAGCTTGTTGACGGTCTCGCCGGCATAGCCCACCACGGGGATGTCATAAGGAACGGCCAGGATGTCCTGCGTGTCCACCGTGCGGTAGAACGTGCGGCCGTTCTCCTCAAAGCCCTCAACATGGCCACCAAACTTGATGGTCACGGCCTTGTCCTGACGGCGGACCTCCCAGGGATAGCCGTGGGTGAGCCATTCGTCGGTAGCCTCGACCTGGCTGCCGTTGACGATCTCCTGCTTAAACAGGCCGTAGCGGTAGCGCATGCCGTTGCCGTAGCCGGCGATGCCCTCGGCTGCCATGGAATCCAGGAAGCATGCGGCAAGACGGCCCAGGCCGCCGTTGCCTAGAGCCGGATCGGGCTCCTGGTTCTCGATGACGGACAGGTCAAAGCCCATGTCGTCAAGCGCCTCGGCGACCATGTTGCGTACGCCAAAGTTGAGCAGGTAGTTGTCGAGCAGGCGGCCGATCAAAAACTCGATCGAGAAGTAGTACACGCGCTTCTTGCCCTCGGCGGTGGCGCGGGCGTCACTCTTGGTGGCAACGGTGCGCGCCTTCTCAGCCACGAGCTTGGCCAGGGCGTTAAAGCGGTCGAGGTCGCTGGCGGCCTCGACGCTCTTGCCGCTGATGCTCATGACGGCATCGCGATAGAGCTCGGTAAACTCCTGCTTGTTGTCGAAGATCTTATTCATACGTTCCTTTCCCCCGGGGATGTTTCTCCCGGAACGGTTATGACTTGTATCCTACGCCTCGGCGAGGCGGGTAATTACAGCTGTAACGGCTTTGTTACGCATCCTTGGCAGACGACTTAACAGAAGCAGACTTGGCCTTGGTAGCGGCCGTTTTGGCAGCCGGCTTCTTGGTCGCGGTAGCCTTAGCAGCGGGCTTTGCGGCGGTCTTGGCCTTGGCAGCGGGCTTGGTAGCCTTCGCCTTGGCCGGAGCCTTCTTGGCAGCCGCAGGCTTGGGCTTCACCGAGGACGTGCGCTTACGCGTCGCCTTCTTGGGTTTCTCAACCACCGGCGGCTTGTAGCTGCTGGGACCGCGGCGCTTAAGTACCACACCTGCCAGGCCGGGCACCTTGATCTCAATGGAGTCCATCTGCCCGTTCCAGGGATAGGGCTCGCTCGAGCAGGTGTAGGGCTCCTCGCCGGCATAGCCGCTGCCGCCAAACTCGGGACGGTCTGAGTCAAAGATGACCTCCCAGTCACCCTCGCGCGGCACGCCCACGCGGAAACTCTCGTAGCTCGCCGGGTCAAAGTTGATCAGGATCACCAGGTCGTCATCGACGTCCTCGCCCTGACGCACAAAGCTGACGATGGACTGCTTGGAGTTATCCGCATCGATCCAGGTAAAGCCGTCGTCGGTGTAGCCGCGCTCGTACAGGGCGGGCTCGGTGGTGTATAGGTGATTGAGCGCCTTGATAAACGCCTGATGATGCCTGTGAGTCTCGTACTCCTCGGTCAGGAACCACTGGATGGACTCGTAGTAGCGCCACTCAATAAACTGGCCGATCTCGTTGCCCATAAAGTTGAGCTTGGCACCGGGATGCGTCATCTGGTAGAAGGCGAGCGTGCGCAGGCCGGCAAACTGGCGCCACCAGTCGCCCGGCATGCGGCCGATGAGCGAGCACTTGCCGTGCACGACCTCGTCGTGGCTCAGCGGGCAAACGAAGTTCTCGGTAAAGGCGTACATGATGGAGAACGTGAGCAGACCGTGGTTGCCGGGGCGCCACGGAAAATCGGTCTGCATGTAGTGCAGGGTGTCGTTCATCCAGCCCATGTCCCACTTGTAGTGGAAGCCCAGGCCGCCGTCCTGCGGCGGATAGGTCACGAGCGGCCACGCGGTGGACTCCTCGGCCATCATCATCACGTCGGGGTAGTGGGCCTCCACGGCGCAGTTGACCTGACGGATAAACGCGCTGGCGTCCAGGTCCTCCTCGGTACCGTACTTGTTGAATTTCTTTTGCCCCGGATCGTCGATGCCAAAGTTGAGGTACAGCATGCTGGACACGCCGTCCATGCGAATGCCGTCCACGTGGAAGTTCTCGAGCCAGTACAGCACGTTGGAGACCAGGAAGGAGCGGACCTCGCCGCGGGCGAAGTCGAACTTGTGCGTACCCCAGTTGGGGTGAATCTCGTGCTCAAACAGCATATGGCCGTTAAAGGTGGCAAGGCCGTGGGAGTCGGCGCAAAAACCGCCGGGTACCCAGTCCATGATCACGCCTATGCCCGCCTCGTGGCACGCATCGATAAAGTGCATGAGCTGCTGCGGGTTGCCGTAACGCGACGTGGCGGCGTAATAGCCGGTCGTCTGGTAGCCCCAGGAGCCATCGAAGGGATGCTCCATGAGCGGCATGACCTCGATATGCGTGTAGCCCATGTCGCGCACGTAGTCCACGAGCTCCACCGACAGGTCGTCGTAGGTGTAGAACTCGCCGCGCTGCGCGGGGAAGGGGTCCATGGGGCCAGGGTAGTTGCCGTACTCGTCCGGCTCACCCTGCGGCGCGTCGCCGTGGCGCTTCCATGAGCCAATATGTACCTCGTAGATGTTAAGGGGCTGCGACATGTGGTTGTGGCTGGCGCGGCGCTTGAGCCATGCGGCGTCGTTCCACTGGTAGCCATCGAGGGTCCACAGCACGCTGGCGGTACCCGGAGGGCACTCGGCCTTAAAGGCATACGGGTCGGCCTTGTAGAGTTTTTCGCCCTCGTTGGTCTCGATAAGGTACTTATAGAGCTGACCCTGCTCAGCGCCAGGAATAAAGCCTTCCCAAATAGCGCTTGTATGCATGGGCACCAGCGGGTTGGCTTGCTCATCCCAGTCGTTAAATTCGCCAATGACGTGGACGCTCTTTACGTCGGGCGCCCAAACGCAAAAGCGCCAGCCACGCGTGCGGTTCTGCGTGTCGGGGTGAGCGCCCATCTTTTCCCAGCTGCGCTCCCACGTGCCGATGCCAAATAGGTAGACATCGTCCTTGGTGAGCTCCGGTGCATGCGGGGCGGCTTTACGGGTAGCGGGCTTTTTGGTTGCTGGCTTTAGCTTTGTATCGCTCACGTTTGATCCCATCATGACGCGGCAGCGTGTTGCCTTGGTGACTAGATGCGAAAGGTCCAAGGCTGCACGAATCGAAGGGACGGCGATAGTTCTATGATTCGTTCCACCTCGCGTGCTCGGTGGAACTTTCGGCAGAAACTACGATAACACCTGTGCGTTAGTTTTATGGACGAAAGCGGATTTGCGGGGGCGTTTAATCGGTAAGCGACATGTTTATACCACTGGCAGAATTGCCGTGGTAAAACCCTTGACAGTTTTACCAATTAGGGTTTCAAAACTGATAGGCTTACGTTTGGTAAAACGTTTTTAGCAGGTTGTTTACCATTTGACATCGAAAGGCTCGTTTATGAACCACATCGCTGCTCCTAGTGTTGCTTTTATTTTCGATTGCGACGGAACACTGGTTAATAGCTCCCCCGTCTGGGGCCATGCGCAGACCGAGTTATTGCGCCGTCATGGCATTGATGTAACGGTCGACGATTTTGCCCAGTTTGAACATCTTTCGCTGGAGGATGAGTGCCAGGCCTATCACGACACGTGGGGCATTGGCGCGAATGGCGAGGAGCTGTATCGCGAGCTGGGCGAGATTTTGATTGATGGGTACTCCAAGGTGCTGCCGCGCGAGGGCCTGCTTGCTTTTTTGGAGCAGGCGAAGGCAGCGGGCATTGCCATGTGCGTGGCCACGTCCACGCCGGCCGAACTGGTTAAATCTGCGCTTGCTGGCGCCGGGCTCGATGCCTACATGGAGTTTATTACCACCACGGGCGAGGCGGGGCGCTCCAAGCAGTTCCCCGACGTATACGAGCTGGCGCTGCGTCGTCTGGAGGAGCGCCATGGACACAAGTTTGAGCGCGCATGGGTGTTTGAAGATGCCGTCTTTGGCCTTAAGAGCTCTGGCTCTGCGGGCTTTAAACTCGTGGGCATCTATGACCCGCACGGCCTCATGAAGCGCGACGACGTTCGCGACAACTGCGATATCTTTATCGATAGCTATGAGGACCTGGATTTGGCCCGCGTGCTTGCGTTTGAGGGATAGGCGAGAGCTGTGGCTTGCAAGGTATTGGTGGTCTGCGGCTCGCCCGTTGTGGCGAGCGCGGATCTGCTACGTCAACTGGCGGGGGAGTGCGACTACGTTGTCGCCGTGGACCGCGGGCTCGATGCGCTTCTGGGCGCGGGACTGGGCTGCGACGTATATGTGGGGGATGCCGACACGGTGAGTGACGCTGGTCGCGCGCTGGTCGATGCTGCCACCGACTTTGAAGTTGAGCGTCACGACCCCTACAAGGACTATACCGATCTGGCGCTGGCGCTCGATTCGGTCCGCCGTCGCTGGGCGGGTGCCGAAGTGGTTGCGACCTGCGCCACCGGCGGCCGTCCGGATATGGCACTTTCCGTGCTGGGGTTGCTCGCAGGCTACGAGGATGCCCCCGTCTGGTTCGCTGAGGACAAGGTGGTCGCCCGCATCCTTCACGCAGGTGAGTCGTGGACCATCGAGGGTGCCGAGGGCAAGACGTTTTCCATCATCGCCATAGCCCCCAACACCGAGGTAAGCGAACACGGTCTAGAGTGGGAACTAGATCACGCTTCGTTAGGTCTACTAGCCGACACGGGCATCAGCAACGTCGTCAGGTCAACAGCCAAGATCCAAGTCCACTCCGGCACCGCCATCGCTTACCTCTACAAGTAAGGGCCACCGTCCCAGGAAAACCCGTAAGGCGGAATATCAATCCAAAATTCCCTCTTGCATCCCCGAAGATCTTCCCCTATAGTATCTCCTCGTCACGGGGGCGTAGCTCAGCTGGGAGAGCGCTTGACTGGCAGTCAAGAGGTCAGGGGTTCGATTCCCCTCGTCTCCACCATCGTGAAAGCAAGGCCACTCAATCGAGTGGCTTTTTTATTTGCAAAGTTTTGCCGGCAGCAGCAGTTGTCGCAAATTTTGCGACAACTGCTGCCCAAAAAGTTGCGCAATTACCTTCCCGGTTTTGTACAAAGTTTGTTAGCCAGACATAATAGTTTGAGCAATTCACGCCGCCAGCAATACAACTCAGACAGTGCTCACTAACCCTCACACCCCCATAAACCTGCGGCAATGCGTGCGAGGCGGCGCGATATCTCCCATAACCACGGCAAATAAACAATATGTTGCTCAACACACCCCAAAACGTATGGGCTACCTGCTGTGCTAGGATAACTAACGTTACATGGGTTCAACTGTGTTCACGGCTCCAACAAGCCGCAAAGCGCAGGGTCGATCAGCATCCGGCCGTAACGGCGGTGCCAGAAAAACCACGAGCTCCAATACAGTAGTCATGCAGCAATGCTTTGAATTGATTTGCGGTCATTTATATTTCTGCAAGATATTCTAAGTGGGTCTGTCATGGCAAAATGCAGCAAGCACTTCAGCTGTTTGCGTGTGAGACAGTCGGTTGTTAATCATCCCCTGATTGTCTCACACGCAGCCAACTGTATGTGCTTTCGTCATTAAAACGATTGGTCACATACGGGCTGCGTCATACATACCGTTCACGGTGGGGCAGAGCCACGTGCTTGTCTAACTGGGCTCAGGGTTTGAATATGGAGCGCCTTCGCGCACAAGCGCCCTGGCGAAGCCATACCCAAACCCCGTGAGCCGCACGTAAGACAGCAAGGGGGTGGTGCTCGTGTGGTATGTGATCCAGGTCATTAACGGTCGAGAAGACGTAATGCGCGAGCGCATCGAGCGTATGGTGCCGGCTAGTGCCGTGCAGGAACTCTTTTATCCCCAATTTCAAACCGAGATCAAGCTTCACGGCGAATGGGTCAATACGACCAAGCCGCTCTTTCCCGGTTACCTTATCTGCGACACGTCAGATCCCCGCACCGTGCAACAGTACTTGCTACGCATGGACGACTTTGCCCGGGTGCTATCCCAGGACGGTCAGTTTGTGCCGCTGGCAAAAGAAGAGGTCCAGCTTATTGGCAGTTTTACGCACAGGGGAGACCGCGTAGTGCCCATGAGCGAGGCCCTAAAGGACGGCGACCAGGTCGTAGTGACGGCAGGTCCGCTGCTGGGCCGCGAAGGCCTTATCAAAGATGTGAATAGACGTAAAAACACGGCTTATTTGGAAGTTGACCTCTGTGGTCGACGCGTGACGACTCGCGTCGGACTTGCGGTGCTTACGGGCAAGCAACGTGTGATGCGAAACCTAAATAGGGGGATCGCCTGATAACAGACGAGTTTTCGGGACAGGGAGGATCCCCGGGTCGGGGACGTAGTTTTGAAAGATTTAGTGTCAGATAAAGTCAAACATCAATCAGACGCTCCAATTGGGGCGGCGCTTATAGCCCAAGCTATGAGTGGCGGCGAGGTGAGCGTGCGCTACAAGGCCATGCAGACCGTCAAGGACTGGGACCACACGCGACTGGGCTACAGGGTCGTAAAGCGCGCCTTCGACATCGTGTTCAGCGGCTGCGTGCTGGCCGTCATCGCCGTGCCGAGCCTGGTGCTCGCCGCGGCCATCCGCCTGGAGAGCGAGGGCAACCCGTTCTACAGCCAGATCCGCGTGGGCCAGACCCACCGCGACGGCAGCCTGTCCGCCTTCCGCATGTGGAAGTTCCGCAGCATGTACAAAGACGCCGAAGAGCGCCTAGCCGAGCTCAAGGGCCAGAACGAGATCGCCGGCGCCATGTTCAAGATGAAGGACGACCCGCGCGTCACCAAGATCGGCAGGTTCATTCGCAAGCACTCCATCGACGAGTTCCCGCAGTTCCTCAACGTGTTCTTGGGCCAGATGTCCGTCGTCGGCCCGCGCCCGCCGCTGCCGAACGAGGTTGCCGAGTACACCGAGTACGACCTGCAGCGACTTGCCGTCAAGCCCGGAATCACCGGTTGGTGGCAGGTCACGGACCGCAACGATACCGACTTCGACGGCATGGTCCGCCGCGATCTTGAGTACATCGCCAAACGCGGCATCATCACGGACCTGAAGATTGTTCTCCTCACGGTTGTTGAGGTCTTTACCGGCGGAGGTGCTTGCTAAATGACTGAACCGATTAGGATAGCTCAGGTCGTTGGCAAGATGGTTGGCGGTGGCGTCGAAGCTGTCGTCATGAATTACTACCGCCATATCGACCGAAGTAAAGTGCAGTTCGATTTTCTCGTTGATTCAGATTCGACGCTTGTTCCGCGCGAAGAAATTGAATCGCTCGGCGGCAGGGTCTTTGAGATTCCGCCCTATCAGCATGTTGTTGAATACCAGCGAGAGCTTCAGCGTCTCTTTAAACAAGAGGGCTGGAAGATTGTCCACAGTCACATCAACGCGCTTTCGGTCTTTCCTCTTCGTGCTGCGAAGAAGGCGGGTGTTTCTGTGCGGATCGCCCATAGTCACTCTACGAGCGGTAAGGGGGAGTATGCCAAGAATGCCCTGAAGGCCGTGCTGAAAACGCAATCGAATCGATATCCAACACACCGATTTGCATGTAGTCAATTTGCCGGTGAATGGCTTTTCGGTAAAGCTGCGCACTTCGAGGTCGTATACAACGCAATCGATTTGGATCGCTTTCGCTTCAATGCGGAGGCTCGTGCGCAAGCGCGAGCCGACTTGGGCCTCGTCGGCAACCAGTTTGCCATTGGACATGTGGGGCGCTTTACTGCCCAGAAGAACCATGCGTTTTTGATTGACGTTTTTGCTGAGGTCGCAAAGCGCCGCGACGATGCTGTCCTGCTGCTTGTCGGTACCGGCGAAGCCGGGGCTTCCGTAAAGGCCTTGGTGGACGAACGCGGTCTTACTGATCGCGTTAAGTTTCTGGGGGAGAGAAGCGATGTCAATCGCTTGTACCAGGCGTTTGATGCGTTCGTTCTGCCAAGCCTTTACGAAGGCCTGTGCCTCGTCGGCGTCGAGGCACAGGTGTCTGGCTTACCGTGCCTGCTGAGTGATGCGATTACGCGCGAAGTGGACGTAACGGGGGAATGCAAATTCTTGCCGATTGATAGTCCTGCCGTGTGGGCCGATGAAATCGATTCACTCTTGCCGTACTCGTATGAGGGTCGATTGTCTATCTCAAGTGGGCAATTCGCCGATTACAACATTGAGTTGCAAGGCGAGCGACTGACTTATAAATATCTAGATCTCTACTCAAGGAATTAGATGGCAAACAGTAACTTGGTATCGGTGATTGTGCCGGTATATAACGTTAAGCCTTATCTGCGGGAGTGCTTTGATAGCATTTGCCGTCAAAGCTATCGTAACATCGAGATTATTCTTGTCGATGACGGCTCGACTGATGGTTCTGGCGAGCTTTGTGATGTTCTTGCTGCAAGCGACGACCGTACCACCGTTTTGCATAAGGAAAATGGCGGTCTTTCCGACGCTCGTAATGCAGGGCTGCGTATTGCTCAGGGCGACTGGATTTCCTTCGTTGATAGCGACGACTACATTTCTCCTGTTTTTATCGAGGTTCTTTTTAACGCCTGCCGCGATACGGGATGTCAGATATCTGCTGTTCCATTTGGCAAGCCGTTCAATGATGGTGATGCTTGCCCTTTGGTGGAGTCTCTTGACCCCGTGGCGCCTGCGAAGGCACTGCCTTCGCCCGATGTCCAGCGTCTGATGTTATATCAGACGCTGGACACCGGTGCCCAGTGGCGCCTTTACGCAAAGGCGCCACTGGGCATTGACCCGTTCCCTAAGGGGCTGTATTACGAGGATCTCGCTAGCGTCTATAAGATTATTCACAAGGTTGATTCCGTTGCCGTTGTCGATTGCCGTGAGTTGTATGCATATCGCATGAGAAGTAACAGCATTATCAGGCAAGAATATCGACACATTAAAGGCGAGTCTGCATTGATAATTGCCGATCGGCTCTACCAGGATATTTGTAATTGGTATCCGGACCTAAGTAAAGCCGCCGCTTCGCGCTGCTTTTCTGTTTGTAGGATGGTTTACGCACAGATTCCGATGGCTGGGGTCTCTGAAAGCGACCTTAAAGACCGCGATGACCTTTGGAATAACTTATCTACATTTCGTTTGCCTGTTCTGAAGGATTTCGAAGCTAGAAAAAGAGAACGCTTGGCAGCATTTTTTGCCTGCTGCGGAAGAAGAATTTTTTCCGTATTTTGTTCTGCCTGTCGCTTATCTGGATTAATGCAATAACTAACTTGAAAGTAGCTTAAACAATGTTAGTTCTATCATTAATGACGTTATATTTTCTTTTGCTGCTTGCAATCTCTCAAGAGCTATCAAAAAGTGATTGGATGAATCCAGCATCAATTTGTAACGCCTCTTTCTTTATTTGCTCACTCGCTGAATTGTATAACTGCCTTGTCTTCGGTACTGAAGTCTCCCTCCATGGAGGATTACTTATTTGCTTCTTTGTTACCGTCTTTGATGTCGCATCGCTATTTTTCTTGCTTTATTTTAGACAGATGAAAGTGCAGCGAAGCAAACTTAATGCTAGTGTTGAATCGACGACTCTTGTAAGGATTCAAGTTCCGACATCTCTTGTTCTATTGGCTGTTGTCCTTGGGGTCGTTACTGCCGTTTTGTTTTTGAAAGATGTTCGATCAGCTGTTTCGGGTCCTGTTGCTGGGGACTGGAATTCTTTAATGAATTCTTACCGAACTGCATCTGCTTATAGCGGCGATGATCCTTCAGTCGGGCTTTCGTCTTTATCCAATATATGCTTTAAATTGCTTACCATTTTTTCGTTTGTATATCTAATTATTGGTTTTAACAATATTATTTGCGATGGATTTAGCATCAAAGATGCTCTCATGCTTCTCCCCGCTGCGTTTTATGCAATTTGTCAATTATTGAATGGCGTAAGGCTAGGTGCCATTGTTTTTGTCTGTTCATGCGTTTGCTGCATATGGATTTTACTATCGATTAACAGTGGGTGGACGATAAGAATAACCCTTGGGAAGTTTATCAAAATTGTATTCGCTCTTGTTTTTGCCTGTTTCTTATTTTGGGTTGCCTCTTGGTTTGTTGGACGAGAAGTTACTCTTGGACCATTGGATTATATTTGCAGCTACATTGGCTATTCATTTGTTTTATTTGATAAATTTCTTCAAAATCCTGGTGTTGCAAGCAAGTACTTTGGCTCGGAGACTTTCGTAGCACTATATTCTTCTTTTGGACGAAATTTTGGCTTTACTAATTTAGTTTCATCCGGTAACCATGAGTTTCGTTCTTGGGGTTCAATCGATCTCGGTAATGTATACACGGTATTTCGATTGTGGTATCACGATTTCGGTTTTGGCGGTACTGCGCTATTTAGCCTCTTAACTGGTCTTTTTTATTCAAACCTCTATGAGCATGCTCGCATGCTTCATGGTGGGTCCCCGCTGTCTATTTCGATGATTTCGTATACCTATCTTTCTTCGGGCATATTCTCCATGCCGCTTGTTGGAAAGCTCACCTCATCTCTCTTTACTCCAACGACTTGGTTTTTAGCCATCTCGTCTCTGTTCCTAAGTGAGTGGATAAAAAGATATCAGAAACGACAACCCCCTATGAATTAGTCCATTATCTAGAAAAGGTATCAGAATGAAAAAAGTTTCAATTATTACTCGTCATAACGTTCTCAACTACGGGTCTGTCCTCCAGGCTTATGCTACGCAAGAAGTTGTTAAAAACTTGGGGTACGATCCTGTTGTTGTTGACTATCGGAGATGCGCTGAGACCCTTGATTCTCTTGTGAAGCGTTATTCAGAAGGTAGGTCTCTGCCTCATCGCATCTATAGGAACACGGTTTGGCGTTTGCTGTACAGTGCAGGTGAGAAGCGTTTTAAGAGCATGAGAGAGCAGTATCTGACTCTTTCTCCGCATTGTGATGAAACAAGTATCGACGCCTTGCTGCCTAACACAGATATCTATTTGACTGGCAGCGATCAGGTCTGGAACGAACTTGGCGATGGCTCTCTAGATCCGGTATTCTTTTGGGACGGGCTTTCTAAGGTCGAGGGAAAGAAGGTCGTATCCTACGCCGCTAGTTTTGGACGTGGTGGCGTTGTAAAGGGGTATGAGTCGCAAATTGGTAACTGGCTCAAGCGCTACGATGCCATTTCCGTCCGCGAGGATTCAGGTAAGGATATCGTTGAGAGCTACGGTCTCAAAGCTGAGCAGGTTTTGGATCCGACCCTGCTTCTCAATCGCTCCGAGTGGAACAAGATTGCCAGTAAAAAGGCTCCCGTTGAAAAGCCCTACGCCCTCGTCTATAACCTCCATCCTGATTCAGATATGCTGCAGTACGTTAAAGATAAGACCGCTGGCTCCAATCTTGAGATTGTAAGTGTTTGCCCTACGTTTAGGAGAAGGGTAGGAAAACAGGTCGTTCTTCCGCCCCTGGAGGATTTCCTTGCGCTGTTTAGGGATGCATCTTGCGTATACACGGATTCATTCCACGGCACTGCTTTTTGTATCAATCTCGGCACCCCATTTGTTGAGATCTTTCCAAAGGCTAATGCCGCGCGAAATAAATCTGTTCTTAGACTCTTTGGCCTAGAGAATAGGGCCTGGGACACGTTCCAAGGCAATGCTTGGGACGACGATATCGATTGGCAGCATGTTGGCGAGGTTCTTGATGGGGAGCGCAACCGCAGCCTCTCCTGGCTTGATCGCGCGTTGAAGGAATAGATGAATGCAAAGTATCTGCGAAGACAAAATGTGTGCGGGCTGCATGGCATGTGTCGATGCCTGTCCTAAAGATGCAATCGCTGTTCTTGAAAGGCTCGAGTACTATACCCCCAGTATCGATCAAAGCAAATGCATTGATTGCGGTAGGTGCACAGCTGTATGTCAACAATGCAATCCGCCTCAAGGCTCTAAACCTAGTAAATGGTTGCAAGGATGGGATTCTAACTCGGAGAGCAGGGGAACCTCCTCATCGGGCGGCTTGGCGGCCGCGATTATCCGAGGGTTTATTTCTGCCGAAGGAGTAGTTTGCTCTTGCTGTTTCCGGGACGGTCAGTTTGGGTTTGAGTTTTCTAGCTCGATTGCGGATGCCGTTAAATATAAAGGATCTAAGTACGTTAAAAGCAATCCAATTGGCTCTTACGCTCGTATAAAAAAATTGCTGGTTGAGGGTAAAGAAGTCTTATTTGTAGGATTGCCTTGCCAGGTGGCCTCTCTTAAAAACTTTGTCGGCAACAAGCTTCTTTCGAATTTATATACGGTTGATTTGATTTGCCACGGTACTCCTTCGCCTGCGATTCTCCGTCAATTCCTGAGTGAGAATGGGATTGACATGAATCAGCTTGAGTCGATTGAGTTTCGTTCTAAAGGCAGCTTTCAGCTAAGGGAGAACGAGCGAACGATTGATTTGCCCGGTGTTTTGGATGGGTATACAGTAGCTTTCTTGGCGGGGCTGGACTATACGGAAAACTGTTATCACTGCAGGTATGCAAGCATTGAAAGAGTTTCTGATGTTACATTAGGCGATTCCTGGGGGACGAATCTTACCGAAGAAATGCGTCGGGGTGTCTCCCTGGTTTTAATCCAGAATCAAAAAGGACAGCGACTGATAGACCTTGCTGGTGCTGAGTTAATGACGGTTGATATCGAGACCGCCATTAAGAATAACGGTCAGTTGAGGAGTCCCTCCGAGAAGCCATCTGCGCGAGCGCGATTCTTCGAGGACCTTTCATGCGGTAGATCAATTACCGATGCGGTAAGAAGGTCTTTGCCCAAAAGGTATTTCAAACAATCGCTTAAACGTTTGCTAATTCGCATTGGTTTGCTCAAGCGCGGGGGGGGGTACGGAATTAAGGTCTCATTAGCACCTGATTCCAACCCCTTGCATTACATTAAAGGAAGCATTCAATGAAGATTCTTCTAATTGGTGAGGTCACAGGCAATACTGGACCTTCAAATGTACACAAGTCATTAGTGGAATATTGGCCTTCTTGCGATTCGATACGGCCGCTATATTCAAAAAGTAAAATCTCCAAGTTATATGAGGCTATTTCTGAGGGTCTTAAGAGCGATGTGATTGTCTCTTGCGGCGCTGGTTGGACGGATATCATTGCGTCTCGGGTGCTTTCTGCCTTTGGTAAACCTGTCATTTGCTTTAATCATGGGTACGTCCCTTTTGAGAATGAGATCAACGGTCTCGGATATAGCGATAGAACTGTCAAGGCAATCATTAAGCATTTGCGTACTGCGGATTTGATCGTTGCGAATTCTTTCCTCCAGGAGAACTTTGTTAAGAAACAGCTGCCTGAATGCTCCGATAAGGTTAAGCACGTTTGCCTTGGGGTCAAAAGGTTTAAACAATGCGGCTTCGAAGGCCAACGTGAAAATATCGTTGCTGTTAGCGGGGGCACCCGTCCAATTAAGGCCAACGAAATAGTCGCGAAGGCCGTCTCGATTCTCAGAGATCGTGGTGTCGATTGCTCTTTAAGGGTGTACGGGCGACGGTACTCCGATAACTCTTCCTTAGATAATCTCATGACCTCGGCTGACGGTGAATATAGGGGCCAAGTTGCCTCCGATCAGTTTGTGAACGAGCTTCGAGAGTGCTCGGTATTCGTTATGAATTCTAGGCATGAGCCCTTTGGTCTCTCTGCCCTTGATGCGATTGAGGCCGGATGTTCGCTCCTTCTTTCGACTAACTGCGGAATTGCCGAAGTGATGTCGATTCAGGGATCCGATGTCGTGAAAAACTGCGAGGACCCGATCGAGGTTGCCGATAAGATCGAGGGATTGCTTCGAGCTCCTAACTCCAAGCGGCTGTTTGATTCCATCGATTTTGATGAATGTAGCTGGACCAAAACGGCCGAGACGCTACGAAATTACTGTGCGGAGGTATTAGGGTAAATGGCCGAAAGCAAGAAAGTGACCGTCTCCAAAAGAGATGTGATTTGGAATTATGTCGGCACGATCGCGTCTATGGGCAGTAACTTTTTGCTCTTGCCGCTACTCCTATCTTTTTTATCGAGTGCTCAAATCGGTCTCTGGTACGTGTTCGTAGCCATTTCGGGTTTTGCGCAGCTGCTTGAATTCGGTTTTACTTCTACCTTGTCCCGCAACATTCTTTATTGCCTGAGCGGGGCAAAGAAACTGACCAAACAAGGCTGCGACTATTCTTCTGTTGATGGAGAAGTTGACTGGCACTTGATGCGCGTCGTTCTTGATACGTCTAAAACGATATACGCTGTCTTGGGTCTCATCGCGTTATTTGTTGCGGCAACGTTGGGAACTTTTTACGTTTCTTATGTCACCGATTCTTTTTTAATTGAGGGTTCGTTGCCTGCATGGATTGTGTTTGTCGTTTCCATTTTCACTAACTTGTATTTTCTTTACTGTCTCACGTTTCTCCGTGGGCTTGGAGACGTTGCCGGTGAGAACAGGGCTAAAACGCTTGCCAGGATTGGGCAGCTTGCTATTACGGCGGTCCTTCTGTTTTGTGGCTTGAGCCTTCTCGCTGCCGCACTCGGCTTCTTGGCTTACAGCACTTTGCTGAGGTTATTTGCGATTAGGACATTTCGGAGCCATCTTGACGTCGAAGAGGGGATTAAATCCGATGCCGCAGCTGTTGCTAAGGACGAAATGCTTGACGTTCTAAAGACGGTTTCGTTTGTGGCGTGGCGTGATGGTGTCGTATCTCTAGCCTGGTATGGCGCCACGCAGGCAACATCGCTGCTTTGCTCGGCTTTCCTAGGGCTTGAACAAACTGGTACGTATTCCGTCATGTTGCAGTTCGCGACGGCGATCCACCAGATTTCAAGCGCCTATTTACGTTCATGCTTTCCCACCTTCCAGTCTGCCTATGTCAGGGATGACAAGCAGACTCAGAAGGCGGTGGTCGAACGCGGTATTTCCTGCTATGTATGCATGTATATTGTCGCTACAGTTCTTGTAACGGCATGCCTGCCGATACTCACGCTTTTCAAGCATGATTTCATTTGCGATCCAGTTTTGTTCCTGGGTATTGCCCTCTATTACTTCCTGCTTAATCAGCACTCTCTGTTTTGCAACATTATTGTTAGCATGAACGAGATTCCGTACTTCAAAGCGTATTTGGTATCAACTGCTGCTGGAATCTGCGTAAGTTGCGTTTTGTGTGGCGCCTTTAGCTGGGGAGCCTGGGGTCTTGTAGTTGGCCAGGCAATTCCGCAGCTCTGCTACAACAATTGGCATTGGCCACAATATGTTCTAAAACGTACCGGGCTTGGATATGTACAGGCTATCTACAGCGGTCTTGATTGGTGGAAAAATAGAATGGTTGGGCAAAGAGCCTAATTGAAGCATGTGCCTTTGCATGGTGACACGTAATTTCTTTCGCAAACTGACATCCGCATGGCGAACACGGCCTGCGCCCCGTCATATGATTTCTAGCGGCTAAACAACAAATCATTGACGAAGGGACACGGGTCGTGTCTGCGAACATCGTATAAGTCGACGACGAGTCGCTGCGCAAGGACATATAGAATCTGGTGAGAAAGACCATCGAGGAGACGCTCAGCGCGCTGGTAGACGAGAGTGCGTCTGATTTTGTCGGGGCCGGCCGGTTAGGTGCTGGGGCTTTGAAAGCCCCAGCACCTTTTGCTTTATGGAACGGCCATGACTATGTGACGTTGCCGCATGTACTCTTTGCCGTGGGCAAACAAAGGTTATCGACAATATGATTTAGACATGCTGCTAAAGTTTCCTAACGCCACCTGAAGACCACCGTTGCGCTGGCATCCAATCAAGTGATTCTGATGTAAGAAATACCCTGTCAAAACCAGCATCTGAATTGGAAACTGGCATAAAAGCGAGTGATTTTCTTCTTGCATGTATCTTTACTGTCACATGGCTCCAGAAGATTCGAGTAGGGGTGGTCCTATGTCATGTTTCTTGGGGCGTTGCGGAAGCACCTTGCGATAAGCTGTTTCGCCATGGGCCGTCGGAGTGCTTCGACTATTTCGTTAGCGTCTTTTCCGAGGGCTCCCTGCGGCTTTTCTCTGATTACCTTGGTGCAGACATCTCGATAATGACCGTTCACTCCGCTAAGGGGCTCGAGTGGGATATTGTTTTCATTCCGGGCGATACGCGTTCCGATTGGCCTGGAGCGATTTGCTCTCGGTGCGAAAGTGCTGGTATGTCCTCGCGTTCTCCGCGTGGATGCCGGATTGTGGATGCGAAGAAAATGCCAAACGGGCTTATTGAGGAAATGGACCTGCTGTACGTCGGTGTCGCTCGCGCCCGCAAAGCGGTATATGTCTCCGCTTCTATGCAGCGCAGGACAAATAACGGGAACTATCAGGTTGCCTGCCCCTCTTGTCTAACGTCTCTTCCGGGCATTGGGCCCGTGAGCTGGACGGCCATGGACGGTGAGGGGTGATTAAATGTGCGGCGTAAGAGGTGGAGGCCGACGTTTAATCACGATGAGTTTTGTGGCGTAATTCGTGCCCGGTTTAATAATGACGGGCAGTGGGGCAATAGGGGATCGCCCAACATGTTGGTCAAGCAAAACCTTTTGTTAATTTCGAACAGGTATTCGATATGTATGGGTTTTCGCTGTGTGTAAATACGTGGAACCTAGTTTGAATTTATGCAGGTCAACGAAGCTGCCTCTAGGGTGGATTAGACGGCTCACTTATTGCTGTTGATTTATGCTGTAAAAACTTTAATCGTATCTACCTGCTAAAACACAACATGTTGTGTTCAGCTTCAAAAAACAATACAGGATATAGATTGTGTTTGCGGCTACAGTTAATTTAACGTGAAACGTCGTTTCCCCACTACAACTTAATTGTTCGAAAGGAGCTGGATGGGATAGCTGTCAAAATCGAGGCCACGTTGATGGTCCACTAAGATTCTTTGGGGGCGCGTGCGCTTATAGGCCAACAGCAGTATGCGCCCCCGTATGCTCAAATCATTTCCAAATAGCTTTTCTTCAAGAATCTGTCACTTGTGTGGCAGGGCGGGTTAGTCCGTAAAAAATTCGAGGGATGGCTCTTGGATTCTTGGAGGTGCGTAATTTTTGGCCAATAACTATCTAGATATTCTTCTTGGGAAAATCTCTGCGTACGATCTGTTCAATGTACTCATTCCGGGCGCACTTGTAACATATTCCGTCAGCCAGATGCCGTTAGGCAATTGTATTGACTGCTCCAACTGGCTGTCACTATTTGTGATGAGTTATGTTCTCGGTCTCATTGCGTCGCGGATTGGCTCTCTCTGTATTGAGCCGTTGGCTCGTAAGCTGAAACCGGCCAGAAAACGAGACTATTCTGCCTTTGCGTATGCTCAGAAACGCGATCCAAAGGTCGAGCAGCTCTTAATGATTTCAAACATGTATCGCAGCCTGGCGGGCGCTGGTGTCCTGCTCGTCATTATTCTGCTTGCGCCATTGTTGCCGGAATCTCATCGGCTTCCGGCGGCGCTGTGCTCTTTTATCGCTTTATTTGTCGCTTCCTGGGTCAAGCAAGAGCGGTATGTGGAAAAACGAATCAACTTCAATCTAGAGGAACGTGATAATCATGAGTGAGATTAAGTCTCTGTCCGTTGGCAACGGTGACATGTTTTACATCAATCACAATACAGATAACTTCAGCATGATTGACTGTAATATTACCGATGAGCGTAAGTCGGAAATCCTTGATGAGGTCAAAAACCTCGCAGGGAAAAAGGATATCGTTCGTTTTATTAGTACGCATCCGGACCAAGATCATATTCAGGGCATTGAGTATCTTGATGAACTGGGGCTTATCCCGAATTTTTATTGTGTCGACAATAATGTTTCCAAGTCCACGGAGACCAAGAGTTTTAAAAAGTATAAAGAGTTGAAGAGCTCGTCGCGCGCTTACAAGATTAGCAAGGGGTGTAGGCGCAAATGGATGAACGTATCTGATGCGGAGAGCGGCTCTGCTGGGATTAGCGTCCTCTGGCCCGATGTGACAAACGAGACCTTCCAGAATGCTCGGCGAGATGCTGAAAACTCTGACAAGCCCAATAATATTAGTCCCGCGATTGTCTACTCGCTTGAAGATGGTGTCCGTGCACTTTGGCTTGGTGACATGGAGAATGACTATATGGCTGCAATCGAAGACGACATCGATCTTTCGCCTGTGGACATTCTCTTTGCGCCGCATCATGGACGGAAGTCCGGTCGCGTTCCTAAGACATGGCTAGATAAGTTGGAGCCTCGGTTGATCGTTGTGGGAGAGGCCCCGTCAGACGAGCTTGAGTATTACTCGAATTACAACACTCTGACGCAAAACAGCGCTGACGACATTCTGTTCTGTTGTGAGACCGGCAAGACTCATGTTTACGTTGGATCTCCTTCTTACAGCGTCAATTTCTTGGGTGAAGACCCTAATGTTCCGCGAGCGAAGGGTGTGCTGCATTATTTGGGCTCTTTTGATTGCGGTGACCGTTAGTCTTGCTCGTTAGTCCTGCTGTCGTCTCGTTCGTTCGTGGCCTGCCCACGCTTTTACCGGACAGGTCTAGATGCGTCCTTTCATCTCATTGAGATGGTGTAGGATATTGTCCTGTAATACAAAAGCTCTGCGGGAGCTTTAAGGGTGACGCTTTCGACAAGAGAGTGTTGCCCTTTTTCATGTATGCAATATGTGACGCGCTGGCTAAGCGCCATTCAGGCAATGGAATGGTTGAGTGCGGCCTGGCTGACACTTTACGTCTGCTGTCGCGGCCGCAGCAAGCACTTGATTTACATTATTTAAAGTCTATAATCAAAGAAAAACTCTGAAATATCTTTTCAAAACAATGAAAGGAAAGTTGAGGACCATGCTTTGTCAGTTTTCCTTCAGGAACTATAGGTCCTATCGCGACGAGGCGGAGCTTTCCATGCAAGCGACGCCGATGAGGGAGTTTGAGCGCTCCCTTATCGCGTGTCCCGATGGGCAGAACTTTCTGCCGGTGGCTGCGGTGTACGGACCCAACGCTGGCGGCAAGTCCAACCTACTCGAAGCTCTTGACTACGTTCGTTCGGCTGTTGCCAGACCGATCAGATTGCTGTCAGCTAGCTCTGATGCGCCAGAGGGCAATCGTCCTTCGATACCCCGTTGTTCGGCGTTCGAGTTCGATGATGTGTCTGCTCTCGAGCCTACCGAGTTCGAGCTCTACTACCGCGCGGGCGAGCATGAGTACCGTTATGCCCTGTCCGTGCATGCCGACGAGATCGTGTCCGAGGGACTGTGGCGGCGCAAATTGGGAGCTTCGCGTACGGCAATGTTGTTCGAGCGCGAGGGTGCTGAGGTCGAGCTCGGTCCCACGCTGCGCAAACTTGTGACGGCCGCGAAATTCAACCCGAGCCTGCCGTACCTGTCGTTCCTCTGTATCAACTTTGACGCGCCGGTGATCAAGGAGGCTGCCAGCTGGTTTCTTGATGGCGTGTTCCTGAACTACAACAGCTCTTACCTGGAGCGGATGCTCGAGCAATTGCTAGACGGGGCGGAGTCGCCCGAGGTCACGCGTTTTCTGCGCGCCGTCGACGTACGCATCGATGCCTTTAGGGTGGAGAAGGCCCCGGAATGGCGCGGCCAGCGCGTCTTTGTGAGGCACGAGGTGGACGGCAAGGGCTATGAGCTGCGCCTTTCTGAGGAGTCAGCCGGCACACAGAAGCTCATGGGGCTAGCTGCATATCTGATGACTGCGCTCGAGCGCGGCGCTACCGTTGTGGTCGACGAACTTGACGCCAAGCTTCACCCGAAGCTCCTGCGCTACGTGATTCTGTTGTTTAAGGATCCCGAGGTCAACAAGAGCGGCGCGCAGCTCATCTTCTCGTCCCAGGACGTGTCCACAATGCGAAACGACGTGTTCCGCCGCGACGAGATATGGTTCGCCGCACGCGGCGAGGGGGAGGCGAGCCAACTGTGGTCGCTCGCCGACATCCACGAGGCTAACGGCAACTTGGTTAGCAAGAATGCTGCTTTCGATAAGCAGTACCTGTCTGGTCGTTACGGTGCCGACCCGTATCTCACCCGCATCGAGGAGTGGGATTAACATGGCAGCGAAGAAGTCGAAGGGCTGGCGTAGTGGCAAACGCGAGGTCCGCCCGCGCATGGTGCAGATGACGCGCCATCTCGTGGTGACCGAGGGCAAGGAGACTGAGCCTCGCTACTTCAAGGGCGTGCGTGCTGCTTTGTGCGCGGCAAACGAACGCAAGGTTGCCGTTATCGTTATAGGCGCTTCGAGACGTTACCGAACTTTTGCGCGATAACGAATAGGACCTTTGATAGCGATCAGGACCTTGTGCGATTCGCAAACTCTTCCATTGATATTATGACCATAGCGTTCTATTTGCCGACCTTTATCGGAGATGCCCTATGATCCAGATCAATCCGATGGAATATCCAAAGTTTTCCGATTATTCATCCCATGCCCAGTCTTCTCCTAATATCCCTGTTGGGAGTGCGGGGATGATTGAGACTCTAAGAACGATTCTGGATGTCTTAAAGCACGGCCAATCTCTAGACGATGTCATTTCAATTGAGGGCTCAACAGCCAAGCTCTCTCTTGGCGAAGCTTGTCTTGCCCTGAGCCCGTGCGGATTGGTTGTTAAGACTGCTGAGGGATACACTCCTTCTGCAGAAGCGGACCGTTGGATTGACACGGGAGATAACTCCTATCTGGCTGCGTGCCTGGCAAGTCGTTGCAAATTCTTTAGCGGCATGATTGACGTGCTGGGCACGCCAAAGACTTCGGGCGAGCTGCGTTTGATGGCTAATGCCGAGTACGGAATGAGCTGGACCAAGAAGAGTGAGGTTCAGCGCCGTTTAAAATGGGCTCGCGAACTCGGCCTTGTTGAATACCGAGAATACGAAGGATGTCGATATGTACGGACACCTCTAGGTGATCAATGGGTTTCTCAGATTGAAGTGGAACCCAAGGGTGTCTTGGAGGAATCTGCTTCCTTAAACTGGGACGAGCCTTCAAATTGGGCCGTCGACCTTGCTTTACATGCTAAACAATCTGATCGTTCGGATTCTATTGGATTTTTCGCTGGTGGAGCATCCGGTTTTATTGATGCCACAACCGAGCTTCTTTCCATCGTTAAAAACGGTGGTGATGAGTCTGCAATCGTTCAGTTTTCTAACTTGTCCTATAAACTTTCCGAAAGCTCAACTAGGGCGGCGATTTCTTCACTTTCAAAATTGGGTTTTGTGCGGCGGTCGTCACTTACGACGTACGAGTTAACTGCAATTGGCGACGCTTGGCTGTCTGAAAAATCTGCAATTAATTTTGCTTGCTGTTTTCACGCAGCGTTCTCTTGGGTATTTGAGCTTTTGCCGCTTGTTGGTCACAGTGCGTTTGATGTTAGGTCAATCCAGCTGCTTCTGTTCGAACGTTTTAACGTCAACATCTCCCATGATGCGCTAAGAAAGCGTCTAAATGTGTTGTTGAAAGCTGGCTTACTAAAAAAGAGAAGCCAGATGAGTTATCAGGCAACTGAGCACTGTGATTCTTTTTTGAGTGGATATGGCTTTAATTTCACCGTCGATTCCATTGGCAAACAGGGGGCGGGACCTGAGCAGCCCGTGGCTACCGATGTCGACAAACTGATTGGAGAGCTTTGGGATGCCTCGCGCGATTCCGGTCATCCCGATCGTCTGGAACGAGCTGTGGAGCGGTGTTTTAGTCGCCTTGGATTTAGAACGACTTTGTTGGGCGGCTCTGGTGACACAGATGTTTTAGCTGTCGCGAATGCTGCTTCGAGATTTTCGTATTCCGTGGTAATTGATGCCAAATCAACCTCTAATGGCGGGGTCTCTGCCTCACAAGTCGATTTTGATACCCTTGAGCTGCATCGTCGTAAGCACGATGCGTCGTTCATCGCCGTTGTGGGTTCAAGTTTTTCTGAAAAACGGATCTGCGATAGGGCCAAGGAACATGACGTCGCGTTATTTGGAATTAGCGAGTTGGAAAAGCTTCTTAAGATTCAAGAGGAGATTCCTCTCGTCTCTCAAGACTATAAAATTCTCTTCGAGAATTCGGGGTCTATCGATCTTGGTCTATTGGATCCCGCTATCGCTCGCTTTAGGCGAACGACCAAACTGCTCGATTTGGTGCTCAGGGCGTTGCTTTCTCAAAACGAAGATAAAGAATTTGGCGGCTTGATGTCTAAGCGGGATGTTTACTGGTTCATGAAAAATGGAACGTCCTCAATTGAAGACTTGTCGATCAGTGAGGTCGGGGAAATGCTCGAGTTCCTGTCCTCACCTTTTGTTGGGTGCATTGGTAAGGATAAAGACGGATATTACGCTGTGGGATCTTTCGATGATGCCGCTAAGAGGCTTGTTCTGCTGGCCAAGGCGTGTAATGGGTAGCATTGGCTTGGTCGAGAACATGGTTGCGTTCATATAGAGACATCCGCTCGTCAGGTCGTCGATATACACTTCTTGGGGTGCGAACTTCAGTAGGTAGTCGATGTCGTCGTTAGGTATGGCGTGTCCTCCCATTGGTTGATGCGTCCCGGACCGCCCCGTGCGTTTCGGGCTGATAGCTGCCAAGATAAGGGTGATCTTCAATCCTCCGTGCCAGATTGGGTAATGTCGAGAAAGTTGACGTAGCGCCCGATCCGAAACTTGAAGTGGGTTGATACGCCGGCCCCTATTTGTTTGGATGTAAGATTCGGACTGTCAAAACTTACATCTCAATTGAGAAAAGGCGAAATTGCGTGTGATTTTCTGCTCGCATGTAACTTTACTGACACTCATTTCCCTGGTCCTAATTTGCAACGGATTCTTGGCCGAGGATTGACCGGGGCTGTGTATTTCCTTGGAGTGTGAATTGTGATGAGGCCTTGCGACGGTACGTCCGGCTTGGTCCGTGGGAACCGCCGAAAGGCGGTTTTCGCGTTTAAGGGGGCTGTTTTCTAAAGGATATTTGTCACGTTTCCGCTTTAGGACGGCGGGCTTCATCGCGTATTACGGAAGTGCGAGGAAAATCGGAAACCGCCGATCACCCCCCCCGAATTTTTCAGCAAAACTGCAGGTCGCGGATGCCTATAACCGGGGTTTGGTTGACGGATCTCGGATTCCCCACACTTTCGGAAACGTTTGCTTAAAGCATGCGACAAGCTTTGGAACCCCTGAGCGCAACAGCTTTCTCGCGTAAAAGAACCGCAGGTAGACGCACTGTGTCATTCCGGTGTGATTGGCCTGCTATTCCTGCCGATATTGTTCTTGTCCTACTTAGCTGCTATAGTAGTTTTACCGTAGAGGTAAAACAATGTTAGGAGGTGGTCATGCAGGTCAATTACAGAAACCGACAAATCGAGAAGATCTGTACGAACGCCTCCGATGCTACTAAGAAGTACGGTAAATGAACTGCGGGTCTTATTCATCAACGCGTCGACGAGATCGGTGCCGCTGATTCCGTTGAGATGCTCGTCCAGTTTGGGATCGGGCGATGCCATCAGCTTGTTGGTGACCGTAAGGGGCAATTTGCAATGAACTTGGTGCATCCTCTGCGATTGGTATTTGAAGTCATTAGAGATGAGATTCAGATAGCGGAAATTCAAGAAATCGTTGACTACCACTAGCATGAGATTTGTAAATAGGAGAATGCTTAAGAGGTGAGAGGGCATGGCAAGGAGCAAGACTTATATCGCAACACCACCGGGAGCCACTATAAAGGAGCAGCTTGAGTATCGCGGTATGAGCCAGCGCGAGTTTGCTAGGCGCATGGATTACTCCGAGAAGTTCATAAGCCAGCTTATAAATGGGCAAGTTGAGCTTACTCCAAATACTGCACATAGGCTCGAGATGGTGCTGGGCGTTCCCTCGGCATTTTGGATGAATCTTGAGGCACGTTATCGTGAGAAGTTGTTACAGGTCGAGGACGAAAATTCTATCGAAGAGGATAAGCAGATAGCCAGGAAGTTTCCTTATGCGCAAATGGCCAAACTGGGATGGGTCGAGCCGACGCGCTCCGTAGCTAAGAAAGTGGTCGAGCTTAGAAAATTCTTTGAGGTTGTTAGGCTTACGCTGCTGAATGAGGACCGACTTGCTCCGGGAATTGCTTATCGTCGCCAGAAGGAAACCGCTGAATCCGAATATGCGCTTTTGGCTTGGGCTCAGAAGGCCAAGATCGATGCGCGAGAGATAACGACCGGTAAGATCAATGTTGGAAAGATTGAAGAGTGTATTCCCAAACTCAGAGAGCTTACGTCTATGGATCCTGCAGATTTTCAGCCAGCCCTTGTGTCTATGTTGGCTGAATGTGGGATTGCGACGGTCTTTTTGCCCCATCTTGAGCACACGTTTCTCAATGGTGCGACTTTCTATGACGGATCAAAGATTGTGCTCGCGCTTACGCTGCGCGGGGCCGATGCCGATAAGTTCTGGTTTAGTCTCTTCCATGAATTGGCGCATGTTATTAATGGGCACATTGGACGGACCGCTGGGACTACCGAAGAGGAGGAGCGCGCGGCGGATGTTTTCGCGCGTGATACCTTGATTCCTCCAGAGTCATATGCTCAGATCGCTGTTGGAAACAAGACGCATAGTTCCGTGATGTCTTTTGCCAATGAGATAGGAATTGCCCCAGGAATTGTTGTGGGCCGTTTGCAAAAGGACGGTTATCTGCCATACAGCCAGTTGAATGGCCTCAAGGTAAGGTATCAGTTTGCGGAATAGAGGCGCATCTCCGGGGATCTCGGGTGCTTGACGTTACGGTAAGATGTTCTAGTGATGCAGTCGCCGTGTACTTTACGTGAGGCGATGACCAAGAAGGGTCGTTGTTCGGTTTCCGACAACGGCCCTTTGACGTTTCCGCGACAACTGGATGTTGTCACGGATGCCGTCTTTGTTGCTAGAACCCTCGATGCGGAGTCGTAATTTCGGAAGTGCTGGGAAAAATCGGAACTCACCGAGCACAACCCGATTTTCAGCAACAAAACCGCAGGTCGCTGATGCCCAAAACCGGGGTCTGGTCGACAGACCTCAGTTTTTCACCGCACTTCCGGAATCGCCCGACGGAAGTATGCGGCAAATTTCGGGACTCTCGAGCACATCGCCCTCTTCATGTAAAGAAACAGCAGGTAGAAGCGTTGCCGCTATCTGGTGTGGTTGGCATGTCAAGAATTTACCGCATACTTCCGGATTGGGCGCTCATTTAGCACTCTCGTCGCCCCCACATCCTCTGAAAATGTTCTTAAAACAGCCTTAAAGTCGCCCTGGCTCGCGTTGACAGCGTACAATACGCATGTTTGACTATGACAAATGTGGAATTAAGGGGAGGAGTGCGCCATGGAAGTGCTGGTTGTTGGCAACACCGCATATGTTGACGATGACTTTTGTGCCAAGGCGTTCCCCGGGGACCACGTTAAGGTCGTCGCTGCCGCGGAATCGCGCCGCGATGAGTCGTCGCCTCATGCCTCGTGGAATGAGCTCCTCCAGCACTTGGAGCAGGCCTACGAGTTCGACCGCGTGGTCTACCTGTCTAATTTCCTTACCCCGCATACCGATACCGTGGGCGATATCGAGCTGCTGCGCTCGGTCTTTCGTGCGTGCATGGGTCGCCGGGTCCAGCTGCTGTATGTAGCGGGGCCCGCGGGTGCCGAGGGTGCCTCCGACGCCGCGGGGCGAACGGGCAAGGGGATTATTGCCCGCGCGGCCAATGACCTGTGCCGCCATTACGCTGCGCACGAAGGCGTTCAGGCAAAGATTCTGCGCGCGCCTTTCCTGTATGCTGCCTCTTCCGCGCTGGATGATCCGTTTTTGGTGCCGCTGTTCGACGCGTGCTTAACCGGATCGGTCGCTTTGCAGGGCGCGGAGGACGCGCCGTTTCCCCTGCTGTGCGCCGAGGAGCTCGCGGTGCTGGTGCGCCGCATCTTTGACAGCTGGGACGCCTCCTTTGAGACGCTCGACGTTGCCGATACCTTCCATCACACCTCAGGTGAGGTGGGCGAGGCCCTCAAGGCGCTGTTCCCAGGGCTCTCAGTTGCCTATGGCGATTCTGCCGGCTATGCTCTGCCCGTCAGCGACATCATTCGCGTTCGCTACGGCTGGTTTCAGCGCTACGATCTGCTGCGCGACCTCTCGACCATTCAGGCTCGCTGGGATGCTGGCCGCGCAGGGAAGGTCAACCCCTTGCGCGCCGCCATCGACCGCATTCAGATGCACACGCTGCCTATTAAATGCCTGGAGACGGGCGTTGCCTGGATCCTGTTTGAGGTTCTGGATCATCTATTCTCCCAATCGGCGCAGCTCAACGTGCTCGATTATCGCCTGCTCTACGTCGTGCTCATCGGCACGCTGTATGGTCTGGACTTTGGTCTGGTTGCGGCGCTGCTGGCATCGGTGGGTTTGGCTGTGAGCTATTTTACCCAGTATGGCTATACCTTCCAGGGCCTGTTCTACGAGCCGTCCAACTGGCTGCCGTTTATCGCGTACTTTGTGGTTGGCGCCGTGTGCGGCTATGTGCGGCTGCGCAACAGCGAGGCCATTAAGGTGGAGCGCGACCAAAACGAGCTCGTGCGTAATCGCAATACGTTCCTCACGCAGCTCTACCACGATGCCATCGAGGACAAGCGCACATACAAGCGCCAGATTGTGGGGCGCCACGATAGCTTTGGCAAGATTTTTGCCGTGACGCAAGAGCTCGACGTGCTCAATCCGCGAGACATCTACCGCAAGTGCTGCGAGCTCATGGGTGAGATTCTCCAAAACGATTCGGTGGCGATCTACCACGTTTCGGGCGGGGCGTTTGCACGTCTGGTGGCGGCGAGCCCCGTGATTGCCGAAGACGCCACGCGCTCGCTCTCGCTTGATCAGCTTGCGCCCCTTTTGGGCGGCGGGGGCCGTTCGAACCTGTGGGTGAATCGCGAGTTGATGCCGGGGCTGCCCATGTTTGGATACACGATCGAGCGCGACGGGGCACCCGCCGTGCTGATCTTTGTGCGCTGCGCGGCCGAGAACCAAATGACCCTCTATTATCAAAACCTGTTCCGCATCTTGTGCGGCTTGGTCGAAAGTGCGCTGGGCCGTGCCTTCGATTACGAGGCGGTGGCGCAGGATAAACGCTGCGTCGATGGCACGTGCGTGCTCAAGCAGGCGGCCTTTGGCCAGGAGCTCGCGGCCGAGCAGGCGCTGGCAGACGGTAAGATGGGGAGCTTTTTGCTCCTGCGCGTGGTGCCGGGCATGGAACCTGTCTGCGAGCTGGTGGGCGCGATTGGGTCGGCAATCCGCGAGAGCGATGCGGCGGGCCTGGTCGATGGTGACGTGCTTTACCTGCTTATGCGCCAGGCAAAGGCGTGCGACTTGCCCATTATCCGTGAGCGCCTAAACGCGAAGCAGATTGCGGTGGAGCCCGTCGACGGCGAGGACATAGTGGCGCTGCTGCAGCACATTGCCGACACCGGTAACGGCGAGGGGGATGCCGATTGATCTCGCTTGTCGTTGCTGCCGTCTTGCTGCTGATTCATGCGCTGGTTTGCCTGGTGCTGTGGACGCTTATGAAGTTGGGCCTGCTGCCGGTGCGCGGGCATATGCTGGCCGTGATGGTGCTCGTGCCGTTGTGGGGGCCGCTGCTGGTGGTGCTGCTTATCGCGCGCAGCGCCGTGTTTGGTGCGGACCCCAAGGACGCCACGTTGGAATCGCTGCGCATTAACGACGAGCTGCATCGCAGCATCTTGGTGCACGACCGTGAAGCCGATGCAGGCGTGATCCCGCTCGAGGAGGCGCTCATCGTTAACGACCCGGCAGACCGGCGCCGCTTAATGCTCTCCATGCTCACTGAGGAGCCCGGTGCGTATCTGGCGCAGCTGCAGGCGGCTAAGCTTAACGATGACGTTGAGGTGGCGCACTATGCCGCGACGGCGGTGGCGCAGATCTCCAAGGAGTCCGACCTTAAACTACAGCAGCTGGAGCACGCCTTTAAGACCGACCCGAGCGCGCATAATCTCAATGAATACTGCGATTTTCTTGGTGAATACTTGGACTCGGGCTTGGCCGAGGGACGCGTGGCTCAGATTCAGCGCCAACAGTACGCGCGCCTGCTTGCGCGCCGCTGCGAGCGCGAGAACTCCGTTGAGCCGCGTATTCGGTATGCCGCGGCGCTAGCTGATGTCGACCAGATCGATGAGGCGCAGGCCGTGACCGACCAGCTGGTGCTCGACGCGCCCGAGGAGCAGGAGGTTTGGATGCTTTGCCTGCGCCTGGCGGTGATGCGCCGCGATGGTGACGAGGTTCAGCGTGTGATCGATGCGATTGATAAACAGCATGTGTACTTGAGCGCCGCCAACCGCGAGGAGCTGGCTTTTTGGCGCAACGGAGAGGAGGCCCGATGAGCGTGGTGCAGCATATCCGCGACCGTGCGGGCCATTTTCGTTGGATGGGACTGCTCGTGGTGTGGGCGGTCTTTATTGCCATGGCCGCCGTGCTGCTGGTGGAGCGCGCCGGCGTGCAGTACAGTGCGGGCCAACATAAGCTGGGGATGCTTGCCGCCAACGATGCGGTGGCGGCCTCCTCGGCGATATTTGGCCAAAAGCCCAGATGCCTGGTCATTACCGATTCCGATCAAGCCGGCGTCGAGGACGTAAAGGAGCAGTTTGACCAGATCCTGCTCGACATGAAGATCGCGCACCGCGACGTGGACCTTGTCCTGGATGGCGTGGATGCCATTCCCTCGCTGGCCTCCTACGATCGCGTTATTTTGCTCATGCCGTCGCTCGATAGGCTCGGTACGCACCTGACCGACATTATGAGTTGGGTGAGTGCCGGCGGTTCGCTTATGCTCGCCATGCCGCCGGACAACTCGAGCTATCTGCAAGTGATTGCCCCCAAGCTTGGCATTGAATCGGCCGGATATGACTATGTAAAAGCCGAAAGCATTGTGCCGAGCGAGGACTTTATGCTGGGCGGGGGAGAGCGCTACGAGCTCTCGGACCCCTTTGATTCGTCGCTTTCGGTTTCGCTGCGCGAGACGGCGCGTGAGTGGGCTAAGACCGGCGATGCGGGCGCCCCGCTCATTTGGTCGAATGATTGCGGTAGCGGACGCACCGTGGTGTGCAATATCGGTGTCTACGACAAGGTCATGCGCGGGTTTTATGCCGCGGCGATCAGCCTACTCGGCGATGCCACGGCCTATCCGGTCATCAACAGCGCCGTGTTCTATTTGGACGACTTTCCCAGCCCCGTGCCCTCGGGCGACGGCACCTACATCAAGCGCGACTACGGGCTTTCCATCGCCGACTTTTATGCCAAGGTCTGGTGGCCCGATCTGCAAAAGCTCGCGCAAAAATACGACATTCGCTATACCGGCGTGATGATTGAAAACTACGAGGACGCGGTCAACCAGACCGAGCCCGCGCGCCAGGCCGATACTACGCAGTTCCGCTACTTTGGCGGCATGCTGCTGCAGATGGGCGGAGAGCTGGGCTTTCACGGTTACAACCATCAGCCGCTGGCGCTCTGGGACACCGACTATGGCACGCTGTACGACTACAAGACGTGGAAGAACAAGGAGACGCTCGTCGCGTCTCTCAACGAGCTCATCGCCTTCCAGGACGAGGTACTGCCCAACGCGCACGGCTCCGTCTACGTGCCGCCGTCGAATATCCTTTCGGCCCGCGCGCGCAAGATTATCGGCACCGATGTTCCGCGCATTAAGACCATTGCCAGTACGTATTTTGAGGATGGCACGGATCTTCCGTACGTGCAGGAGTTTGGCGTGGCGAGCGATGGCATTGTGGAGCAGCCGCGTATTGTCTCGGGCGGCATGGTCGGCGATTCCTATATGCGCCTGGCTGCCGTGTCCGAGCTCAATATGCACTACGTGAGCACGCACTTTATGCACCCGGACGACCTGCTCGATCCCGATCGCGGCGCTACAGAGGGCTGGGAGGTCTACAAGGGCGGCCTGACCGACTACCTGGACTGGCTTAGCAAGTCTGCGCCTGACCTGCGTCGCCAGACCGGCTCGGAATGTTCGGGTGCCATCCAGCGCTTTTCGTCCGTAACGGTGAGCGTGGATACAGATGCGGATGCCTGGACGCTCAGTCTGGGCAATTTCCACGACGAAGCGTGGCTCATGTTCCGCGCCAACAACGGCGAGCCGGGTGCAGTCGCGGGTGGCGAGATTACGCATCTGACGGGCGACCTGTACCTGGTCAAAGCCACGGACAAGACGGTGACCATTGCGCGCAAGGAGGGTGGCGACAAATGAGAATCTGCTTGGTGCTCGAGGGTTGCTACCCCTATGTGCACGGCGGCGTGTCCACCTGGATGCACGGCTATATCCAGGCCATGCCCGAGCACGAGTTTGTGCTGTGGGTGATTGGCGCGCATGCTGCCGACCGCGGCAAGTTTGTCTACGAGCTGCCCGGTAATGTGGTCGAGGTGCACGAGGTGTTCCTGGACGACGCCCTGCGCCTTTCTGGCGAGCAGGAAGAGGCAGACTATAACGACCGCGAGCGCGAGGCGTTGCGCCGCCTGGTGTCGCTCTCCAATCCGGATTGGGACGTGCTGTTCGATATCTTCCAGCGCCGTCGCGTGCATCCGCTCTCGTTTTTGCAGAGCCGCACCTTTATGGATATCTTTCGCGACGTGTGCCTGGCCGAGTACCCCTACACGCCCTTTGCCGACGCATTCCATACCATGCGCTCCATGCTGCTGCCTGTGCTCTACCTGCTGGGCAGCGAGGTGCCGGTGGCCGATGTGTACCACGCCATCTCGACTGGCTACGGCGGCCTGCTCGCCTGCCTGGGTTCGAGCGTTCACCATGCGCCGGTGCTGCTCACCGAGCATGGCATCTATACCCGCGAACGCGAGGAAGAGATCATTCGCGCCGACTGGGTTGTGCCGTCGTTTAAGGATCGCTGGATCCGCTTTTTCTACCTGCTTTCGGAGGAGATCTACCGCCGCGCCTTTCGCGTGACGAGCCTGTTTCACAACGCCCGCAAGACGCAGATCGATATGGGCTGTGATGCGGACAAATGCCTGGTCATCCCCAACGGCATCCAGTTCGATCGCTTTAAGGACATACCCTTAAAGCCCGATGACGGCTGGGTGGACATTGGCGCGGTGGTGCGCCTGGCGCCCATCAAGGACGTCAAGACCATGATCTATGCCTTCTTTGAGCTGCACGAGCGTCTGCCCAAGGTGCGCCTGCACATCATGGGCGGCGTGGACGACGAGGAGTACGGCGCCGAGTGCCATGCACTCGTCGACACCCTGGGCGTGCACGACCTGATCTTTACCGGCCGCGTCAACGTGGTCGAGTACATGGAAAAGCTTGACTTTACCATTTTGACGAGCATCTCCGAAGGCCAGCCGCTCAGCGTGCTGGAGTCGCTTGCAGCGCGTCGTCCTTGCGTTACGACCGAGGTGGGCTGCTGTCGTGAGCTGCTCGAAGGCGCCCCGGGCGACGACTTTGGCGTGGCAGGTTTTGTGACGCCGCCTATGTATCGCAAGGGCCTGGCTGATGCCATGGAGCGCATGTGCACAAGCCGCGCCCGTCGCATTGAGATGGGGGAGCGCGGCCAGCGTCGCGTTGCCACGTACTTTTTGCACGAGCAGATGCTCGCCAACTATCGCGCGCTGTACGACGAGGCGGCGCGTGCGTTTGACCTGCCCAGAGAGGGGGAGTAGCCGGTGGCCGGAATCGGTTTTGAGCTCAAGCACCTGTTTAGGCGCAAGGGTCTGTTTGCCACGATGCGCGCCTATGGCTACGCCGGCATTGTGTGCACGGGTCCCATGCTGTTGGGCGTGCTGCTCCAGGTGGGTATCTTGGTGCTGTGCGGTCTGTGGGGCGTGGGGCGCGCCAACCAGGATTTGCTGGTGTGCATGGTGACCTATACGCTGCTGGCGTCGCTTACGCTCACGAGCTTTTTCTCCATGCCGGTCACGCGCTTTTTGGCGGACATGCTTTTTGCCGAGCGCGAAGAAGAGATTCTGCCTTCGTTTTGGGGCTCCAACGCCATCATGCTGGTTGCGGGCACGGTGCTCTACGGCGTCTTTTTGCTGTTCTCGGGCGCCACGCTGCTGCAGGGGCTGCTGTGTCTGTGGCTGTTCAACATTATGATCGTCAACTGGAACGGCATGAGCTATCTCACGGCCATCAAGGATTACCGTGACATTCTGTGTAGCTTTGCGGCCGCCATTGGCGTGGCGTGCCTGTTCGCCCTGGCCGCGCTGGCGCTGGGACTGCCGCCGGTCGAGGGCCTGTTGGCATCAATCGCCCTGGGCTACGGCGTCATGCTCGCCTGGGACGTGGTGCTGCTGTACCGGTATTTTCCGCAGAGCGACCGCAGCCCCTGGCTCTTTTTGCAGTGGCTCGATCAGTTTATGCCGCTGGCGCTCACGGGCCTGTTTACCAACCTGGGGCTCTTTGCGCACCTGGTGATTATTTGGGCCGGTCCCATTGGCGTGCAGGTCAAGGGCTTGTTTTATGGCGCGCCCTACTACGATGTGCCGGCGCTCATCGCGTTTTTGACCATTCTGGTCACGACCGTCAACTTTGTGGTCTCGGTCGAGGTCAATTTCTATCCGCGCTACCGCGACTACTACAGCCTGTTTAACGACGGCGGTGTAGTGGGCGATATTGTGGTTGCCGAGGAGGAAATGCTCGCCACGCTCAACCGGGAGCTGTGGTTTTGCGCGCTTAAGCAGCTATTTGTGACCGCGGCGGTCATCTCGCTCGAGACCACGGTGCTCTCGGCCCTGCCGCTGGGCTTTAACAGCCTTATGCACGGGTATTTTCGCACGCTGTGCGTGGGCTATGGTCTGTATGCCGTGGGCAATACGGTGATGCTCATCTTGCTGTACTTTACCGACTACAAGGGAGCCGTGCTGGCTTCGGGCCTGTTTGCCGGTGTGGCCGGGCTGGCGACCGCCGTGTCGTTGCTTTTGCCGCAGCAGTTTTACGGCTTTGGTTTTTTGTTGGGTGCGGCGGTGTTTTTTATCGTGGCGCTGCTGCGGCTCGATACCTATACCGCCAACTTGCCGTATCGTATCCTGAGTCAACAGCCCATGGTGGCGACCGACAAGACGGGTCGCTTTACACAACTGGGCCGCTTGCTCGACCGTGCCGAGCAGCGCTATGAGGAAGCCCGCCATAAGGGTGAGCCGCATGGCTGGTTTGAGCGTGCGGTGGTCCGTGTGTATCGCAACTATTGGGGAGGTTCTGATGACCGATAGGATGATGTCTCGTCGTCGCTTGATTGAGGCGGCTGCCGGTGCGCTGCTGCTTTCGGGCTGCTCGGTGCAGGAAGACTCCTCGACCAAAAAGGTCAAAAAGCAGGACAAGATTAAAAAGGCCGAGGTCTCGGGTGAAACCAAGCATCTGCGCGACAAGGACGAGCTCTACGAGGTCTACGACGACTCGGGCATTGTGACCATGTATCTGACGGTCTCACGCGGTAACAGTTCCGAGAACACTGATCATAGCTGGGCCGAGATCAATACGTACTCTGTGTATGACTACGCCGACATGGGCGTGGCGCGCTATCAGGTTATGGGCCTGCTGCAGGCGGGCGACGAAGACGGCCCGGTGGCCGGCGAGGTTGGCTATGGCGAGGAAGCGCCCAATGCTACCGTGCAGGTGCGCGGCCAGACGTCGAGCGGTTATACGCAGAAGAATTACAAGGTAGAGCTCAAAAAGGGCAAGGGTACCTGGCGCCAACAGCGCGCGATTGCGCTTAACAAGCACATGGGCGAGGGCATGCGTTTTCGCAACAAGATGGCCTACGACCTTATCCGCGGGATTCCCCAGATGATGGGCCTGCGCACGCAGTTTGTGCATTTGTGGGTGTGCGACCAGACCGAAAAGTCCAACGATACCTTTGTGGACTACGGCTTGTTTACGCAGGTGGAGCAGCTCAATAAAACGGCGCTTAAGGCGCACGGCTTGGATAAGAACGGGCATTTGTACAAGGTGAACAGCTTCGATTTCTATCGCTACGAGGAAACTATTAAGCTTGCCGACGATCCCGACTACAACCAGGCTACCTTTGAGGGCATGCTCGAGATTAAGGGCGACTCGGACCACACCAAGCTCATCGAGATGCTCGATGCGCTCAACGACGAATCGCAAAAGATCGATGACGTGCTCGACACCTACTTTGATACCGAGAATCTGGTCTATTGGTTGGCGTTTCAGATCCTGACGGGCAACTGCGATACGCAGAACCGTAACTGCTATCTGTACAGCCCGCTCAACTCAAATACTTGGTACTTTTTAGATTGGGATAACGACGGCATGCTGCGTAAGCTTGAGCTGAGCCTGAAGGGGTTCTCGGACTACGCGAGCTGGGAGCGCGGCGTAAGCAACTACTGGGGCAACGTGCTGTTCAACCGCGCGTTGCGCAGCAAGTCGTTCCGCAGCGAACTCGACCGTGCTGTCAAGGACCTCCGCTCGTATTTGACCGATGTGCGCCTGAGCAAGATGATCAAGCACTACCGCGAGGTGACTGAATCCCTGGTCTTTGCTTCGCCCGATATCGACAATCTGCCTGTCACCAAGGATCAATACGAGCAGATTGCCGCGGCGATTCCTTCTGAGATCGAGGAGAACTATAAAAGCTATTGCGAGAGCTATAAAAAGCCCATGCCGTTCTACATTGGCGTGCCGCAGATCGATAACGGTAAGCTGCGCATGAGCTGGGATGCCGCGTACGACTTTGAGGCGCGCGATATTCGCTATACCGTCGAGCTTGCGCGCGACTATGCCATAAGCGACGTGCTTTTTAAGGCAGAGGACGTGCTGCTTCCCGAGGTGACCTGCGATGCGCCCGATTCCGGCCAGTACTTTGTGCGCGTGCGTGCCACTAACTCCGACGGCTATACGCAAGATGCGTTTGACTACTATGTGACCGACGACGGCAAGCATTACGGCATGAAGTGTTTTTACGTGCAAGACGGCGGTAAGGTCGTGGAGGACACGTATGAGGAGGGCTAGCGCGCTGCTTGAGCGCCTGGCGGCACCTCCTGCGCGTACCACGCAGGAGCGTTATCGCCACGAGCTCAAATATCTCATTAATGAGGGTGAGCACACTGCGCTTGTCTGTCGCATGGCGCCGGTGTTTAAGCTGGACAAGCATGCGCGCTCGGGCGGTTACACCATTCGCAGCCTGTACTTTGACGACTACTGCAACTCGGCCTACGAGGAAAAAGACGCCGGTATTTTCATGCGCAAAAAGTATCGCGTGCGCATCTATAACGGCGGCGACAAGGTGATTAAGCTCGAGCGCAAAAAGAAGTACGGTAGCTGGATCTACAAAGAGGACGCGCCGCTCACGCGCGGCGAGTTTGAGCAGATCCTGGCCGGAGACTACGACTTTTTGCTGAGGAGCCCCTATCCGCTCTGTCGCGAGTTCTACATCGAGTGCATCTGCAACGTGATGCGCCCACGGACCATCGTGGACTACGAGCGCGAGCCGTGGGTGATGGATGAGGGTACCGTGCGCATCACGTTTGACATGAACGTGCGTGCCGCGGTGGGAAGCTACGATATCTTTGACGCGACGCTGCCCGCGCTGCCGGTCCTGGAGCCCGGCAAGCTGGTGATGGAGGTCAAGTTTACGGAGTTTTGCCCGCAGCAGGTGCGCGATATGGTGCCGCCGGGCGCGGCCGAGCTCACGGCTGTCTCCAAGTACTGCCTGTGTTACGAAAAGACCGCCTACCTGCGCGGATTTAATTACTGGGAATCGGATTTTGAGAACCGAGGGGATATTTAGACCATGAGCACCAGGGACTTTTTTAAGAACTCCGTCTTGGAGGCGTTTGGCCAGGTCGACCCTGCCAAGATTGGCCTGTCGCTGCTCGTGGCGCTCGCCATGGGCATCCTGATCTATTACGTGTACAAGCGCTTTTTTACCGGCGTGGTGTATTCGCGTAGCTTTGCCGTGACACTCGTTGGCATGTGCGTGCTCGCCTGCATGGTCACGCTCGCGATCTCGACCAACGTGGTTATCTCGCTCGGTATGGTCGGCGCTCTGTCTATCGTCCGCTATCGTACGGCGGTCAAGGACCCGCTCGACCTGCTGTATCTGTTTTGGGCCATTACCACGGGCATTACGGCAGGTGCCGGCATGTATGCGCTCGTGGGGCTCACGGCAGTGGTGATCGTGGTGATGATTGCCAGCTTTGCGAGCCACCAGGACAAGGCGCGCGTGTACATGATGGTCATCCACTACACGGGTCAGACCACTGGCGACGATATCGTGCGTGCATTTGGGCGCACCAAGTTCACCGTCAAGTCCAAGACCATGCGCGGCGACAAGGTCGAGATGGCCGTCGAGGTGTTCTCGGACGGTGTGGATATGCCCTATGCCGACGCTATCCGCGCGCTCGATGGCGTGGAAGATCTAACGTTGATCCAATACAACGGTGAATACCACGGCTAGAACCCTAGCGAGCAGATTGCGCAAAGAGGGGCCTTCCTGGTCGAGCGTGCGTTAGCGAGCGGGCAGCTGCCGTGGCGAGGTGCCGCGAAAGAGGAGCGAAGCGTACTTCATGTACGCGAGCGACGGTTTGAGCGGCAGATCGCCACGGCAGATGTCCGCGCAGCGTCGAGCGGTCCGGCGTTCGTTAGAACGCCGGAACGAACAGGTATCATGGTGAAAGCGATTTCAATGACAGGGGTGCTCGTGGTAAAGATGAAAGATGTGGCCGAGCTGGCGGGCGTTTCGAGCGCCGCCGTCTCGCGCTACCTCAACGGTGGATATATCTCGGCGGATAAGGCCGAGCGCATTAAGCAAGCGATTGAGCTGACCGGATACGTGCGGTCCAGCCAGGCTCGTGCGCTGCGCACCGGCTCCACCAAGCTCATCGGCGTCATCGTGCCTAAGATCAACTCGGAATCCGTGAGCCGCATTACCGCTGGCATTGGCCAGGTGCTCGGTCGCCGTGGCTACCAGTTGCTGCTTGCCAATACCGACAACGAGGCCGATCGCGAGCTCGAATACCTCGATTTATTCCAAAACCACCCGGTTGATGGCATTGTGCTGGTGGCAACTATGATCACCGACGAGCATCGCCGGGCGATTGAGTCGTGCCGCGTGCCCATCGTGCTGATCGGCCAGCATGTCGAGGGCGCGCCGTGTGTCTATCACGACGATTACGAGGCTGCCTTTGAGCTGGGCCGTGCGCTTGCGGGTCGCGTGGACGGCAAGATCGCCTACATTGGAGTTTCCGAAGAGGACCGCGCGGCCGGTTTCGACCGTCGTCGCGGTTTTGAGGCCGGCTTGCGCGCCGCGGGCGCGGTGCTTGATCCGAGCCTGATTCGCCAGGGGTCATTTACGCTCGACTCGGGCTATCGCGCTGCGCGCGAACTGCTCTCCGTCGATCCCGATGTTTCGTTTATCGCGTGTGCGACCGACACTATGGCGGCCGGCGCCCTGCGCGCTTTTGACGAGCTGCGCGGCGTGGGCGAGGGCGTGCGTCGCGTGAGCGGTTTTGGCGACAACGCATTTTTGCGTGCGCTGACGGGTGGCATTCCCACCGTACATTATGGCTACCTGACCAGTGGCGTCGAGGCCACCAGCATGCTGCTCGACGCGCTCGATGGCGAGGAAGGGGAGAGCGGTCTCAAGACGCTCAAACTTGGGCATCAGCTCATGAATGTCTAGGCCTTGGACGTGTCTGCCTGCCTTTGAGTCCCCAGTTTTTGTCTCAAAACTACCATTCGCCGGCTTTTTCCTACCGTTCACCCTGCTATGAAAACGATTACAGACATATGAAACTGAAAACGATTACAGTGTAAGTGTCAAAGATGGCCGGGTGCAGATGCGCCCTTTGGAGGAGACGATATGAGCAGGACATAAAAACATTGAGAGCCCCTGCTGCATGAAAGACC